>NZ_JBWMAX010000067.1:0-1731 GCF_056521385.1 Rhodoferax sp. RT5P35 | reverse complement strand
CGTTGCGCACACCCAGCTGGTCGCTGGGTTCGCCGCCCTGTACATAAAACAGGTTGACCGCACCGCCTGCAAAGTTGGCTGAGTCCAGGTCGCTGAGGCTGATGGCGGCATCAATGACCTGGGGCGTGGCGTTGATCAGGTTCTCGGCAAAAGTTACGCTGCCGGTAAAGTCGCTGAGCACCGGGTTTTGCTGGCGTGCCAGTTCGGCCGCAGAGCCCAGGATTTGCTGCGTGATCTCGAAGGTGGCGTTACCGCCGTCTATGGTGGGCACATGGTCGGTGTAGGCCACCACGAAGTTGCCGCTGCCCAGGTCGGCAATGGCGGGCTGGTATTCCTGGTTGCTGCCGGTGGCCGTAGCGGTGGGCAGCTTGCGCTGGCCGTCAATGGGTGTGCCGGATGCGTCGTACTCACGGATGTACACGTCGTTGTAGCTGCCCGCACCGGTGAGGTCGTAGTTGTCGTTGTAAAAGCTGACCACAAAGCCGCCGGTAGACAGGCCGGTCACGCTGGGCTGGTACTGGCCGCCTTCAGTGGTTTCGTTCACCCGGAACTCGCCACCCACGGCCGTGCCTGCGGCGTTGTAGCGCTGGCCGTAGACCCCGGCACTTGCACCGTCCTGGCTGTCCGAGCGCCACACGATCACAAAGCCGCCATCGGACAGGGTGGCCACATCGGGCTCGTACTGGGTACCGTCGGTGACGCTGTTGACCAGGAAGCTGCCTGAGAGCAGGCCGGTCGCGGCGGTGTAGCGCTGGGCATAGACCCCTTGGCCGCTGCTGTCGTTGCCGCCCTGGTCGGTCCACACGATTACCAGGTCGCCATTGCTCTGCGAGGCAACGCGCGGGTAGAGCTGGTTCCCGACCTGGGCTGTTGCAGCCCCTGGCGTGGTGCTGACGCGCACCTCCCCCCCTAGCTTGGCCCCGCTGTTGTCAAAACGCTGCAGGTAAATGTCGTAGCCATTGCCGCCGGTGTTGCCGCTGGAGGCCCACACGGTGGTGAAACCACCCACTACCGCACCCGCACCGGCATAGCCCGCTACATCGCTGTACTGCTGGGTGCTGGCGGTGGTGGTGTTGGCCACAAAGTTGGCACCCACCGTGGCACCGGTGCTGCTGTAGAGCTGGGCAATCACGCCCTGGCCGCTGCCGTCCACGCCACTGGCATCGTCCCAGGTGATGACGAAGCCGCCATTGCTCAGGGCCGCCACGTGGGCACCGTCTTGTGCGGCGGCGGTGGCGGTGTTGGCGCGGAACTCGGCCCCGATGGCCACGCCCTGGGCGCTGAAATGCTGGCCGTACACGCCGTAGGTGTTGTTGGCATCCTGGTCGTAGGACTGCCAGACGATGACGTAGCTGCCGTCGGTGAGCACGGCAATCTGCGGCTCGCCTTGGGTGTTGGTGGTGAAGGTGTTGACCTGCGATTCGCCATACACCACCGGCGCGCCGTCCAGGCTGGGGGTGACGGTGATCTGCACTGTGGTGGCGTTGCTGCTGCCGCCGTCTCCGTCGGAGACGCGCAAACCCACAGTGCGGACGCTGGTCGGGCTGGACGAGGTGCTGCCATAGGTGAGGTTTTGCAGCAAGGCCTCGACGGCGCTGAGGCTGGCACCGGCATTCAGGTTGATTTGCAGATTTGCCCCGTTGCTGCCGCCGCTGATGCTGCCAATGCTGGTGCCGCCATAGCTGATGTTGGCCCCGCTGACCCCGATTTGCCCGGCCGCCGTGCCGACGT
>NZ_JBWMAX010000066.1:0-1735 GCF_056521385.1 Rhodoferax sp. RT5P35 | reverse complement strand
GGTGGTCGCTGGTGGAATACAGCACGCCGTAGACCAGGAAGCAGGGCACGGCCCACCAGGTCCCACAGGTGAAGAAGCCCGCCACGCCGCTGGCCACCAGCAGAGCGATCCACAGGCCATAGTTCCACAGCGACTCTGTGTCAGAGCGTTTCATGAGCTGTTTCAAAAGCTTGCGGTCGATCTGCGGGGTGAACCAGCGGGCGCTGACTTCGGACTCGAATTCTTCGCGGCGCAGGTCGCCGGTGGGGGCCTGGTCGTCGCGCAGGGCATAGCGGGAGTAAGAGGTGTTGGGCATGGTTTTTTGTCTCTCGTTGTACGTGGGTGGATGCTACGAGTGCAGGTGATTTTTGGGTACTGTTGCTGCCATTTCTGCCCCATAATGTGTCAAGACAACGACCATTTTTGACACACACATGTCAAGCCAAAATCCTTCCCGCCGCCCCACCATGGACGACGTGGCCCGCCACTGCGGGCACAGCCGCTCCACCGTCGACCGGGTGCTCAATGGCCGCAGCAATGTGCGCGAAGACACAGCCCAGCGCATCCGCGCCTCCGCCGAAGCCCTGGGCTTTTACGCGGCGGGTGTCATCACCGAGCGCCTGCGCGATGTGCGCCCGCGCCTCACGCTGGGCTTTTTGCTGCAGTTGCCGAATGCGGTGTTCTACCGGGGCCTGGCCGCAGCGCTCACCCAGGCCACGCAAGACTGCCCTACGCTGCGGGGCCGCGCCGTGGTCGAGTACCTGAAGGACCAAACCCCCGAATGCGTGGCCGAGCACCTGGCCGACCTGGGCCAACGGGTGGATGCCATCGCGGTGGTCACGGCCGACCACGCCCTGGTCAACAACGCCATCGAGGCCTTGCACCAGCGCCAGGTGCCGGTGTTCGGACTGATTTCGGACTTGAGCTCGCCCTTGCGCGCAGGCTATGCCGGGCTGGACAACCGCCGAGTTGGGCGCACGGCGGCCTGGTTGATTTCGGAGCTGGCCCACGCCCCCGGCCCGGTGGCCATTTTTGTAGGCAGCCACCGCTTCCAGTGCCAGGAGCTGAGCGAAATCAGCCTGCGCTCTTACATGCGCGAGCACGCACCGGACTTCGACCTGCTGGAGACCATTTCCACGCTGGAAAGCGATGCCTACGGCGAAGAGCGCACCCACGAGCTGCTGGACAGCCACCCCGATCTGGTGGGCTTTTACATGGGTGGCAGCGGCATTGAAGGCGTGCTCAAGGCGCTGGCGCAGCGCCGCCAGCGCAACCGGGGTGGTCAGCGCGTGGTGGGCATAGGCACTGAGCTCACACCCGTGACCCGCGCGGGGCTGATCCACCGGCACTTCGCAGCCGTCTTGTCGCACCCGCTGCCCCAGCTATGCCGCGAACTGGTGGCGCAGATGGCCGAGGCCGTGGTGCAGCCCACGGCGGGCGTGCGGCAGGTGCTGGTGCCGATGGACATCCATTTGCCCGAGAGCGTGTGAGTTTGGGCGCTACAGTTTTTAACTATATTTTTTATAGCTGCTTGCGCTTATTGAATAAGCACAGGCTGCCTGTTGGATGCCTGAAAAATAGCCTGAAATTCAGGCCACTTCCTCCACCAGCCAGCCCACCACCGCCTCCAGCAGCTCCGGCCCACGCGCCGGGTCAAAATTACGCGGGTCCGGGCCCACCACGCCCCACAGCGGGTGGCCTTGCACGTGGCGCTGCGGGCCCCAACCGTCTTCTTCGATGTTGCCGGTACGCACCG
>NZ_JBWMAX010000065.1:0-1737 GCF_056521385.1 Rhodoferax sp. RT5P35 | reverse complement strand
TGCTCAGGTTCATGCCCTTCAAGGTAGCCAGGGTCATTTTTTGCACTTCCAGCGCCTGGATGGTGGCTTTCAGGCCCACGGCGTTCTGGTCCAGCCAGAACTGCACGGCCTTGAGTTCGGTGATGCGCTTGTCCAGCTCTTCCACGCTGAGGGTAGGCGCGACCCAGCCCCCCATGGCCGGGGCACCGGTGGAAGCGCCTTTGCCCAGGCTCTTCAAAAAGTCAAAACCGGGTACGAATTTGCTGAAATCAAAGGCCGGGGTATCGCTCATGGTGTCTCCTGATTTTTTGGGGTGCTATGGTCACGAATCGAAGCTTACCCCAATGTGTCAGGAATACGTCAGTGCTTGTGCGCCGCCGCACCAACGGGGGCGGTGGATGCCACCGGCAGCTTCACTTCCAGCTTGCTTTCCACGCCCTTGGCATCCTGGAACACCAGGGTCAGGGGCACGGTGCTGTCTTTGGGCAAGGCCGCCTTCAGGTCCATCAGCATGACGTGGTAGCCGCCGGGGGCCAGGGCCACCGGCTTGCCTGCGGGCAGCGCCAGGCCACCGGCCACGGCGCGCATGCGCATCACGTCGCCGTCCATCTTCATCTCGTGCACCTCGGCCACCCCGGCCACCGGGGTGGACACGGAGACCAACCGGGCATCGGCCTGGGCGGTCAGGGTCATGAACGCGCCGCTGGCCTTTTGGCCCTGCACGCTGGCGCGCACCCAGGCATCCTTGACCGTCACATTTTGGGCATATAAATGACCACTCGTGCCCATCAATAGGGCGATAGCAGCTATAAATTTCATAGTATTTGGTTTCTTCAAGATAAAGCCAGTTTGAGCGCGGAAATGCGCGAGATCAGCAGCCAGTCCAGCAGCAGCACGGCCAGCAACACGCCGCCGGCCAGCGGGAACGCCAGCGCCGTCAGCAGCATGACGACCGCGCCGCCCTTCCACAGCGGTGCCTGGGCGGGCACGCTGGGGGCCGCCAAACGGCCACTGCCCTGGGGGCGGCGTTTCCACCACATCACCACGCCGCTGGCGCACAGGGTCACGATGGCCAGGCAAAACAGCACGTTGGCGCAGGCGCTCCACAGGCCTACGTCGCCCTGGTGCAGCGCAATGCCCACCGCCATGGCTTTGGCCACGGGGGCGTAGTCGGCAAAGCCTGCCTGCGCCAAGATGCGGCCGGTGTAGCGGTCCACGTGCACAAAGCGGTCGTGGAACGGGTTGGCCAGGTCGCCGCTCATGGTGTCGGCCGAGATGGAGTACACGCCGTTGGCATCCTGCGGCACATTGATGTGGTACTGCCCGGCAAAGCCCAGGCGCTGGGCCAGCGCGGCCACGCCGTCCAGGTTGACCGGTTCACCTGCCAGGATGCCCGGCGTGCCCGCCGACGAGCCCGACACCGGCAAGGGCGTTTGTTCCAGGCCCCAGGGCACGTCGTGCAAACCGCCGCTGCTCAGCGTGGCATGGGTGGCGTCCGAGGTGGGCACTGCGTCCCATTTGGTGGCCGGAAACGTGCTCCAGGGCTGCACCAGCTTGGCACCCCACACGCCCGTCCAGGACATGCCGGTCAGCAAAAACAAAAACAGCACCACGCTAAGCCAAAAGCCCAGGCTGGCGTGCAGCGACTTCCACCACTTGCGGCCCGTGGCCCGCCAGTCGGGCAGCAGCACCTCGGACCAGCGCTCCAGCTTGCGCGGCCAAAACAGGTACAGGCCGGTGACCACCATCACGATGGCC
>NZ_JBWMAX010000064.1:0-1745 GCF_056521385.1 Rhodoferax sp. RT5P35 | reverse complement strand
TGTTCATACGCGGCAGATAAACCTTGTTGGACTGAACCAACGCCCAGGATGGCTGTTGGTAAAAGGGAGATGAAAGCATAGGGGATTATTCGAACCCACCTCCCCGATACATTCAAATTATGGCCCAGCGCTGGACGTATCGGCCCCGGTATTTATGTAATGCATGACCCAAGCCACCATGATCAGCCTCCCCACGGCTTGGGCATACAAGTTTGATGCGTGTAGGCAGGCTGTACTGGAGAGCAGGCACAGCATTTCCCCCAACACCCTAGCGGATGCTCTGCAAACTGCGATCCCCAAACCTTGTACATCTCTCACGGCGGCCCTCGGCAATCGACTGGCCCCGTGTGGTCAGGTCCCGGCAGCCACTTCTGCCCCGCCAGCACCGCGACAACATGCAACGGGCTGCTCTTGCAGCACGGACACAGTTGCACATTCAACTGAGCCACCCGCGCCATGAAGTCCCGCACCGACTCGACCGCCTAGGGGTTGCGCGCAGGCATAAGCAGCGCCAGCCGTGCTGCCTCCAACTTGACCCCCTTGCAGCTGGCAGCCAGCACGCCGTAATGCCGAATTCGTTTAACCCCGGTGGGCAGCACATGCAGCAGCAAGCGGCGTACAAACTCCGCCCCTGGTAGCCGGACCAAGCGTTTGCCGCCGTGGTCATTGGCACGCACCGTGAACGCCACCCCGTTTGCGTCCACGCCACGGATGCGCGCGTTCCCGATCGCCGTACGGTGGGTGTAGCGACTCAGGTACTCCAGTACCTGGGCCGGGCCGCCCAGCGGGGCTTTGGCGTACACCACCCACGGATGGCGGTACAGCTGCTGCTGGCGCTGGCTCCAGTCGGCGGTGTTGCCCTGCGGATCATGGTCTAGCGTGTGGTCACGGTGTGCCACAGCCAGCGCCGCCATGAACTGGCCCCGAAACACCGCAGATAGCGCATGCACGGGGAACAGGAAGTCCGGCTGGCGTGCGGGAACGTGCCACCGCTTGCCTCCATCACCATCCTTTGCCAGCACCCCGCAAGCCATCACCGCATGCAGGTGGATATGGCGGCGCAAGTCCTGCGTCTAGGTATGCAACACCAGGCTGAAGGCTGGGGTGCCGCCGGATATACCCATCCAGCGCGGGTTGGCGGCGAAGTCACCCAGGGTTTGTGCGGTGCAACGGAACAGTGTGTTGATCACCCACTGCGGATGTCGATGTCGCCTACGCGCAAGGCGCAGGCTTCGGACACGCGCAGGCCTGCGGCGTACATGGTTTGCAAGAGCATGCGGTGCACGGGGTGCGAGCAGTTGGCGAACAGCCGGGCAATTTCTTCACGGGCCAGCAGTTCGGGTTGTTTGGCGGGTACTTTGGTCATCGGGATCTGGAACAGTTCGCGGCCGTGGCCTAAAACCTTCTCGTACAGAAACCGTGCCGCGCAGGCCGCCTGGTTCATGGTGCTGTAGGAGAGCTGGCGCTCTTGCACCATGTGCAGCAAGTAGGCTTGCACCTCGGCGGCGCTGTACTCGGCGGGGTCACGCCGGTAGAACTTGGCCATTCCGTAGATGGCATCCAGGTAACTGTCTTGGGTGCGCGGACTGAAGCCGCGTAACACCATCGCCTCTTTCATGCGTTGGCGTAAGGGGGGCATGGCACATCTCCTTCAGGGCCAGGGAATATTCCCCAGCCAGAAGGCTTACCCTCAACGCCCTTCGTCGCAAGTCACACGCAAACAAAAACGCGGTGGCGGCCTGTGA
>NZ_JBWMAX010000063.1:0-1760 GCF_056521385.1 Rhodoferax sp. RT5P35 | reverse complement strand
AAAGCAGCTGGGGCACACACGTCAATATCGCCGGTGGCGGCATGGCCAAAAACAGCAAAAACCCGGCCAACGCCGTGAAGTTTTTAGAGTATCTAGCCAGCGCCGAGGCGCAAAACTACTTTGCCAACGGCAACAACGAATGGCCCACCGCCAAAGGTGTACAGGTCAACAACCCGGCCCTGCAAACCATGACCGGCGGCAGCTTCAAGAGCGAAACCATCCCGATCAGCGTGGTGGGTATGAACCAGGTCAAGGTGCAGCAGATGCTGGACCGCGTGGGTTACAAATAAGCACCTATAACCCTAGGACTTACGCAGCGCCCTTGTATCGCCCTTCGGGCTTACAGGGGGAACTTGCGTAAGTCCTAAACCCTTAAAAACCGCTGCTAGCCCAGCGGTTTTTTTATGCCGAACGGTTCAGGGAGCGGCTCAGCAGCAGCACCGGCAGCAGTCCCACCGCGACCAGGGCCAGGCAGGGCAACGCCGCCTCCCCCAGGCGCTCGTCGCGGGCCAACTGGTAGGCCATCACCGCCAGCGTGTCATGGTTGAATGGCCGCAGCACCAGAGTGGCGGGCAGCTCCTTCATCACATCCACAAACACCAGCAAGGCCGCCACCCCGGTGGAGCGGCGCAGCAAGGGCCAGTGCACCCGCCGCAGCAGACCCCAGCCGGTCACATTCAGCATGCGCGCAGATTCGTCAAAACTGAGCGGAATCCGGCTGTAGCCGCTTTGCACGCTTTGCAGGGCCACCGCGCAAAACCGCACCAAGTACGCCCACAGCACCCCCAGTACGGTAGACGTCAGCACATAACCCACGCCCCAGCCCGGCTGCGCCGCCTGCAGCCAGCCCACCGGCAGCAGCAGCCCCACCACCACCACCGCCCCCGGAATCGCATAGCCCAGGCTGGCCACCTGCAACACACCGCGTGCCATCCGGGCCGAGGCCGGGCGCGACGCAAACGCCAGCAGCAGCGCCAGCCCCACGGCCAGCACAGCGGCCATACCGCCCAGTTGCAGGCTGTTCCAGGCCCAATGGCCAAAACGCGCCCAGGGAAGCGGCGCGTCCTCGGACTGCCAGCCCTGGTAGAGCGGGCGCAGCATGAACAGCACTGGCAGCACAAAGCCCAGCAGCACCGGCAGGCTGCACAGCGCCTGCGCCTGCACCCGCTGCCAGCCCACCAACACCACACGCCGTGCCTCGGCACTGCCCGCGCGGCTGCCCTTGGCCGCACTGAATCGCATGCGCTGCTGGGCCCGCCGCTCCAGCGCCAACAGCACGGCCACCACGGTCAACAGCGCGCAGGCCAGTTGCGCCGCCGCCACCGGGTTGTCCATGGACAGCCAAGCCTTGTAGATGCCCGCGGTGAAGGTCTGGATGCCGAAGTAGCTGGACACGCCAAAGTCGGCCAGCGTCTCCATCAGCGCCAGCGCCACCCCGGCCGCCACTGCCGGACGCGCCAGCGGCAAAGCCACGCTGCGCACGCGGCGGCCCAGCGGCGCACCCAGCATGCGGGCGGCCTCCATCAAGTGCGCAGCCCGCTCGGCCAGCGCCGCCCGCACCAGCAGGTACACATACGGGTAGAGCGTGACCACAAACACCAACACCGCGCCGCCCAGGCTGCGCACCTCGGGCAGCATGCGGCCCTGCCAGCCCGTAATGGCCCGCAGTGCCGTCTGGGCCGGGCCGCTGTACTGCAAAAAGTCGGTATAGGCATAGGCCACCACATAGGCCGGCATGGCCAGGGGCAGCAGCAGCGCCC
>NZ_JBWMAX010000062.1:0-1762 GCF_056521385.1 Rhodoferax sp. RT5P35 | reverse complement strand
TTCAACGTCGATGGTGTTCTTTTGCGCAGCCGCTGCCGCGCTGGCCGACACCTGGGCGGTGGGCTTGTCGTCGTCGGGCGACGCAGAGCCGTCTTTCATGCCGTCTTTAAAGCCTTTGACCGCGCCACCAAGGTCGCTGCCCATGTTCTTCAGCTTCTTGGTGCCAAACACCATCACCACGATCAACAACACGATCAACCAATGCCAAATAGAAAATGAACCCATGGAATAACTCCTAACAAAGTGTTTCTGATTTTAGACGGCGCAGATGACGGTCCACGCCCGACTCCCTATTGCCCCTTGCCGTGGCACTAACCCTTGAGCCAGGGGCGCGGCCCGCCAATGACGTGCACATGCAGATGGTGCACTTCCTGCCCGCCATCATCCCCTGTATTCACCATCACCCGAAACCCCCCTTGCGGGTAGGGCCTGCAGCCTTCTTGCGCCGCCAGTTGCGGGGCCAGCACCATCATGCGCCCCAGCAGGGCGGTGTGCTCGGGCTGCACCTGCGCCATCGACGGGATATGCAGTTTGGGAATCAGCAAAAAGTGCACCGGTGCCCAGGGATGGATGTCGTGGAAGGCCAGAAGTTCTTCGTCTTCATAGACTTTTTTGGACGGAATCTGGCCTGCAATGATTTTGCAGAACAGGCAATTCGGGTCGTGGGCCAGCACGCTCATGCCGCGTCTCCCACAGGCTTGCTGGCGTTCATGGCCACCATACCGCGCACGATGCGGTACAAAAACCACAGCGAAATCAGGCCCCAGGCGATCCAGCCGGGCAAGATGAACAGCACCCACAGCGGTGCCGTCACCACGTACAACACCCCGGCCCACAGCACCGAGCGGATGCGCCAGCTGAAATGGCTGGCCTGCCAGGTGCCTTCGGCCTCGCTCTTCTTCACCAGGTCGATCACCAGCGCCACGATCAGCAGCAGCGCGCCCGGCTGCGCGCCCGGCACCACTGCGCCCACCGCCACGACCAGGTGCAGCAAATAGCTGATCCAGCCCACGGTTTTCAAGCCCTGGGCTTTCTCGCTATCGATGGCGCGCACGTCAATGATGTCGTTCATGGAGACTCCGCTTCTCGGTTTAAAACTTTACGCAAGGCTTTTTCTTCGATGCCGCTGGTGCCTTCGCGGCGCTCCAGCTCGGCCAGCACGTCGGCGGGGCTGAGGCCAAAGTGCGCCAGCGCCACCATGGAATGGAACCACAGGTCGGCCACCTCACCCACCAGCTTGGCTTGCAGCGCGGGGGTGTTGCCGCCGTATTCGGCATCCTTGGCAGCCATCACGGCCTCGGTGGCCTCTTCACCAATTTTTTTCAAGAAGGCATCCGGCCCCTTGTGCAGCAGGCGGGCTACGTAGCTGGCGCTGGGGTCGCCACCGTTAGCCGCCTTGCGGCTTTCGATGGTGGCGGCCAGCCGGGCCAGGGAGTCGTTAGAAGTCATGGCCATTACTTGTAGATGGATTCCGGGTCTTTCAAGACCGGTTCGGTGGCCTTCCAGGCTTTTTCGCCTGCGGCATCGGTGTCCAGCACACTGAAAAAGCAGCTGTGGCGGCCCGTGTGGCAGGCGATGCCGGGGGTGTGGCCGAGCTGGGTCACCTTGAGCAGCACCACATCGTTGTCGCAGTCGAGCCGGATCTCGTGCACGGTTTGCACATGGCCCGATTCTTCACCTTTGAACCACAGCCGCTGGCGCGAGCGGCTGAAGTACACGGCACGCCCTAAGGCGGCGGTTTGCTCCAGCGCCTCGCGGTCCA
>NZ_JBWMAX010000061.1:0-1768 GCF_056521385.1 Rhodoferax sp. RT5P35 | reverse complement strand
GGGCCTGGGCCGCATTGGCCGCGCCGTGGCCCAGCGTGCCACCGGCTTTGACATGCAGATCCGCTACACCAACCGCAAGCCGGTGGCCGGTGTGCCCTGGCAGTTCGAGCCCGCGCTGGTGGAGCTGGCGCGCTGGGCCGACACCCTGGTGGTGATCGCCGCCGGGGGCGCGTCCACCCACCATTTGGTCAACGCCGAAGTGCTGCAAGCGCTGGGGCCGGACGGCTTTCTGGTCAACGTGGCACGCGGCTCGGTGGTGGACCAGGCGGCCCTGGTACAGACCCTGCAAACCGGTGGCATCGCCGGGGCCGGGCTGGAGGTGTACGCCGACGAACCCCATGTACCGCCGGAGCTGATGGCGCTGGACAACGTGGTGCTGCTGCCGCACATCGCCAGCGCCACCCGCGAAACCCGCCAGGCCATGGAAGCGCTGACCCTGGCGAACCTGCAGGCTTTCTACACCACGGGGAAGGTGCAGGTTTCGGCTTTGGAGTGAAATCGGCCTCTAGCGCTTAATCCATCAGCGTGACAAGCTACATTTTCAATAGCAATCAAGGTGCCCGCCGGGCCAACCCAAAGCTGGCGGCGAGCTGCTGGTAGTCGGCGGTTTGGCGCTCCAGCAGGGCTTGCAGTGCGGGGCCACTGGCCCAGCCGGGTTGTAGGCCGACCTGCGCCAGTTGCCCCGGCAGGGCGGGGTGGGCGGCGGCGCGGGCCAGGGCTTCGGTCCAGGCGCGCACCTGCGGTTCGGGCACCTGCGGGCCCAGGTACACGCCGCGCACGATGGGCCACTGGATGTCAAAACCCTGCTCTTTGGCGGTGGCCACCTGGGCCCAGCGGCCCGGCAGGCGCTGGGCGGCCAGCACGGCCAGCACCCGCACGGGGGCGCCCTGGTCGATCTGGCGGGCCACACGGCGGGCAACCGGCTGGGCGTATTCGCATTGAAACCGGCCCCGGTCGCGTTGAGCTGGATGGGCTACGGCTACACCACCGGCCTGCAGGCCATCGACTACTACCTGACCGACGCGGCCAGCGCACCCGCGGGCTGCGAGCACCTGTTTTCCGAAAAGCCGTGGCGGCTGCCCGGTAGCTACACCGCTTACCGTCCCAGCCCGTCCATGGGCGAGGTCAATGCCTTGCCCGCCCTGGAGCGCGGCTACCTGACCCTGGGCACGCTGACACGCGGCGTGCGCATCAACCACCGCACCATCCGCGTCTGGGCCGCCATTCTGCTGCGCCTGCCCACGGCGCGGCTGGTGATCGACAGCAGCTCGTTCAAAGATGCCAGCGTCCAGCAGGCCGCAATTGCAAAATTCATAGCGCACGGCATAGATCCGGAGCGCGTGGATGTTGGTTTTAATAGCCCGCCCTGGGATGTGCTGCGCGGCATCGACATCGGACTGGACTGCTTTCCGCACAACTCGGGCACCACCCTGTTCGAGTCGCTCTACATGGGTCTGCCGTTTGTGAGCCTGGCGGGCCGCCCCAGCGTGGGCCGTATTGGCAGCGCCATCCTGCACGGGGTGGGCCATCCCGAGTGGATTGCCGACAGCGAAGACGACTACGTGGACAAAGTGGTGGCGCTGGCCAGCGACCTGCCCGCCCTGGCCCACCAGCGCGCCACCCTGCGCTCGCAGATGCAGTCCAGCCGCCTGATGGATGAGGCGGGTTTTGCCCGCCAGGTGGAAGCGGCGTACAGCCAGATGTTTGCCCATTGGGCGGCTGCGCCCAAGATTCAGGCCCCGGCCCTGAGGTTCAAAGGCAAAAGCAC
>NZ_JBWMAX010000060.1:0-1797 GCF_056521385.1 Rhodoferax sp. RT5P35 | reverse complement strand
GGCGATGCTGGCCCCCACGGCGGCGCGCTCGGACGCGTCTTGCAGTTCGGTGGCGTTGGACTTGGCCTCGGCGGGCTGGGCGTTGAGCATGTTCAGCGACGAGCTCAGCAGCAGCAGGCCGCCGCCCACCTGGAAGCTGGCCAGCGAGATGTTGAAGAATTCCAGAATCTGCAGGCCCAGCAGGGCGCTCACCGCAATCACCACAAACACGCTGAACGACGACACCCATATGGTGCGGCGGCGCTGCGCCTCCGAAAAGCTCTGCGTGTAGTGGATAAAAAACGGCACGATGGCCAGCGGGTTGACGATGGCCAACAGGGTGATGAGGGGTTTGAAGTCCATAGCGGGGGAGCTTAACGCCTGCGTAAGAAACCGAGCCCGTTCCGGCCTGCTTGCACTACGATTCAGTAATGCCGAACCGCCTATTTGCTTTGCGCCTGCCGCAATCCCTCTTTGATAACCTGCGCGTTGCCGCCCTTAAAGACGGTGTGGCGATGAACCAGTATGTGGCGATTGCTTTGGCCGAAAAGCTGGCGACGCGCAGTACCGCCCAGCAGTTTTTGCAAGAGCGGGCTGCGGGTTCCAGCCTTTCCGCCGCAATGGCGATCCTGGACCGGGCGGGCACAGTGGATGCAGAGCCTACGGCCTATTAATCACCGCCCACCCGACACATCCACCAGCGCCCCCGTGGTGTAACCCGCCTCCGGCCCCAGCAGCCAGACAATCGCCTGCGCCACCTCCAGCGCCGTGCCGCCGCGCTGCATCGGCACGCTGGCCGACAGGTCGCGCACCCGGTCGGGCAGGCCGCCGGAGGCGTGGATGTCGGTCTCGATCAGGCCGGGGCGCACCGCGTTGACGCGGATGCCTTCCCCCGCCACCTCCTTGGACAGGCCGATGGTCATGCTGTCGATGGCCCCTTTGGCTGCCGCGTAGTCCACGTACTGGTCGGGCGAGCCCAGGCGCGAGGCGGCGCTGGAGACGTTGACGATGGCACCACCCTGGCCGTAGCCGGGGCCGAAATCGCGCGCGCCTTGGTGGCCCATGCGCCGCACGGCCTCGCGGGCGCACAGGAACGGGCCGATGGCGTTGATGCTGAACATGCGCTGCAGCCGGGCAGCGGTCATGCCCTCCACGCGGGTAGGCACGTCCACCACCCCGGCGTTGTTGACCAGGGCGCGCAGCGGGCCAAGCTGTGCGTCCACGACGGCAAACAGGCGCAGCACCTGGGCTTCATCGGCCACGTCGGCCTGCAGGGCAATGGCCTGGCCGCCCTGGGATCGGATCTCGGCCACCAGTTGCTCGGCGGCGCTGGCGTTGTGCGCGTAGTTGACGGCCACGGCGTAGCCGCGCTGGGCGGCCAGCCGGGCGGTGGCGGCACCGATGCCGCGCCCGCCGCCGGTGACCAGCAGTACGGGAAGGTCGGAGAGTGGGGTCATTCGGGAGTCCTGGGGTAGGCCCAGAACGATACCAGTACCATGGCCCCCCTTTAAGTCCCAGGAGACCTCCATGCCCAACACCATCCACCTGACCGCCGCCGACGGCTTTGTGCTGCCCGCCTACGTGGCCCAGCCCAGCGGCACGCCCAAGGGGGCCGTGGTGGTGGTCCAGGAGATTTTTGGCATCAACAGCCACATCCGTTCGGTGGCCGATGGCTATGCGGCGGCGGGCTACCTGGCCGTGGCCCCTGCCATGTTCCACCGCGTGCAGCCGGGGGTGGACCTGGGTTACACACCCGAAGACATACAGGCCGGTATCGCCCTGAAGGCCGCCGCCGAGGCGCTGGGCGTGCCCACGCTG
>NZ_JBWMAX010000005.1:0-417609 GCF_056521385.1 Rhodoferax sp. RT5P35 | reverse complement strand
ACCGGGGCCGACATCGACCACGATGCCTGCGCCTTCGTGGCCGAGGATGGCGGGGAAGATGCCTTCGGGGTCGGCACCGCTGAGGGTGTAGTAGTCGGTGTGGCAGATGCCGGTGGCTTTGATCTCGACCAGCACTTCGCCGAACTTGGGGCCTTCCAGGTCCACGGTTTCGATGGTCAGGGGGGCGCCTGCTTTCCAGGCGACGGCGGCTTTGGTTTTCATAGTGTCTCTCTCTTGCGGTCAATGGATAAATGGGCTGGTACCACGTACCAGCGCTGTGGCCGCGAATGTAATGCTGCAACGTGGCGCGCCGCTGTGCAAGCGGCCGCACCCTGTGCGAATGGCCGTGTTGAAGCGCAGTTTGGCCGGATTGCACCGCCGCGCAGGCCTGTAGACGGGCCGGGCTGCACTCCAACGTGCAAGGGCGAATACTCCATTTTTTATAGCTACCCGCGCAGGTTCTATCTGCGCTGGAGGCCTATTTTTCTTAAAAATGGTGGGGAACCCTGTCGCGCCCTGCTGCCCTCGCAGCAGCCCAGCCGCAGCCTGCTGCCAACCCAGCAGGCCCCCACTCCCACCAACAGCTAAGTGCTTGATTCCATTGGTGGAAATATTGGCACAGGATTCGCATATAGCCTATACGCCGCTAATTGTTTGCGGCTTCTACCCAGAAGGCATATCACTATGGACCGTACACCGCACGCCGTTGCGCAACCCGGCATTCACGACGCACTGCCCAGCGCCAGCGACCACCCGCTGCTGGCCGCCAGGTTCGCCCCCATATTTCAGCGCATTGCAGACACCGCACTGGAGCGCGAGCGCCAGCGCATCTTGCCGACCGAGCCCATCACCTGGCTCAAGCAGGCCGGCTTTGGTGCGGTACGGGTGCCGCTGGAGCACGGCGGCGGCGGAGCCAGCATTCCCCAGCTGTTCCAGCTGCTGATTAGCCTGTCCGAGGCCGACTCCAACGTCACCCAGGCACTGCGCGGGCATTTTGCGTTTGTGGAAGACCGGCTGAACGCCCCGGCCAGCCCCGAGCGCGAGGTGTGGTTCCAACGCTTTGTGGCGGGCGAGCTGGTGGGCAACGCCTGGTCGGAAGTGGGTGCCGTGGCGATTGGCGACGTGGTCACCAAAATTTCGCAAAAAAACAGCCAATGGGTGGCCAATGGCCGCAAGTTCTACAGCACTGGAAGCATCTTTGCCGACTGGATCGACCTGTACGCCCGCCGCGCCGACAACAACGCCGACGTGATCGCGGCGGTCCGCACCCACCAGCCCGGCGTGCAGCAGCAGGACGACTGGGACGGCTTTGGCCAGCGCACCACCGGCAGCGGCACCTCGGTGTACCAGAACGCACAGATTGACGCGGAAAACATCTTCCCCTTCGAGACGCGCTTCAAGTACCAAACCGCCTTTTACCAGCTGTTCCACCTGGCCACGCTGGCCGGTATTGGCCGCGCCATCGAGCGCGACGTGGCCCAGCAGGTGCGCGACCGCCAGCGCGTCTACAGCACCGGCAATGCACCGCATGTGAGCCAGGACGCACAGATCCAGCAGGTGGTGGGCCAAATCTCGGCCCTGGTCTACGCGGCCGAAGCCACCGCCCTGCGCGCCACCCTGCCCGCCCAACGCGTCTATGAGGCCCGGGTGCAAGGCCAGGACGAAGCCACCGAGCGCCAGGCCAATATCGACGCCGAAATCGCCTCCGCCCAAGGGCAGATCGTGGTGGCCGAGTTGGTGCTGCGCGCGGGCACCGACCTGTTCAACGCGCTGGGCGCATCGGCTGCCAGCACCAGCAAGGCGCTGGACCGGCACTGGCGCAACGCCCGCGTGGTGGCCTCACACAACCCCATCGTCTACAAGTCGCGCATCGTCGGCGACTGGCGCATCAACGGCACCGAGCCGCCGTATGTCTGGCAAATCGGCAACGGCCCGGGCCGCAAAGTTTGAACCGAAGAATCACCCTAGGACACACCATGACCATCGCCACCCTCGACCGCCCCCGCGTCAACTCCACCGCGCCGTTTACCGCCCGCCCCCGGCCCAGCCAACCGGCCCACGTCATCCGCGACGATGCCGAAGCCATCACCGTGGCGCACCGCCTGGCCGCCGAATTCCGCACCGAATCGGCCCTGCGCGACCGCGAAGGCCTGCTACCCCTTTCAGAGCTGGACGCTTACTCGCAAAGCGGGCTGTGGGGCATTAACGTGCCCAAGGCCTATGGCGGCACAGGCGTGTCGTATGCCACGCTGGCGCAGGTGATACGCATCCTGGCCGAGGGCGACTCCAGCCTGGCCCAGATCACGCAAAACCACCTGGCCCTGGTGGCGCATATCGGGTTGGATGCCACACCCGCACAGCAAGCCGAGCTGTTCGGCCTGGTGCTACAGGGCATACGCTTCGGCAATGCTTTCTCGGAAAAAAACAGCAAGACCGTGGCCGCGTTCGAAACCACCTTCAAGATCGAGGGCGACACCGCGGTGGTCAACGGCCAAAAGTTCTACACCACCGGCGCGCTGCTGGCGCACATCGTGCCCATCGTCACGGTGGACCCGCTGGAGGGCAAGGGCTACCTGGCCTTTGCCGACCGCAACGCCGACGGCCTGACGGTGCTGAACGACTGGTCCAGCTTTGGCCAGCGCACCACGGCTTCGGGCTCAATCCAGATCGTGGACGTGCGCGTGCCGCTGAGCCGCCTGGTGCCGGTAGCCGCGTTCGACCGGCCCACGGCAGCGGGCGCAATATCGCAAATCATCCAGGCCGCCATCGACGCAGGCATTGCCGCAGGCGCGATTGCCGAGACCATCGCCTTCGTCAAGAACCGCAGCCGCCCGTGGATTGACAGCGGCAAGGAAACCGCCGCCGAAGACCCATTCACCATCAGCGCCATCGGCGACCTCACGCTGCGCCTGCACGCAGCCGAAGCCCTGCTGGAGCGCGCTGGCCGCGCCATCGACCTGGCCCTGGCTGAGCCGAACGAGGCCACGGTCAACGCCGCCACCCTGGCCACCGCCGAAGCCAAAGTGCTGACCACCGAGGCCGCGATTGCCGCCACCAACAAGCTGTTTGAACTGGCCGGAACCCGTTCCACCCTGGCCGAGCACAACCTGGACCGCCACTGGCGCAACGCCCGGGTGCACACCCTGCACGACCCGGTGCGCTGGAAGTACTTCCACATGGGCAACTACCACCTGAACGGCGTGCACGCCCCGCGCCACGCCTGGAGCTAAGCGATGGGTAGAAATATCCGCTTCAACGCGTTCGAAATGAACTGCGTGGCCCACCAGTCGCCCGGGCTGTGGGCGCACCCACGCGACAGGTCCTGGGAGTACAAAGACCTGCGCTACTGGACCGACCTGGCCAAGACGCTGGAGAAGGGCTTCTTCGACGGCATCTTCATCGCCGACGTGATCGGTTACTACGACGTCTACAAGGGCAGCAACTACCACGCGCTACAACAGGGCGCGCAGATCCCGGTGAACGACCCGTTGCAGCTGGCCGCGCCCATCGCCATGGTGACCGAGCACCTGGGCATAGGCATCACCGCGTCCACATCGTTTGAGCACCCGTACACCTTTGCGCGGCGACTCTCCACTGCCGACCACCACACCCAGGGCCGGCTGGGCTGGAACATCGTCACCTCCTACCTGGAAAGCGGCGCCAAGAACATCAGCCAGGGCGGCCTGCGCCGCCACGACAACCGCTACGAGGTGGCCAACGAATACGTGGAGGTGCTGTACAAGCTGCTGGAAGGCAGCTGGGAGGCCGACGCCGTGGTGCGCGACCGGGCCAAGGGCATCTTCGCCCACCCGGAAAAGATCCACGAGATCGCCCACAAGGGCAAGTACTTCGACGTGCCCGGCTACCACCTCAGCGAGCCCTCGCCGCAGCGCACGCCGGTGCTGTACCAGGCCGGCGCGTCCGGCCCGGGCAAGAGCTTTGCGGCCCAGCACGCCGAATGCGTGTTCGTCGCCGCGCCCACGCAAAACGTGCTGAAGAACTATGTGCGCGACGTGCGCGGGCAGGCCGCACTGGCCGGGCGCGACCCGCGCAAGCTGCTGGTCTACAACCTGGTGACGGTGATCGTGGACGAGACCGACGCCAAAGCCCAGGCCAAGTTTGCCGAATACCAACGCCACACCTCGTACGACGGCGCGCTGGTCTTCATGTCCGGCTGGACCGGCATCGACTTCGGCCAGTACGCGCCCACCGAGCTGGTGCGCAAGGTGGACACCAACGCCATCCTGTCCGCCGTGGAAGTGCTAGCCGGCGGCGATCGCTCCTGGACCATCGAGGAATTGGCGAAGTGGGGCGGCGTGGGCGGCCTGGGCCCGGTGTTCGTAGGCTCGGCCACCACCGTAGCCGACATCCTGCAGCAATGGGTGGAAGCCACCGACATCGACGGCTTCAACCTAGCCTACGCCATTGCGCATGAGACCTTTGAAGACGTCGTCACCCACCTGGTGCCCGAGCTGCAGCAGCGCGGCGTCTATCCCACGGCTTACAAGCCCGGCACGCTGCGCGAAAAACTGTTTGGCGACGGCCCCCTGCTGCCCGAGAGCCACCCCGCGCACCAGTACCGAGATATTGAACGGTTCAAGCGAAAGGAAGGGGAGGAAAGGAAGCAGACCCAGACCGAGGCTGAAGTAGCGCTGTCGTAAGAGCCGCTCTACTTCTCAAAGCCATTCACGCGCGTAGCTATTGCGCTGGATGGCTTTTTCAATGGGGATTTGAGTCACACCCCAAGGCTGCACTGCTGCTGCAAGGTGCGCGTTCTGGCCGCGCGAAGGGGTAACAGCTACAAAATTACAAGCTTTTTAGCCCTCTAGCGCAGGTAGTACCTACGCCAGCAGCTACTTTTTAAATAGCAAATAACGCTCATGTACGCCACTGCTGCGCTACCAGCAAAACCACCCCACATGCTGCGCAAGCAGCAGCCAAAGACAACATAAGCATGCGCGCAAACCAACTATGCGGCCTGGCCTGCTGCGCCAGCAGCACGGCATCCGCAGCATGCTGCAAAACAGGCATGGCCAAAACCACCCGTATTTACGTAAGCCATTGATTTATATATAAAAAATCTTGGCACGCCATTCGCATATAGCCAATGTGCTGCAAATAGGTTGCGGCTTCCAAACAGAGGTCATATCAAAATGGTGAAGAAACTCAAAGTCGTGGCTGTATCCGGTGGTTTGCAGCGCCCCTCCCGCACCCTGGTGCTGGTGCAAGAACTCTTGTCGGCGCTGGGCGATGCCCTGCCTATCGACGTGCATCTGATCGAGCTAGGCAATATCGGCCCGCAGTTTGCCGGCGCCCTGTACCGCAACCAGTTGCCCGCCCACGTGGAAGCAGAGATTGCCGCCATCGAATCGGCCGACCTGCTGATCGTGGCCAGCCCGGTGTACCGCGCGTCGTACACCGGCTTGTTCAAGCACCTGTTCGACTTTGTGCACCACGAGGCGCTGACCGACAAGCCGGTACTGCTGGCCGCCACCGGCGGCAGCGACCGCCATGCGCTGGTGATCGACCACCAGTTGCGCCCGCTGTTCAGCTTCTTCCAGGCCCGCACCCTGCCCATCGGCGTGTACGCGGTAGAGAAGGACTTCGACGGCTACGAGGTCAGTAGCCCGGCGCTGAAAGAGCGCATCGCGCTGGCAATTGAACGCGCTGTGCCGCAACTGGCGCAACTGGTGCAGACCCCGGTGGCCGCACGTGAAACCGCCGCTGCCTGAAACCCCTGTACCCACCGAAAGGAACCACTCCATGAGCCACGCCACTGTTACCCCCGCCGCCGTCAAATTCGCCTACTGGGTGCCCAATGTCAGCGGCGGCCTGGTGGTCAGTACCATCCCGCAGCGCACCGACTGGAGCCTGGAATACAACCAGAAGCTAGCCCAGACGGCAGAAAAATCCGGCTTTGAATACGCGCTGACCCAGATCCGCTTTACCGCAGGCTACGGTGCGGAGTACCAGCACGAATCGGTGTCGTTCAGCCAGGCGCTGCTGCACGCCACCACCCAGCTGAAAGTGCTGGCCGCCATCCTGCCCGGCCCCTGGAGCCCCGCCGTAGTGGCCAAGCAGATTGCCACCATCGACCATATTTCGAAGGGCCGCATCGCCATCAACGTGGTGAGCGGCTGGTTCAAGGGCGAGTTCCAGGCGATTGGCGAGCCCTGGCTGGAACACGACGAACGCTACCGCCGCTCGCACGAGTTCATCCAGGCGCTGAAAGGCATCTGGACGCAAGACAACTTCACCTTCAAGGGCGATTTCTACCGCTTCAACAACTACACGCTAAGCCCCAAGCCCATCCAGAAGCCGCACCCCGAGATCTTCCAGGGCGGCAGCTCGCGGGCGGCACGCGACAACGCGGCCAGCGTGTCCGACTGGTACTTCACCAACGGCAACACGCCCGACAAGCTGAAAGAGCAGATCGACGACATCCAGGCCAAAGCCGCGAAGAACGGCCACAAGGTGCGCATAGGCGTGAACGCCTTCGTCATCGCCCGCGATACCGAGGAAGAAGCCAGAGCTGTGCTGGCCGACATCATCAAACACGCCCACGTGGAAGCCGTACACGCCTTTGGCGACGCGGCCAAACAGGCTGGCAAGGCATCGCCTGAAGGCGAAGGCAACTGGGCTAAATCGACCTTTGAAGACCTGGTGCAGTACAACGATGGCTTCCGCACCAACCTGATCGGCACGCCGCAGCAGATCGCCGAGCGCATCGTGGCACTGAAGGCCATCGGCGTGGACCTGGTGCTGGCGGGCTTTCTGCACTTTATCGAAGAGGTGGAGTACTTCGGCCAGAAGGTGCTGCCGCTGGTGCGCATCCTCGAAGCAGCCCAGGTGCAGCAGCAGGCCGAGCCGGCCCTGGAAGCCGTGGCCTGAGGATTCACCGATGTCCAGCGCCACCTTTGACCGCCTCGCGCCTGCCGGGCTGCCGCGTACCATCCCAGCTGCACCGTCGGCGCGCCCCCAGGCCGCAGCGCAGGTAGCCGCACCGGTGCTGCAACTGCAAGGCATCCACCTGTCGTTTGGCGGCGTGACCGCACTGGCGGGCGTGGACCTGTCGATTGCCGCCGGAGAAATCCGCGCGGTGATCGGCCCCAATGGCGCGGGCAAAAGCTCGCTGGTGAACGTCATCAGCGGCCTGTACCGGCCCGACCAGGGCCAGGTCTGCATAGTCGGTAAACGCTTTGCCCAGGTGCCTACCGCGCGGCTGGCGCGCCTGGGTGTAGCGCGCACTTTTCAGAACCTGGCTCTGTTCAAAGGCCTGACCGTGCGCGACAACATCGTGATGGGCCGGGTCAGTACCGTGCGCTCTACCTTCATTGGGCAGTGGATAGGCCTGGGGCGGGCCCGGCGCGAGCGCGACGACGCCCAGGCCCGCACCGACGAGGTCATGGGATTTCTGGACCTGAACCATGTGCGCGACCGGCTGGCAGGCACCCTGCCCTATGGCCTGCAAAAACGGGTGGAGCTGGCGCGGGCGCTGGTGGCCCGCCCCCAGCTTCTGCTGCTGGACGAGCCCATGGCGGGCATGACGGTGACCGAAAAAAGCGAGATGGCGCACCTGGTGCGCGCCGCACGCGACAGCTTCGGCACCACCATTTTGCTGATCGAACACGACATCGGCGTGGTCATGGGCTTGTCGGACCGGGTAGCGGTGCTTGACTATGGCCGCAAGATAGCAGACGGCACACCCGCCGAGGTGCGCGCGAACCCGGCGGTCATCGACGCCTACCTCGGTGTGGCCCATGCAGAAGAGGTACTGGCGTAATGGAAGGCTTTGACTTCGCTTTCTTTGCCGAGGTGCTGGTCGGCGGCCTGCTCTCCGGCGTGATGTATTCGCTGGTGGCGATTGGCTTTGTGCTGATCTTTAAGACCTCGGGCGTACTCAATTTTGCGCAGGGTGCGCAACTGCTGTTTGCCGCCCTGACTTTCGTTAGCCTGGTCGAGCGCGGCATGCCGTTTGCGCTGGCGCTGCTGCTGACCTTCGCGCTGATGGTGGCGCTGGGCTTGCTGATCGAGCGCGCCGTGCTGCGCCCACTGGTGAACCAGCCGCCGATCACCTTGTTCATGGCCACGCTGGGCCTGTCGTATGTGATCGAAGGCGTGGCACAGCTGCTGTGGGGCACACAGGTGCATGCGCTGGAGCTGGGGGTGGCCGACACGCCGCTGGAGTTCTTCGGCATCATGGTGTCCACCTTCGACCTGTTTGCGGCAGCCACGGCGGGCCTGATGGTAACGCTGCTGTCAGCCTTCTTTCGCTACACCCGCACCGGCCTGGCCTTTCGCGCCGTGGCCGACGACAGCTTTGCGGCCATCGCCGTGGGCCTGCGCCTGCCGCGCATTGCGGCCACGGTGTGGGCTACCGCGGGCACGATTGCGCTGGTGGCGGGGTTGCTGTGGGGCGCGCGGCTGGGCGTGCAGTTTTCGCTGTCGCTGGTGGTGCTCAAGGCGCTGCCGGTGCTGATGCTGGGCGGCTTTGACTCCATCCTGGGCGCGATTGTGGGCGGCCTGCTGATCGGCGCGCTGGAGAAGCTGGCGGAGGTGTATCTGGGCCCGTTCGTGGGCGGTGGCATCGAGAGCTGGTTTGCCTACGTGGCGGCACTGGCCTTTCTGCTGGTACGCCCCGCAGGCCTGTTCGGCCAAAAACTGGTGGAGCGGGCATGAGCACATTGCAAACCAAAGCCTGGCCTGCCTGGGTCGCACCGCTGGTGCTGCTACTGGTGGCCTACGGCCTGGTACCGCTGCTGGGCACGGCCTATCTGTTCGACGCGATCCTGATCCCTTTTCTGGCGCTGGCGCTGGCGGGCGTTGGGTTAAACGTGCTGACTGGCTACGCGGGCCAGTTGTCGCTGGGCTCGGCCGCCTTCATGGCCGTAGGCGCCTTTGCGGCCTACAACTTCAACCTGCGCCTGCCGGGGCTGCCGCTGCTGGCCAGCATCGCCCTGGCGGGGCTGTCGGCCACGGCAGTGGGCCTGGTGTTTGGTCTGCCCAGCCTGCGCCTGAGCGGCTTTTATCTGGCCGTGTCCACGCTGGCGGCCCAGTTCTTTGTGCAGTGGGCTTTGACCAAGTTCAGTTGGTTCACCAACGACAGTGCCTCCGGCGTGATCGACGCGCCACTGCTGCAGGCGTTTGGCATCACTTTCGACACGCCGGTCGGGCGCTACCTGTTTGCACTGACTCTGGTGGCGGTGCTCACAGCCCTGGTCTGGCGGCTGGTGCAGACCCAGACCGGGCACAACTTCATTGCAGTGCGCGACAACCCATTGGCGGCGCGGGTGATCGGTGTACCTGTGCTGCGTACCAAGCTGCTGGCGTTTGCGATTTCGTCCTTCATTGTGGGCGTGGCGGGCGTGCTGTGGGCCTTTGTCTACCTGCGCACGGTGGAGCCTGCGGGCTTCAACCTGGACCGCTCGTTCCAGATTCTGTTCATCGTCATCATCGGCGGCCTGGCCACCATCCGCGGGGCCTTTCTGGGGGCCGCGTTGATCGTGGTGTTTCCGCTGCTGCTGTCACGCGTCGGCATATTTGTGTTCGGCCACTGGTTCGACTCGGGCGTGCTCGACATGGCCCAGCGCATCGTGCTGGGCGCACTCATCATCTTCTTTCTCATCGTGGAGCCACAGGGGCTGGCCGCCTTATGGATCCGCCTACAGAAGAAGCTGTCTCCGGCTGTCTGAAAACAGCACTTCAACTCAAAAATCTACGGGAGTTTTCATCCATGTCATTCATCACAAAACTGCGTACCGCAGCTATCGCCGCTACGCTGGCGGTCAGCGGCCTGCAGGCGGCCCAAGCCGACGAACAATTCTTTCCGCTGCAAAGCTACCGCGTAGGTCCGTATGCCGCAGGTGGCACCGGCTTCTTTGGTGGTTTTATCGACTACCTGAACCTGGTCAACATCCGCGATGGCGGTGTCGGCGGCGTCAAGCTGACCTGGGAGGAAGGCGAGACCCAATACGAGGTAGAGCGCGGTGTAGAGGTGTATGAACGCCTGAAGACCCACCCCGGCATCGCCGCCTGGAACCCGCTGTCGGTCGGCATTGCCTACGCGCTAATAGACAGGGTCACCGCCGACAAGGTGCCGCTGCTGACCATCAACCATGGCCGCACCGACACCACCGACGGCCGGGTTTTCAAATACGTCTTTCCGCTGCTGCTCAACCCCTACAGCGAGACCTCGGGCATCGTCAACTACATCGCGGGTAAAGAAGGTGGTGAGGCCAAGCTGAAAGGCAAGAAGATCGTGGTGCTGTACCACGGCTCGCCGTACGGCAAAGAGACCATCCCCATCTATGAGCTGCTGGCCAAGAAATACGGATTTACCGTGCAGCAGATCGAAGTGCCGCATCCTGGCAACGAACAGCAGTCGCAGTGGCTCACCATCCGCCGTGCCAAGCCCGACTACGTGGTGCTGCGCGGCTGGGGCGTGATGAATCCGGTGGCCTTGAAGACCGCGCAGAAAACCGGCTTTCCAGCCGACCACATCATCGGCAACGTCTGGTCCAACTCGGAAGAAGACGTGATTCCTGCGGGCGACGCCGCCAAGGGCTATGTGGCCATCACCAGCGTGTCTGCCGGTGCCCAGTACCCGGTGGTGCAAGACATCGTAAAAACCGTGTACGACGCGGGTAAGGGCAATCTGGAAGACAAAAAACGCATCGGCACCCGTTACCACAACCTGGGCATTCTGAACGGCATCCTGAACGTGGAAGCCATCCGCATCGCCCAGGCCAAGTTCGGCAAGCGCACCCTCACGGGTGATGAAATCCGCTGGGGCCTGGAGAACCTGAAGATCGACGAAGCCCGCGCCGCCGCTTTGGGTGCCAAAGGCCTGTTCCATTCCATCAACGTGACCTGGGACAACCACGAAGGCGATGGCCGCGTGGCCTTCCAGCAGTGGGATGGCACCAAGTGGAACGGCGTGTCCGACTGGATCGCGCCGGACTGGAAGCTGCTGCGCCCCATTATCGAGAAGTCGTTCCTGGCCTACGCCAAGGAGAAAAACATCAAGGTGCGCACCAGCATCAACGACTAAACCGGCAACACACATGCTGCAGCTCCAAGCCGTAGAGGCGGTCTACCAAAACGCCATCGTCGCCTTGCGCGGCGTCAGCCTCGATGTGCGGGCGGGCGAAATCCACGCCCTGCTGGGCGCCAACGGTGCGGGCAAGTCCAGCACGCTGAAGGCGGTGTCCAACCTGCTGCCGGCCGAGCGCGGCAAGGTAACGGCGGGCAGCATTGCGTTCGACGGGCACGACGTATCCCGCACCAGCCCAACCGCCCTGGTGCGGCTGGGCCTGGTGCAGGTGCTGGAGGGTCGGCACTGCTTCCGCAGCCTGACGGTGGAAGAAAACCTGCTGACCGGCGGCCTGGGCCGCAGCTCCAGCCGGGCCGAGCTGGCGCAAGACCTGGAACGCGTGTACGCCATCTTTCCGCACCTGCGGGACAAGCGCCGCGCCCTGGCCGGACTGACCTCTGGTGGTGAGCAGCAGATGACGGCGATAGGCCGCGCACTGATGTCACGCCCGCGCCTGCTGGTGCTGGACGAACCCTCCATGGGCCTGGCGCCACTGGTGGTGCAAAACATCTTTCGGCAGCTGCAACGGCTGAACCAAGACGAGGGCCTGACCATTCTGGTGGCCGAGCAAAACTCCACCGTAGCGCTGCAATATGCCCACCGGGCCACGGTGCTGGACACCGGGGTCGCCGTGCTGACCGGCAGCGCTGCGCAGTTGCGGCAACGCTCCGACATCCAGTCTTTTTACTTTGGCGAGGGCGTAGCGGCGGAATTGGCTGCCTAAGGGTTCACGGTCTGAGCATTTTGATGCTCTCTTGCCCATTCTTTTTAAGTCCGCGCAAAAACCGCCGATATGGCTTACATGAATGTCTCGTCAAGCACTTCATCTTCTTCCGTTTCCTCGTCCAGCAGCGGGTCGGCCAGCGCCATCGCCAAGCTGCAACAGCAGATCCAGAAGCTGACGACCGAGCTGAAAGACGTCGCCTCCAGCGACCTGGATGCCAAAGCCAAAATGACCAAGAGCACCTTACTGCAGGCCATGATCCAGATGCTGCAGCAGCAGATCGCCGCCCTGCAGCAGCAAAGCCAGCAGGAGCAGGCGCTCAAACAGCAAAAAAACACCCCTCCCGCTCCCGCAACGCCCGCAGCCCAGCAGCGCAAGCCCAGCCCGGGCCTGGGTGCGCTGGTGGATACCTATGCTTGAGACGGCAGGCCGCGGGAGTGGCTACGCGGCCTGGCCTGCCGCATCAAACACGCCTTCAAACAGCACCGAGCTGAGGTAGCGTTCACCAGAATCCGGCAGCACCACCACGATGGTCTTGCCTTCGCTCTCTGGCTTCTTGGCCCAGCGCACCGCCGCCGCCACGGCCGCTCCACAGGAAATGCCGGCCAGAATGCCTTCCTCGCGGGCCAGGCGCCGCGCGTAGTCCACCGCTTCTTCATTGCTGACCTGCTCGATCGCATCCACCAGCGACAGATCCAGCACGTCGGGCACAAAACCGGCACCGATGCCCTGGATCTTGTGCGGCCCGGGTTTGACTTCTGCACCGGCGCGGGTCTGCGTCAGCACCGGGCTGGCGGTGGGCTCCACGGCCACCGAAATGATCGCCTTGCCCTGGATCTGCTTGATATAGCTGGACACGCCGGTAATGGTGCCGCCGGTGCCGACGCCCGCCACCAGGATGTCGATCTTGCCGTCGGTGTCCTGCCAGATCTCGGGGCCGGTGGTGGTAGCGTGGATGGCCGGGTTGGCCGGGTTCTTGAACTGCTGCAGCAACACGTATTTGGGGTCGCTGGCGGCGATTTCCTCGGCCTTGGCAATGGCGCCCTTCATACCCTTGGCACCTTCGGTCAGGATCAGCTTGGCACCATAGGCCAGCAGGATCTTGCGCCGCTCGATGCTCATGGTCTCGGGCATGGTCAGGGTGATAGGAATGCCCTTGGAGGCCGCTACAAAGGCCAGCGCGATGCCGGTGTTGCCACTGGTAGGCTCGATGATTTCCTTGCCCGGCCCCAGCAGGCCGCGCTTTTCCGCGTCCCAGATCAGCGCTGCGCCGATGCGGCATTTGACCGAATACGCCGGGTTGCGCCCCTCGATCTTGGCCAGCACCGTGGCGGCGGCACCGTCGGTGATGCGGTTCAGGCGCACCAGCGGCGTGCGGCCAATCGACAGGGAGTTGTCGGCGTAAATAGAGGGCATGGCGGTGCTTTCCAAAGAGCTAAAAACGACCACTCTAGGGGGAAAGCACGTGCGCACAAACGACTTAAAAATCCGCTGCAAACAAGCAATCTGTCTAAGCACCGTTATGCGGTTTTCCCGTTTACATATCTCAAATGCTTCGTTCACAGCAGCGATTTGCTTCTCTACATTCGGGCTCCTCATCACTTACAGGTAGCTCTCACAATGCAGTTCCGCCCCTCCGTTCTTTTGGCCGCCGTACTCGCCACCTCCATGTTTGCCCAGTCGGCTTTGGCCGACCAGCTGGACGACATCAAGAAGAAAGGCGAGATCGTTATCGGCGTGCTCGGCACCGACGAGCCCAATAGCTTTGTCGACCCCAAGACCCGCGAGATCGTTGGCTACGAGGTGGACATCGGCAATGCCATCGCCAAGAAGCTGGGCGTGAAGCCCGTGTTCAAACAACTGGCCGTGGCCGCGCGCATCCCCGAGCTGCAGCAGGGCCGGGTGGACATTCTGGCCGCCTCGCTGACACACAACAAGGAACGTGAAGCGCAGATCGATTTCTCGCTGACCACCTTCGTCACCGGCCAAAAGGTACTGGTCAAGACCAGCAGCGGCATCACCGACCTGCCCGCACTTGGCGGCAAGAAAGTGCTGACCGTCAAGGGCGGCACGCAAGAGCCCAACATCCGCAAAGCCGTACCCGGCGTGGAGGTGGTGACCTTCGAAACCACCCAGCAGGCCTTTCTGGCGCTGCAACAGGGCAAAGGCGTGGGCTACGTGAACGACGAAGCCTCGCTGATCAACGACCACGCCAAGCTGGGCGCCGCCAAGAAAGACTACGCCATCCTGTCGCAAAGCATCAGCGTGGAGCCGCTGGCACTGGGCCTGAAAAAGGGTGAGAAAGGCCTGAAAACCGTGGTGGACGGCGTGCTGCGCGACCTGGAAAGCTCGGGCGATGCCAACAAGCTGTTCGTCAAATGGTACGGACCGGAGACCAAGCTGCAGTTCGACAAGCGCACCTTCAAAATCGACAGCGACCAGATCTAAACCTTTCGGTATCTAAAACAGGCCGCTGTTGCGGCCTGTTCCCATTTTTATGCTGAATTTTGATCTGAATCTGCTGCGCGCCGGGCAATACCACGACTGGCTGGTCAGCGGTTTTCTGCTGTCGCTGCAACTGGCGGGCATCACGCTGGTGCTGGCGCTGCCACTGGGTGCGGCCATCGCCTTGCTGCGCCTGTCGCCTGTAAGGCTGCTGCGCAGCCTGGGCTGGCTGTATGTGGAAAGTATCCGCAATGTGCCGCTGCTGGCGCACCTGCTGTTCTGGTATTTTGGTGCGCCCGAGCTGCTGCCCGACGCGTTGAAAGAATGGCTGTACGCCCGCAACATCGAGGCCATCAGCGCCGTGGTGGCGCTGACGCTGTACACGGCGGCCTACATGGCCGAAGACATCCGCAGCGGCATCCGCGCCGTGCCCTTGGTGCAAACCGAGGCCAGCCGCGCGCTGGGCTTTGGTTTTTTGGCCACCATGCGCCTGGTGGTGCTGCCGCAGGCGCTGCGCGTAACCATACCGCCGCTGCTGTCGCAAACCCTGAACCTTTGGAAGGACACCAGCGTTGCCACCGTCATCGGCGTGGCCGAGCTGATGTACCAGGCCGCCAAGGTCGAGTCGGCCAGCTTCCGCAGCGCCGAAGCGTTTGCCTTTGCCACCAGCGCCTACCTGCTGGTGTCGCTGGCCATTACCGGACTGGGCGCGTGGTACCACCACCGCTACCCGGTGCGCACCGTTTAAGGCCGCGAATATGTTGGAGCTTATCCAGACCTACTGGGTCTATTTTCTGGTCGGGCAGTATCCGAACGGGCCGCTGGGCGGGCTGGCGCTGACGGTGCTGCTGGCCGCGCTGGCGCTGCTGTTGTCGCTGCCGCTGGGCATCGCTTTGGGCCTGGCACGGGTCAGCCCCTACCGCAGCATCCGCTGGCCGGTCACTGCCGGGGTGTACATCGTGCGCGGTGTGCCGCTGCTGATGGTGATCTTCTGGGCCTACTTCTTTCTGCCCAGCCTCACCGGCCACAAGACCGACCAGTTCAGCACCATGCTGATGGCCCTGGTGGTGTTTGACAGCGTGTACCTGGCAGAGATCGTGCGCGCGGCCATCCAGGGTATTCCCAAGGGCCAGGTGGAAGCCGCCCGCTCGCTGGGTTTGGGTTACCTGGCCACCATGCGCCTGGTGGTGCTGCCGCAGGGCCTGCGCCATATGCTGCCGTCGCTGGTGAACCAGTTTGTGGCCACTATCAAAGCCACCTCGCTGGGCTACATCATCGGGCTGACCGAGGTGTCCTTCATCGCCGCGCAGATCAACACCCAGGTGTTCACCCAGAGCACCGCCGTCTATACCCTGCTGGCGCTGGCCTATTTTGTTTTGTGCTTTGGCCTGTCGCGATGCGCCTACTGGCTGGAGCAACGCACCCACACCGTGAGAATTTCCGCATGATCCAGCTGCAAAAAGTCAACAAATGGTACGGCGACTACCACGCCCTGGTGGACGTAACCGAGACCATCGCGCGCGGCGAGGTGGTGGTGGTCTGCGGGCCGTCCGGCTCGGGCAAGTCCACCCTGATCCGCACGCTGAACCGGCTGGAAGCCATCCAGTCGGGCAGCATCCAACTCGACGGCCAGGACATCTACCGCCGGGGCGTGGACGTGAACCAGCTGCGCTCGGGCATAGGTTTTGTGTTCCAGCAGTTCAACCTGTTCCCGCACCTGACCGCACTGCAAAACTGCACGCTGGCCCCGCTGCGGCTGCGCGGCCTGCGTCCGGCCGTGGCCCGCGAGGAAGCCCTGAGCCTGCTGGAGCGGGTGGGCCTGGCACACAAGGCCGATGCCTTTGCCGCCGCGCTGTCGGGCGGCCAGCAGCAGCGGGTGGCAATTGCCCGCGCGCTGGCCATGCGCCCGCCGCTGATGCTGTTTGACGAGCCCACCAGCGCTCTCGACCCCGAAATGGTGGGCGAGGTGCTGCAGGTGATGCGCTCCCTGGCCCAGGACGGCATGACCATGGTGTGTGTGACCCACGAAATGGGCTTTGCCCGCGAGGTGGCCGACCGCGTGCTGTTCATGGACCAGGGCCGCGTGCTGGAGCGGGCCACGCCACAAAACTTCTTTTCCCAGCCGCAGCACCCGCGGGCGCAGCAGTTTCTGGCCGACATCCGCCAGTAGAGCCTCTTAAAACGGCTTGTCGCCCACGATGGTGGCGCGGTGCATCACGCGGCGGTGCGGCAGGTAGTCCACCGTGGCGTAGTGCTGGGTCAGCCGAAAAAAAATGGCTGGTGACCTGCAGTACAAGCCACCAGCCCAAGTTCCCACAGTTGCCCTCTGTGACTCCCCTCTACAACAATTTAAACAAAATAGGCCTCTAGCGCATATACCACCTACGCTAGTAGCTATTTTTTACATAGCAATCAATTCGCCAGTGCTTCCACCCGCTGGCTGCCGCCCACCAGCGCAAAACCGGCCGCAAACCAGGCATCGGTGCCGCCAGTCAGCACCGACACGTTCAGCCAGCCTTGGCGCACCAACGTGGCGGCGGCCAGGTGGGCGCGGGTCTCGTTGGCATCGACCAGCACGGTGCGCGTGCCCCGGTTGGGCACCAGGCGCTCGACCAACAGTTCCAGCCGCTCCAGCGGGGCCGACACGGTATAGGGAATGTGGGCCACCGCGCGCTCGGCCTTGTCGCGCACATCCAGCACGGCAATCTCTTCGCCGTCCTCCAGCGCGGCCTGCAAAGCCTGGGGCGCGATGCGCGCATGGCGGATCAGCGCGGGCGGCGCAAAGCTGCGGTAGCTGCCACCGTCGGTACCGGCAAACACCACCCGGTCTACCAGGCGGTCTAGCGCCAGGCCGTACAGATGCAGGTGCAGGCCGGGCGCGCCGTCCAGCAGCACGATGGTGTGCACCTCGTCGGGGGTGAGCGTGACCGAGGTGCCGGGTACCACGTCAATCGTGCGCAGCGGCTCCAGGCGGTCTTGTGCCGGGTCGTCGGTGCGCTGGCGGCCGTAGACCACGTTGCGCTCGTTGCCCTGCACCCCGGCGATGATGGCCCAGGTGGTGTGGTCGTGCGGCGGCTGGCCCTTGCCCGGCAGCGCGGCCGAGATGTACAGCGCGTAGCGGCCATCGGCATCTTCGGCCAGGCGGTAGATGTGGGCCGGGTCGGCCGCCGACACCGGGAAGTGCGCGGGCACAAACAAATCCTGGCGCAGACCCAACTGCTCCAACGCCTGGGCCACCGCGGCCAACTGCGCGGGCTGGGCCTGCTGCGGGTCGGGCAGCAGGTGGCGCACGGTATCCAAAAATGCGCTGATGGCGTGGGCGCGCTGGCTGGCAATGTCTCTGCCGTACGTGGCGGGGTAATGGGGCATGGTGGGCATCCGGTGTGGCTATGGAGTGGAGCGTAAGACGGCTTCCCGCCGGTGCCAACGAAGCAAAACGCCTAAGGATATGCAGCCCACGCCCGACCACCCCTCAGATAGTTACGCCATATCGAATCTACGATTTATTAGTTTGTGCAAAACCCATCTTGGCGAATAATCAAATTCAGTTATTAAAAATGGCACTCTTATATGAATTTCCAGCAATTGCGCTCCGTCCGCGAGACCGTGCGACGCGGTTTTAACCTGACCGAGGTGGCCAACGTGCTGCACACCTCGCAGCCCGGCGTGAGCCGCCAGATCCGAGAGCTGGAAGAAGAGCTGGGCATCGAACTGTTTGTGCGCGCAGGCAAACGCCTCACCGGCCTGACCGACCCCGGCGGCCACGTGCTGCCCATCATCGAACGCATGCTGCTCGACAGCAGCAACCTGCGCAAAGCCGGGGAAGAATTCGTCTCGCGGCAAAGCGGCCTGCTGTCGATTGCTGCCACCCATTCGCAGGCCCGCTACGCCCTGCCCATGGCGGTGCAGGAGTTTCGCAGCCAGTTCCCCAACGTGACGCTGCACCTGCACCAGGGCTCGCCCGCGCAGGTGGCCGAAATGCTGCTGTCCGGCGAGGCCGACGTCGGCATTGCCACCGAAGCGCTGACGCAATACGACGAGCTGGTCGCTCTGCCCTGCTACCCCTGGACGCACTCGGTCATCGTGCCACCCGGCCACGCCCTGCTGGACGGCCCGCTGACGCTGGAGCACCTGGCCCGCTACCCGCTGATTACCTACGACAACGGCTTCACCGGCCGCACCCGCATCGACCAGGCCTTTGCGCAGCAGCAACTGGTGCCCCACATCGCCATCGCCGCCATGGATGCCGACGTGATCAAAACCTATGTGGAGCTAGGCATGGGCGTAGGCATCGTCGCCTCTATCGCTTTTGAAACCGAACGCGACCTGGCCCTGCGTGCCGTCGATGCCGGCCACCTGTTCGGCATCAACATGACCAAGCTGGCCGTGCGGCGTGGGGCCTATCTGCGCGGCTACGTGTATGCGTTTATCGAATCGTTTGCGCCCACGCTGGACCGGGGGGCGGTGGAGCAGGCGCTGGCGGGAAATGGGGCCGCGATCAACTATGTGATTTGAGGGGCCGTACTGCCCGCATATCCATATCTGAAACCCTTCGTTCCCCCGCACAGGGCGCGTGGGTAAGGTGGGGATTTCTTCAACTCCTCGGAAAGCGTCCCCATGGCCAGACAACTCAAATTCGGATTCGTGCTGCACGGTGTGGGCGCAGGTTGGGGCGATTGGCGCCACCCGGAGGCGGTCACGGATGCCAGCGTCAATTTCAAGTTCTACACCCAGCAGGCGCAGCTGGCCGAAGAGGGCCGGTTTGACTTCTTGTTTGTGGCCGACAGCGTGCACATCACGCCGCGCTCCAGCCCGCACTACCTGAACCGCTTTGAGCCGCTAACGATTCTGTCGGCGCTGGCGGCGGTGACCTCGCACATCGGCTTGGTGGCCACCGTCACGGCAAGCTACAGCGAGCCGTTTACGGTGGCCCGGCAGTTCGCCTCGCTGGACCACATCAGCAACGGCCGTGCGGGCTGGAACGTGGTCACCTCATGGCTGGACGGCAGCGCCCGCAACTACAGCAAACCCACCCATTACGACCACGACGTGCGCTACGCGCTGGCCAAGGAACACCTGGGCGTGGTGCAAGGCCTGTGGGATTCGTGGGAAGACGACGCACTGGTGCGCGACAAGGAAACCGGCGTGTTCTTCGACCCCGCCAAGCTGCACCGGCTGGACCACAAGGGCGACTTCTTTGCCGTGGAAGGGCCGCTGAACATCAGCCGCTCGCGCCAGGGCCAGCCGGTGATCTTCCAGGCCGGAGCCTCCGAAGACGGCAAGCATTTCGCCGCCACCCAGGCCGATGCCATCTTCTTCCACGCCGACAAGCTGGAGGAAGCCCAGGCCTACTACCGCGATGTCAAAGCCCGCGTGGCCGCTGCGGGCCGCAACCCCGACGAGGTGCACCTGCTGCCCGGCATCCGCCCCATCGTGGGCCGCACTGCCGAAGAGGCCGAGCGCAAGTACGAAGAATCCGCCGCCCTGGTGCCCATCGAGAACGCCATCGCCGCACTGGCCCGGCCCTTCAACGACCACGACTTTTCGGTCTACCCGCTGGACGCCCCCTTCCCCGACCTGGGCGACCTGGGCCGCAACAGCCAGCAAAGCGCCAGCGACCGCATCAAGCAGGTCGCCAAAGACAAGGGATGGACACTGCGCGAAGTGGCCCTGTGGCACGCCCGCCCCAAGCGCAGCTTCGTCGGCACCGCCGAGCAGGTGGCCGACGAGATCCAGCGCTGGTTCGATTTGGGTGCTGCCGACGGCTTCAACTTCTTCGAGGCCCTGCCCAACACCTCGCTGAAAGACTTCGTGGCCCTGGTGGTGCCGCTGCTGCAGGCGCGGGGGATTTACCGCACGGAATACGGGCAGGGCACGCTGCGCGACAACCTGGATTTGCCGGTGCCGGTGAACCGGTATGTGGAGGTGGAGGAAGCAGAAGAGGAAGTCACCGCCTGCGATTTTAAATAAAAAGAGCTACTAGCGCAGGTATTACCTGCGCTAGTAGCTCTTTATTTAGTAGCAACAGTGCCTAGATCGCAAGCACATATGCAATGGGACCAGGCTCAGACTGAATCCCGGCATGCCCGAAAGCTCGTATCGCGCACAATCAGCTTGTGGGGTTTATCGAAATTTTTATACCTGTATAAAAACCTGGAAGAATCACAGGAACCGAGGCTGCAAGCCACTTTCAGGATATTTGTACAAATGATTTAAACCTCAATAGCCAATTTAAACCGCAGGGTTTGCGGTGTACATCACGTTAGTTGTCACGATGACTGTCTCCTATACAACGAAGCTCTCAATTGCAGTGGAACTTCTGGAGCGCGCGATCGAACTTCATTTGCGAGGTGATTCGTACTATGCAGCAATACATCTGGCTGGAGCTGCTGAGGAGCTACTGAACGTCTACACACGACAGACTCAACTTGCCGACCGTGCTCAGATGAAACCCAGCTTTGATCAGATCAAAGACGGCTTGGTAGCCATTCTCAATCCGAAGAACGACTCCGACCGGAAGGCCGCGGAGAAGTGGGTATCCGATCGAATGACATGGGCCAAGAATTCCGTCAAGCACATGCGGGGCGCTAAAGACCTTGATCTTCAGCTTGACGCAGAAGTTGAGTCTGAAGATGTCATTGATCGTGCAGTCTCCACATATTTCCAGATTCGGACAACCGTTGGGCTACCGCTTGTCCATCTCATTCAGGCGTTTGACAATGCGCGCCATGGTAGGGGCGAACGGTGATGCCTAACCCTTCCTTCAAGCGGACGTGACTATGACACGCCGCTTAAGTCAAACGTTAGGCATCGCAGGTCTCGCCCCCCTTACACTGAGAAGTTGGAAAGTAGGCGCACGTCAAATATGAACTCCACAGATCTCGGTCTTCTTCTCGCCGTCGTTGGCCTCGGCCTTTGGCTCGCATTCACGCAGACCGCGCGGCATATGACTGTTGGGCCAATCACTCGCCTCTTAGCCTTACTCATCATCCCCATTACTGTTGCCGCACTCTGGGCTATTGCCGTCGATCTGCACTGGTGGACCATTCTCGTATTCGTGGCAGTCGCACTTGCGGTTGGTGTAATCAATGGCATCGCCATACGCTCAATCGGCAAGTCTGGTCTTTACAGCATGCAGCCGCTCCTCGGCCTAGTCGGCATCGGGTGTGTAGTTACTTGCCTGGCCTTGCGCTATCAGTAGGTATTGCGGCAATGTCCGAGCTTCAATGCGCGATGCCTAAACCTTCCTTCAGGCGGATATACCTTCGGCAGTCCGCTTAAATTAAACATTGATACATCAGACAAGCCGCCTTAAATGCCATTGCGAAACTATTTGGCGTTTTTCTGCCGACAACTAGATTTCATAGGTGAAAAATGGCTGCAGCGCATATAGCGCCAGTGCAAGCAGCTACTCATTCAATAGCAATCTCAAGATGGAACCGTTCAAATCACCCTGAACCCATGCGTCCCATCCCGCCCCAGTTGCTCCACCAGCCCATACTCCCAATCCAGATACCCCTGCATGGCCGCACGCGGGCTGTCGGTGCCTTCGTAGGGGCGGCGGTAGCGGTCGGTGCGCGGGGAGGCCAGGCGGGTTTCGCCTTCTTCCAGGGGCAGGCCTGCGGCGATCCAGGCGGCGGTGCCGCCCTCCAGCACCCACACTTCCGCACCGGTTAAACGGGCGACATCGGCAACGGCGTAGCGGGCCAGCAGGCTGCTGCCACAGGTGAGCACGTAGCGGTGGGCAGCAGGGACATTCGCCAATGCCGCAGCCAGGCCGGTGCGGGATACGTACCAGGCACCTGGGATGTGGCGTTTCACGTAGTTCACGCTGGTGGTCAGGTCCAGCACGGCCGTGTAGCCATCCGGCCCAGCCTGCAACCAGGCAGAGAGCTGGGCGGGGTCGGTGGCAGCGATAGGGCCTTCGGGCTCGGGCAGCGTGTCTGCGGTGGGGCCGATGGAGCTCCAGTCGGCGGGTTGGGTGCCGTCCAGCACCCACACGTCCCAGGCCATTTGCGCCAGCCAGGAGGCGGTCATGTTCGCTCGCACACCGTCGGTATCGGCCAGCACGATGCGGGCACCGCGCACGGGGGCGGTCACGTCGGTTTCCTGCACCAGTTGGCCGCCGGGGGCGTTGCGAAAGCCGGGCAGATGGCCGCTGGCGAATTCTTCGACGGTGCGCACGTCCAGCAGGTAGGTGGTTCGCGGGGTGTCGGCGGTGAAGCGCTGTAGGTCGGCGGGCTGGGCGCGCTGTACACCGGCGCGGTCGGCCACGGCGCGGGCCTGGTGGGCGGCATCGGGGCTGGTGTGTTCTGTGGTGGTGCGGCCCTGGCGGGCGGCACCCCGGTCGAGCACCTGGCCGGCCAGCGTCCAGCCGATGGTGCCGTTGCGCAGGGCCGATACGGGGTTGGGAATGCCCGCATTCACCAGCGACTGGGTGCCGATGATGCTGCGGGTGCGGCCTGCGCAGTTGACGATGATGCGGGTGCTGGGGCTGGGTGCCAGGGCCTGGGCGCGCAGCACCAGCTCGGCCCCAGGCACGCTGATGCCGCTGGGGATGCTCATGGTCTGGTATTCGTCGAAGCGGCGGGCATCCAGCACCACCACGTCGGCCTTGCGGTCGATCAGGGCTTTGACTTCTTCGGCAGAGAGCGACGGCGTGTGGCGCTGCGACTCCACCAGCTCGCCAAAGGCCTTGCTGGGCACGTTCACGTCCTTGAAGATTTCGCCACCGGCCTCCACCCAGCCTTGCAAGCCACCGGCCAGCAGCGCCACATCGGTGTAGCCCAGTTTTTGCAGCGTGCGCGCGGCCGGGGCGGCCAGGCCTTCGCCGTTGTCCAGCAGCACGATGGGGGTGTCGCGGCGCGGGATGCGGCTCCAGGCATCCAGCTCGATGCGCCCGGCGGCGATGTTGCTGGCAAACAGCGGGTGGGCCTGGGCGAAGGGGTCTTCTTCACGCACGTCGATCAGGGCAATTTCCTGCTTTGCCAGCAGAGCCTGGCGCACGTCAAAGTAAGTTTTAACAGGGATCGGGGTAGTCATGGAAGTCCTGTGGATGCAATGCCGGTAAGGCTGCCATTGCAACCCAAACTAGGCGGCCATGGTGCTGATTCTTTGCATATGGATTCCTGTTTTTCTTCGTTGTCGCAGGCTAGCAGCACTTCTATCGTGGGCACATCCAATCCCCACACAAGGAGTTCCCATGGGTGTCCAGTTCATCGGCATGATCCAGCCGCACGAGGTTTCCGAAACCATTCCCCACACCGGCCCGGCGGTAGACCCTGCCTATGTGCGGGTGTTTGCCCAGGCGCACGAGCATGCGGGTTTTGACCGCATCCTGGTACCCGCCAGCGCCACCAGCCCCGACACCTTGCTCACGGTGGCCTACGCCGCGTCGGTTACGCAGAAGATCCACTTCCTGCTGGCGCACCGCCCCGGCTTTGTGTCGCCCACGCTGTCTGCCCGGCAACTGGCCACGCTGGACAACTACACCAACGGCCGCGTCGCAGTGCACTACATCACCGGCGGGTCCGACGAAGACCAGCAGCGCGACGGCGACTTTTTAGGCCACGACGAACGCTACGCCCGCAGCGACGAATACATCGGCCTGCTGCGCCGGGTGTGGACGTCCGAGCAGCCGTTTGACCACGAAGGCACCTACTACCAGGCCAAGGGCGCGTGGTCGGAAGTGAAGCCGGTGCAGTCGCCCTACGTACCGATCTACTTCGGCGGCGCATCCGCCCCCGCGTTGCAGGTGGCGGGCAAGCATGCCGACGTATACGCCCTGTGGGGCGAGTCGCTGGCGCAAGCCGGGGACTTGGTGCGCCAGGTGCAGGCCGCCGCCGCGCAGCATGGCCGCACGGTGGAGTTCAGCATCTCGTTCCGCCCCATCCTGGGCGCCACCGAGGAGCAAGCTTGGGCCAAGGCCGAGCAAATTCTGGAAGACACCCGCCGCCTGAAGGTCAGCCAGGGCTTCTCGCGCGGCGGCCCGCAGCAAAGCGAGGGCGCGCGCCGCCTGCTGGCCGATGCCGCCCAGGGCGACCGCGTGGACGCACACCTGTGGACCGCGCTGGCGCGCGAGAACGGTGGCCGCTCCAACTCCACCTCTCTAGTCGGTACGCCCGAGCAGGTGGCCGACGCGCTGCTGAAGTACTACGACCTGGGCATCACCACCTTTTTGATCCGCGGCTTCGACCCGCTGGTGGACACCATCACCTATGGCCGCGACCTGCTGCCCCTGGTGCGCCAGAAGGTGGCGGAGCGCGAACAGCAGGCGGAGCACCTGGCGCGCAAAGCCGCCTGAGTGGGGTTGCCATGAATGCCTCGCTCAACCCCGGCCAGTTGGCCCGCACCCTGGCCGTGGAATTTGCGGCCCGCGCCGATGCCCACGACCGCGATGCCAGCTTTCCGTTCGACAACTTCGCCGAGCTCCAGCAGGCCGGGCTGCTGGCCCTGGCCGCACCCCGCCATCTGGGCGGCCAGGGGGCCACGCTGGCGCAACTGGGCGAAGTGATTGGCGCGGTGGGCTACGGCTGCCCGGCCACCGCCCTGGTGCTGGTGATGCAGTACATCCAGCACCGCAGCATGGGCCAGACCAGCCCGGCGGGCCGCCAAATGGGTCGCACTTGGCCGCAGCATCTGGCCGAGCGGCTGGTGCGCGAGTCGGTGACCAGCGTGTCTATGGTCAACGCCCTGCGGGTCGAACCCGAGCTGGGTTCGCCCGCCCGGGGCGGCCTGCCCAGCAGCACCGCGCGCTGGACGGCGGACGGCTGGCGTGTCTCCGGACACAAGGTGTATTCGACCGGCGCGCCCATCCTGCACTGGTACGCGGTGTGGCTGCGCACCGACGAGGCCACGCCGCGCGTCGGCACGCTGCTGGTGCCCGCCGGTCTGCCCGGCACCCGCATCGTGGAAACCTGGGACCACCTGGGCCTGCGCGCAAGCGGCAGCCACGACGTGGTGTTTGACGATGTGCTGGTGGACCTGGACAACGCCATCGACCTGCGCGAACCCCAGGCATGGGGCGGTGTAGATGCCGGATTGCAGGCCGACATGGCGGTGCTGCTGGGCGCGCTATACACCGGTGTGGCCTGCGCGGCCCGCGACTGGACAGTGGAATTCCTGCGCCAGCGCAAGCCTGCCAACCTGGGGGCCGCGCTGGCCACCCTGCCCCGCGCACAGGAAACCGTGGGCGGCATCCAGGGCCTGCTACTGGCCAACGAACGCTTGCTGGCAGGCCTGGCGCGCGACGTGGACACCGGCGTGCCGGTGTCTGCCACCGACAGCGGCCTCCTCAAATCGCTGCTGACAAACAACGCCGTGCAGGCGGTGGAAGCCGCGCTATCGCTGGCCGGCAACCACGGTCTGTCGCGCCACCACCCACTGCAGCGCCATTTGCGCGATGTACTGTGCGGGCGCATCCATACCCCGCAAGACGACAGTGCCCGCATTGCGGCAGGCCGCCACATCCTGATTTGTTAACTACCACCATTCACCATGCAAAGACGTACCTTCCAACAATTCCTGTCGGCTGCGGCCTTCCTGTCCCCTGTGCTGGGCCACAGCCAAACCAAGCTGCTGCTGCGCGCGGGCGACCAGAAAGGCGGCCTGCGCGCCCTGCTGGAAGCCGCGGGCGAACTCAAGACCCTGCCCTACGACATCCAGTGGACCGAGTTCCCCGCAGCAGCGCCGCTGGCCGAAGCGCTGAACGCCGACGCGGTGGACTTCGGCCCCATCGGCGATGCACCCCTGCTATTCACCCTGGCCGCAGGCAGCCGCGTCAAAGCCTTTGCCGCCAACCGCTCGGATGCGTATGGCACGGCGGTACTCGTCGCGCCCAACTCGCCGCTCAAGGATGCCAGCAGCCTGAAGGGCAAAAGCGTGGCCACCAACCGCGGCTCCATCGGCCACTTTGTCACCCTCAAAGCCCTGGCCTCGGTGGGCCTGAAGCCCGACGACATCAACCTGCGCTTTCTGGCCCCGCCCGATGCCAAGCTGGCCCTCACCCAAGGCTCGGTCGATGCCTGGGCCACCTGGGAACCGTACACCGCGCTGGCCGAAACGGGTGGCCACGCCCGCGTGCTGGTGAACGGGCGCGGACTGTCCACGGGCCTGAGCTTTCTGGCCGCCACCGACAACGCCCTGCGCGACAAACGTGCTGCGCTGAAGGACATCCACCAGCGCCTGGTGCGCGCCCAGACCTGGGCCACCCAGCACCCGGCCGAATTCAGCGCCAGCCTGGCCCGCACCATCGGCATCCCCGCCGAGGCCGCCCGCCTGCAGTTTGAACGCCGCCAGACCCTCTGGCTGCCCATAGACGCGCCGGTGCTGGCCGACCAGCAACGCACAGCCGACTTCTACCTGGAGGCCGGACTGCTCAAGCAGCGGCTGGATGTGCGGGAGACGTTTGACACGGGGTTTCCGATCACCGCCTGAACGCTATTGAAAAAAGAGCTTCTTGCGCCCATGGAATAAGCGCTAGCAGCCATTTTCTTGTACAAATTTAGCGCTTACCCAGCAAAGGAGAGCGGCCGGTCTTTGGGCTGTCGGCCTTCAACTTGGGCGGCGGTGAAAAGTCTGCCAATGCGGCACCCGCCGCCCAGTCGCCTACGGCGTACACGCGCTGGTCGCGCAGGCCCTGCACGCCATCGGCCCAGGCAAGCAGCATGCGTTTGCCGATGTCGGCAAAGCCGGGGTGTTGCAGCATGGCCTGGCGCACCAGGGGGGCTACATCGGCCACGGCATCGCTGATGGCTTGCACCATTTTCTGCTGCTCCTTGGGCGGGATGCCGAAGGTGGCGGCGATGAACTTCTGCAGATTTTTGCCCGGCGTCCAGGTCTTTTTGCCCATGAACTCGATGCCTGGCGGGTTGTGCTGGTAGCCCGCGTAGACACTGGTGGTCAGCATGTCGTAAGCGGGCGACAGATGGGCATCGGCACGACGGGTGTAGAGCAGTGCCAAGTTCTTGGCGTGGCAGTCGGCGTTGCGCAGCGCGTAGGTCAGCAGCAAGGTGGTGGCGAGCTGGCGGTAAGTCTGCAGCCGCTGGGGGCCAGGCACGTGGTCGCGCACGGCGCGGGCGATGCGCTCCCAGGTGGTGTCGTACTTGGCGGCGGGGCGCAGGCCCAGCAAGGCGCAAAAATCTTCCATGCCCCAATGCGCCTGGCCATCTGCGTCCACATCAAAGCGGTGCACCACCAGGGCCTGGCCGTCGTCCGACACTTCGGTGGTGGCGGCGGGCAGGACGCGGCGGGCCACCTGCATGCACAGGTGTTCGTTCAGGGCGACGAAAGGCAGTTGCGCGCTGGAGCCCTTGATGATGTGGCGGCGGGTGACGACGCTGGCCTTCTTGTGAGCGGCCATCGGGCTGGCAAAGTCTTCCAGGTCAGCATCCAGAAATTTGGGCACCACGCCCGACACGCCGCTGGTGGCATGTTCGCGCACCAGCGCGGCAAAGGCGGCTTCGGAGTTGTCACCCTTGAGCAGCGCAGCCACTTCAAAGGGCTGCGCCTGCGCGTCGAGCTCCACGCCCGACGGTGCTACCTGCACGCGGCCCACCATGTTGCGCCCGATGACGGAGAGCAAGGCGATGGGGCTGGCTCCCATATGCGGGCCAAACTGCTCCTGCAGCACCTGGAGCAAATAACCCTCGGGCAGGTTCATCTGCAATACGGGCGGCAGCTGGTCGTCCCACACATAAGACTCGGTGCGCACGGGCATGGTGAGCGACACGAAGTCCTCTGCCGCCACCTGCGGGTGGTAGCTGAGCACGCTCTTGAAGTCGCCCGCCTGCTCCAGCGTAGCGACCTCACGGCCCAGCACGAACACAGACAACTGCATCAGCGCACTCCCTCACCCGCAGAGCCAGCAACGCGCCCGGTAGGCGCCTGCCCCCGCTCGCGGCGCAGCTCGTCCAGGTTACCAGACTGGCCTTGCGCGATAACATCCAGCTCAGCACCCAGCACGGCCAGTACGGCCAGCAACTTGCGCGAACCAAACTCGGCGCACCTGCCTCGCTCGAAGCGGGAAAGAGACTCCGCCGTCAGCCCAGCCTGCAAGGCCACATCGGCTTGCTTCAGGCCCAGGAGCTTGCGGCGTACAGCCAGGGCTGCACCGAGTTCTTGGAGGGTTTGCACTTGATATTTACATCAACAAAATTCATATTCTTGTAGATTATTGACGTAAATATCAATTTATGCAAGCAACCAGGCTCCTAAAATCCCGCCAGCACCGCGCCCTTGAACTCGGTCTGGATGTACTTGCGCACTTCATCCGAGTGGTAGGCCGCCACCAGCTTGGCCACCCAGGGCTTGTCTTTGTCCTGATCGCGCACGGCCAGCAGGTTGACGTAGGGGCTCTTGGCGTTTTCCTGGGCAATTGCGTCCTTGGGGTTGAGCCCGGCGGCCAGCGCGTAGTTGGTGTTGACGGCCGAAGCATCCAGGTCGTCCAGCGTGCGGGCCAGTTGGGCTGCGTCCACTTCCACGAACTTGATTTTCTTGGGGTTGTCCACCACGTCCAGCGGCGTGGCTTTCAGGCCCGCCTCGGGGCGCAGCTTGACCAGTCCTTTGTCCTGGAACACCAACAGCACGCGGCCACCATTCGTCGGGTCGTTGGGGATGCCGACACGTGCGCCCTCCTTCAGGTCGGCCAAGCTTTTGACCTTCTTCGAATAAATGCCGATGGGGAAATTGACGGTGTAGCCCACCGGCACGATCTTGTAGCCCCGGTCCTTCACCTGCTGGTCCAGGTAGGGCTTGTGCTGGTAGCTGTTGGCATCCAGGTCGCCCGCGGCCAAAGCGGCATTGGGCTGGATGTAGTCGCTGAACTCGACGATCTGGATTTTCAGACCCTCTTTTTCAACGATCTTTTTCACCTGTTCGAAGATCTGGGCGTGCGGCCCGGCGGTCACACCGATCTTCAAGGGCTTGTCTTGCGCCCACAGGCTGCCCGACAGTGCGGCCAGCAACGACAGGGACAGGGTGGAGTGGAGGAATGTGCGTTTGTACATAGGGAAATTTCCGAAAAATGAAGGTAGTTACTTGTGACTCAAGCGGCGCACAAACCAGTCACCCAGGCTTTGCACGGCCTGCACAAAGACGATCAGCACCAGCACCACGGCCAGCATCACCCCGGGCAGAAAGCGCTGGTAACCGTAGCGGATGCCCAGATCGCCCAGGCCGCCGCCACCGATGGCACCGGCCATGGCCGAGTAGCCGGTCAGGCTCACCAGGGTGATAGTCAGGCCAGCCACAATGCCCGGCAGGGCCTCGGGCAGCAGCACCTTGAAGACGATTTGCCGGGTGCTGGCACCCATGGCCTGCGCCGCTTCGACCAGGCCGTGGTCTACCTCGCGCAGCGCGGTTTCCACCAGCCGGGCAATGAAGGGCGCGGCAGCGATGGTCAGGGGCACTACCGCCGCCATCGTGCCGATGGACGAGCCCGTCAGCAAGCGCGTCAGCGGAATGATGGCCACCAGCAGGATGATGAAAGGCGTGGAGCGCACCGCGTTGACGATGCCGCCCACCGTGCGGTTCAGCGCCGGTTTGTGCAGCACGCCGCCCGCATCGGTCAGGCGCAGGAACACGCCCAGCGGCACGCCGATCAGCGCGCCCACCAATCCCGAGATGCCCACCATCACCAGCGTCTCCCAGAAAGAAGATGCAAACAGTTCCAGCAGTTGCGGAGTAAAAGTATCAAACATGGGCGACCTCCTGTACTTGGACACCGGCATGGCGTAAGTGGGCTACGGCGGCCACCAGTTGCTCGCGTGCACCGCGCACATGGACGGCCAGCGCGCCAAACGGTTGGCCCTGGATCTCGTCCACCTGGCCGTGCAGGATGTTCAGGTCCAGCCCAAAGCGGCGGATCACGTCCGACAGCACAGGCCGGTCGGCATCGCCACCCGCAAACGCCAGCCGCAGCAGTTGCCCGCTGTGGGCCGGTTCGGTGGCCATCAGGCCGCGGATGCGCGCCAGCACGCTTTCCGGCAAGTCCTGCGGCACGATCTCGGCCACCAGGCTGCGGGTGGTGGCGTGTTGCGGGCGGGTGAACACGTCAATCACCGCGCCCTGCTCCACGATGCGGCCTGCATCGATCACGGCCACGCGGTCGGCCACCTGCTTGATGACCTGCATCTGGTGGGTGATGAGCACGATGGTCAGGCCGAAGTCGCGGTTGATCTGGCGCAGCAGGCCGAGGATGGAGCGGGTGGTTTCGGGGTCGAGGGCCGAGGTGGCCTCGTCCGAGAGCAAAACTTTGGGGTTACTGGCCAGCGCCCGGGCAATGCCCACACGCTGCTTTTGCCCGCCGCTGATCTGCGCCGGGTAGCGGTCGCGCAACGACGACAAGCCCACCAGCTCTAGCAGGTCATCGACCCGCGCCTTGATGATCGCGGGCCGGGTGCCGGTCAGCTCCAGGGGCAGCGCCACGTTGTCAAAAATCGTGCGGCTGGAGAGCAGGTTGAAGTGCTGGAAGACCATGCCGATCTGGTGCCGGGCGGCGCGCAGTGCGGGGGCACCCAGCGCCGTCAGGTCCTGCCCGTCGACCCGGACCTGGCCCTGCGAGGGGCGGTTCAGCAGGTTGATCACGCGCACCAGCGAGCTTTTGCCCGCGCCGCTGCGCCCAATCACCCCGAAGATTTCACCCGCCTGGATCTGCAGGTCGATGCCCTGCAATGCCTGCACCGGGCCTTGTGGGCCGGGGTAGGTCTGGTGGATGTTGTGTAACTCAATCATGTCGTGGCGATGCCAATCCTCACAGTTTGGCAATCGACACTTCGGTGGACTTCACCAAAGCGACCACTTCGCTGCCGATCTTCAGCTCCAGGTCATTGACCGAGCGGGTGGTGATGACCGAGGTGACGATGCCCCAGGGAGTTTCGACGTCGATTTCAGAGACCACGTCGCCGCGGATGATTTCTTTGATCTTGCCGCGAAACTGGTTGCGGACGTTGATGGCTTGGATGGTCATGGAAATACTCCTGGTGGTTGAAAAATCTAAAAAATCAGACGATGTGCGCGACTTCGTCAAACGCTAAACGGGGCCCGCGCGCGTGGGTGGCCTGGTGGTCGGCCACACCCAGGTTGACCAGAAAATTGGCTTGCCAGCGGCCATCGGGAAAGAAAGCCTGGTTCACCGCTGCCGCGTCAAAGCCCGACTGCGCACCCGCGTCCAGCCCCAAAGCCCGGGCCGCCAAGATCAAGTAGGCCCCCTGCAGGCTGGCGTTGCGAAAGGCCGTGGATTCGGCAGCCTGGGCATTGCCTTCAAAAATGGGCTTGGCGTTGTAGGCCGGGAACTGGCTGGGCAGATGCTCGTAAAACTGCGGGTCTTGCGCCACGATCACCGTGACACCGGCCGCTGCGGTCTGCGCCCGGTTGCCCGACGACACCGTGGGCAGCAACCGGGCCTTGGCTTCGGCGCTGCGCACGAACACGTAGCGCGCGGGCTGGGCGTTGAACGCCGTAGGGCCCCACTTCAGCAGCTCGTACAGCTGGTGGATGGTCTCGTCGGTGACCGGCACGGGCTGAAAGGCGTGGGCGGTGCGGGCCGTGCGGAACAGCTGGTCCAGCGACGGATCGGGCAAGGCGTGGAATTGGGTCATGGCAAATAGGGTTTTGCTATTAAATAAAGAGCTGTCTGCGCATATAAAACCCGCGCTAGAGGCATATTTTTTATAAATTTCCAGATCACACTGCGTTCAGTGCTTGGTCAAGGTCCGCCAGCAGATCGTCGATATGCTCGATGCCCACTGACAGGCGCACCGTGTCCTCACTCACGCCCGCCTTGGCCAGCTCGGCCGGGTTGAGCTGGCGGTGGGTGGTGGACGCGGGGTGGGTGGCCAGCGAGCGCACGTCGCCGATGTTGACCAGCCGGGTGAACAGCTGCAGGGCATCCAGGAACCTCGCCCCGGCTTCGCGTCCACCGCCCACTCCAAAGGTCAAGATGCCCGAGGCCTTGCCGCTCAGGTACTTCTTCGCCAGCGCGTGGTCGGGGTGGTCTTCCAGGCCCGCGTAGTTGACCCACTGCACCTTGGCCGCCTTTTGCAGGTGCTGGGCGATAGCCAGCGTGTTGCTGTTGATGCGGTCCATGCGCAGGGCCAGGGTCTCGATGCCTTGCAGGATCAGGAAGGCGTTGAACGGCGAAATGGCCGCGCCGGTATTGCGCAGCGGCACCACGCGGGCGCGGCCGATGTAGGCGGCAGCGCCCAGCGCCTCGGTGTAGACCACGCCGTGGTAGCTGGGGTCGGGCTCATTCAGGCGCTTGAAGCGGGCCTTGTGCTCCGCCCACGGGAACTTGCCCGAATCCACAATCGCCCCGCCCAGGCTGGTGCCATGGCCGCCGAGGTACTTGGTCAGCGAATGCACCACGATGTCGGCGCCGTGTTCGATGGGGCGGCTCAGGTAGGGCGTGGGCACGGTGTTGTCCACAATCAGCGGTACGCCATGGCGGTGGGCAATCTCGGCAATCGCGGCGATGTCGGTCACGTTGCCTGCCGGGTTGCCCAGCGACTCGACGAACACCGCCTTGGTCTTGTCGTCGAACAGGCCTTCAAAGCTTTTCGGGTCGCGGTGGTCGGCAAAGCGGGTGGTGATGCCAAACTGCGGCAGCGTGTGGGCAAACAGGTTGTAGGTGCCGCCGTAGAGCGCGGTGCTGCTGATGATGTTGTCGCCCGCTTCGGCAATGGTCTGGATGGCGTAGGTCACCGCCGCCTGGCCGGATGCCAGCGCCAGCGCGGCAATGCCGCCCTCCAGGGCCGCCACGCGCTGCTCCAGGATGTCTTGCGTCGGATTCATGATGCGGGTGTAGATATTGCCCGGCACCTTCAGGTCGAACAGGTCGGCGCCGTGCTGCGCGCTGTCGAACGCGTAGGCCACGGTTTGGTAGATCGGCGGCGCAACGGCGCGGGTGGTCGGGTCGGGCGAATAGCCTGCGTGGACCGACTTGGTTTCAAACTTCCAGTGGGTGCTGTCTCTTGCCATGGTGTGTCTCCGGTTTTAAAAATCAAATAGCCCAGTTCAGGCCAAAAATTGGCGCCAAATCGCCCCCCCGCGCAGGTGGAACCTGGGCAGGACGCTCTGGTTTCTGTAGCACGCGGTCGAGAATGCGTTTTTCGATGCGGGCGAACTCGGCGTCGCCATGCCAGCGCGGACGGGCCAGGGCGATGTTTTCATCCAGTGCGATACGGCCGTCTTCGATCAGGATCACGCGGTCGGCCAGGGCCACAGCTTCTTGCACGTCGTGGGTGACCAGCAGCGCAGTGAAGCGGTGCTTTTCCCACAGGCCTTCAATCAGGCGGTGCATCTCAATGCGGGTCAGCGCATCCAGCGCGCCCAGGGGTTCGTCCAGCAGCAGCAGGCGCGGGTTGTGCACCAGGGCGCGCGCCAGGGCCACACGCTGGCGCTGGCCGCCGGAGAGCTTGGCGGGCCAGTCCTTCTGGCGGTCGGCCAGCCCCACCTGGGCCAGTACTTTTTGGCCCAGCTCCCGGGCTGACTTGGGCAGGCCGATGAGCACGTTGTCGATGACCTTGCGCCAGGGCAGCAAGCGCGCGTCCTGGAACATGATGCGGGTGTCTTCGCGGATGCCGTCGATGGCTTCCGCATCCAGCTGCAGGCTACCGCTGCTGGCCGCCTCCAGCCCGGCCACCAGCCGCAGCAAAGTGCTTTTGCCGCAGCCGCTGCGCCCCACGATGGCGACAAACTGGCCGGGTTCGATGGTGAGCTGGGTGTTGTGCAGCACCGTGCGCTCGCCGTAGCGCTTGCTTAAATGTTGCAGTTGCAGGCGCACGCCTTCGGACGATGTGGAATCAGACATGGTTTTCTTTCAATGCGTTGTGGCTTGGTAGCCAGGGTGCCAGCGCAGGAAGTAGCGCTCCAGGCAGCGGGCAAACACGTCGGCCAGCTTGCCCAGCAAGGCGTACAGCAGGATGCCGACCAGCACGATGTCGGTCTGCAAAAACTCACGGGCGTTCATGGTCAGGTAGCCGATACCGGCCTGGGCCGAGATGGTTTCTGCCACGATCAAAATCACCCACATCAGCCCCAGCGAAAAGCGCAGGCCCACCAGGATGCTGGACAGCGCGCCCGGCAAAATGATGTCGCGGTACAGCTGCCAGCGCGTGAGCCCGTAGCTGCGCCCCATCTCGATCAGCGCCGGGTCCACATTGCGGATGCCGTGGAAGGTGTTCAGGTAGATCGGGAAGAAAACCGACACCGAGATCAGAAACAGCTTGGCCGTCTCGTCAATGCCAAACCACAGAATCACCAGCGGAATCAGCGACAGCGCGGGAATGTTGCGCACCATCTGCAGGCTGGAATCGAGCAGGGTCTCGAAGAACTTCACCGAGCCGGTCAGCAGGCCCAGCACCAGGCCCAGCCCGCCGCCGATGGCCAGACCGGTGAGCGCACGCCAGGCGCTCACGCCCACGTGCTTGGCCAGCTCGCCCGAGGCGGCCAGAGTCCACGCGGCCTTGAACACATCCACCGGCGCAGGCAGGATGCGGGTCGCCAGCCAGCCCACGCTGGAGGCGATTTGCCAGGCCACCACCAACACGATGGGCAGCAGCCAGGGCAGCAGGCCTTGGCCGACGCTGGCAGCAAAGGCTTTGTACGGGAAAGGGTTGTCCTGCGTGTCGGGTGCGTCGGCTGCGGTGTGGGGGAACGGCGTGGTTTGCAGCTCACGCTCGTAGGTCAGCGGGCCGCTCATACCGTGCTCGCCTGGGATGCATCGGGTTCAAGAAACTCCAGCTGGTTACCCGCCGGGTCTTTGACGTAAAAGCGCAGGTAGCCCACCAGCGGGCGGCTTTCTTCTAGCGGCACGTCGGCAGACAGCAGGCGATTGCGCAGCGTGGGCAGGCCTTGCACCTCAAAAGCCAGATGGCTGAAATTGGGGCTGGGGATAGGGTTGGGCTGCCAGTTGTCGGTGGGCACCAAATCAATCCGCTGGTGGCCGGCCACAAAACGCAGCGGCGCATGGGTGGCCACGTGCTCGCCATAGTGGAACTCGGTCAGGCCGATCAGTTGGTTGTAGAAGCGCCGGATCTGCGCCTCGTCGCCCGCGCGGAAGGGCAGCTGGGCGTGGTGGATGGAATGGATGTTCATAGAATTTCTTTCGCTTTGACACTAACTTTGCGACACGCGCGGCAGGTATTCGTTGGCTACCACCTCGCCGAAGGGTCCAGTCACGCGCTGGCCGGGCAGCTGGTCTTGCAACTTGCGTGGCAGCAGAGGGAACACCAGCTCGGCAAATCGGTAGGCCTCCTCCAGGTGCGGGTAGCCCGACAGCACAAAGGTGTCCAGCCCGATGTCGGCGTACTCCTGCATGCGGGCAGCTACGGTCTGCGGGTCGCCCACCAGGGCGGTGCCCGCGCCACCGCGCACCAGGCCCACGCCTGCCCACAGGTTGGGGCTAATTTCCAGGTCGGCGCGGGTGCGTTTGGTGCCCCCGGCGTGCAGGGCAGCCATGCGGCGCTGGCCTGCCGAATCCATCTTGGCGAAGGCGGCCTGGGCGCGGACCACGGTGTCGTCGTCCAGCTTGCTGATCAGGCTGTCGGCGGCGGCCCAGGCTTCGGCCTCGGTTTCGCGCACGATGACGTGCAGGCGGATGCCGAATTTCACCGTGCGGCCATGTTGGGCGGCGCGGGCGCGCACATCGGCCACTTTCTTGGCTACGTCGGCCGGCGGTTCGCCCCAGGTCAGGTAGGTATCGACCTGCTCGGCCGCCAGGTCGTGCGCCGCGTCGGACGAGCCGCCGAAGTACACGGGTGGATACGGCTTTTGGATCGGCGGGTACAGCAGCTTGGCACCCTTGACGCTGAGGTGCTCGCCCTCGAAGTTGAATGCCTCGCCCTTGTGGCTTTGCGTCAGAATCTCGCGCCAGATGCGAATGAACTCGGCCGACTGCTGGTAGCGCTGGGCGTGGTCTAGATAGACACCGTCGCCTTCCAGCTCGGTCTGGTCGCCGCCGGTCACTAGGTTGATCATCAGCCGCCCGCCAGACAGCCGGTCGAACGTGGCGGCCATGCGGGCCGCCAGGCTGGGCTGGTGCAGGCCGGGGCGTACAGCCACCAGGAACTTCAGGCGTTTGGTCACCGGCAACAGGCTGGCCGCCACCACCCAGGGGTCTTCGCACGAACGACCGGTGGGCAGCAAGACACCTTCGTAACCCAGGCTGTCTGCAGCCTGCGCGATCTGCTTCAGGTAATCGTGGTCGATCTCGCGCGCGCCCTGCGCGGTGCCGAGGTAGCGGCTGTCGCCGTGGGTGGGGATGAACCAGAAAACTTGCATGGAAACCTCGGTAAAACTAGAACTTCAACAGGGCGTCGGCCACGTTGAGGGGTTTGGGGATCAAGCCGATCTTGAAAAACGCCTGCGCTACGCGCTGCTGGTCGGCCACGGTCGGAGCCGCCAGCGCGGCCACCGGGGAGCGTGGGCGGCGCGTCAAAAAAAGGCTGACCACGCCCGCGTCCAGGCCGCTGAAATCGGCAATCAGCTGGATGGCCTGCTTGCGGTCGTCCTGCGCCAGGCGGTCGGCGCGGGTGAGTTCTTCAAACAGCACGGCAATCGCCTGCGGGTGCTGGGTGGCAAAGGTTCTTGATGCCAGATAGAACGAGTTGTTGTTCGACAGGCCGCGGCCATTGGCCAGCACGCGGGGTTGCACGGCCAGCTCGGTGGCGGCGTAGAACGGGTCCCAGATGGCCCAGGCATCCACGCTTTTGCGCTCGAACGCGGCCCGTGCATCGGCGGGCGTAAGGTAAATGGGCTGGATGTCGCTCCACTGCAAGCCAGCCTTTTCCACGGCCCGCACCAGCAGGTAGTGGGCGCTCGACCCCTTTTGCAGTGCCACCTTGCGGCCCTTCAGGTCGGCCAGGGTGCGCAGCGGGGAGTCGGCCTGCGTCAGGATGGCCGAGCTGTCGGGCTTAGGCGGCTCGGCCCCCACGTAGACCAGGTCCTTGCCTGCGGCTTGGGCGAACACCGGGGGTGCGTCGCCGGTCAGGCCAAATTCCAGGCTGCCGACCGACAAGGCCTCCAGCAATTGCGGCCCGGCGGGGAATTCCAGCCAAGTGATCTTGGTATCGGGCAAGCGCCTTTCCAGCCAACCCAGTTGCTTGGTAATGACCAGGTTGACGGCGGATTTCTGGTAGCCAATCCGTAATTGCAACAAAGGCGCATCTGCTGCGTTTTTTGTAGCTTCTTGTGCAGGTGGAATAAGCGCTAGAGGGCTAAAAATACCAAAACTTGCGGCACTGGCTGCCAGCACGCGCAACGTGTTGCGCCTGTCGTTGAAGCGGTGGTTGGGATGGTCCATGCCGTGCTACTCAGGCCAGACCCGCCTGGGCGGCTTCCAGAATGCTGATCTTCTTGGGCAGCAGCTTCAGATCAAAGAAGGTGTCCGCGATCACCTGCTGCTCGGCCAGGATGGCTTTGGTGATGGGCACGGTGCCGACGGGGCGGCGCTGCAAGGTCAACTCGGCCACGCTGCGGTCCAGCCCCAGGATGGCCGCGTATTCGGCCGCAGCGGCGGCGCGGTCGGTGCCGAACCATTTGTCGATAGCGGTTACCTCATCCACCGCAATGCGCAGGATGTCGGGGTTCTTGTCGGAAAAGCTGCGCGAGCTGAAGTAGTAGCCCCGGTTGTTGACCACACCGGTGGCATCGGCCAGCAGGCGCGCGTCCAGCGTCTTTTGTGCGGCAGCGAAGAACGGGTCCCAGATCACCCAGGCATCTACCGCGCCCTGGGTGAAAGCGGCACGGGCATCGGCGGGTGCCAGGTGCACGTGCTGCACATCGCTATAGGCCAGACCGTTTTTCTCCAGCAGCTTGGCCAGAAAGAACTGCACGTTCGAGCCCTTGTTGTAGGCCACTTTTTTGCCCTTGAGATCCGCAACCTTCTGGACCGCCGAGCCCTTGGGCAAGATCAGCGCTTCGCTGCCGACCAGGGGCGCGGTTGCCGCTACATAGACCAGCGGCGCACCGGCGGCCTGGGCGAAGATGGGCGGTGCTTCGCCCACGTCGCCGAAATCGATGGCACCAACGTTGAGCGCTTCAAGCTGCACCGGCCCGGCGTTGAACTCGGTCCAGGTGACGCTGACACCCAACGGGGCCAAGCGCTTTTCCAGCGTGCCACGGGCTTTCAAAAAGCTCAAAACGCCTTTCTGGTTGCCGATGCGCAGCACCCGTGGGGCCTGGGCGAAGCTGCTGAAAGCCGGTACGGCCAGCGTGGCGACGGTCAGCACGTGGCGGCGGGAGATCAACTTAGATGGGCTCATAAAAATCCTTCGGGGTGGTGTGCAGACAAGGCTCCGCCCTGCCGCGTTGCAGCCGTGTCAAAAAACGGGAAAACGGGAAGCTGCGTTAGACGCTACAGCGCACGCGCGAGAAATGGATAGGTGCGTTGGCAGCGTGCTTACCCCAGTCCTTGGATACCGGCAGCAGACCGGCCGCACGGTGCAGGCGCTGCGCCAGGTCGTCGTCCAGTTGGTGGCCATCGGGCGGCAGCAAAACGACCTGGCCGTCGGTGGCAAACACCCCCGGCAGGATGTGGTCGGCCCCCAGCGACTGCAGCACGGGGCGCAGCGCGTAGTCCAGTGCCAGCATGTGGTTGGGGCTGCCCCCGGTGGCCAGGGGCAATACCGTTTTGCCCTTGAAGGCGGTCTGCGGCAGCAGGTCTAAAAACAGCTTGAGCACACCGCTGTAGGCCGCCTTGTAGATCGGCGTGGCCACCACAATCGCCTGCGCCCGCGCCACTTTGGCCACCGCCTGCGCAATGCTGGGGTGGGCCACGTCGGCCAGCACCAAGGCCTGGGGCGAGAGGTCGCGGATCAGCACCCGCTCCACCTCGGCCCCGCGCAGCGCCAGGTGCAACTGCACGGCATCCAGCAAAGCGGCAGAGCGCGAACGCTCGGACGGGCTACCGGCAATCAGAAGAATGGACATTTATCAGTTCCCTGTTCGTATTTTTGTGACTTGCAACTACGCATCTTTAGGCTCAACGCACGTGTTCCAGAAACACTGCAGAACTGGCTCTGCCAGGCTGCCGGTGTTGCCCCCTGCAAGGGGGTTGGCGAAAGATGCGTAGCACTGCAGCCTGGGGGTGTGCCTAGCGCTTGCCGTAGATCTGGTCGAATACGCCGCCATCGGCGAAGTGGGTTTTCTGGGCTTTGGTCCAGCCGCCAAACAGTTCGTCGATGGTGAAAAGGTTCACATTGCCGAACTGTTTGGCGTACTTGGCGGCGGCGGTCTTGTCGCGGGGGCGGTAGAAGTTCTTGCCCGCCAGGTCCTGGCCCACGGGGCTGTACAGGTACTGCAGGTAGGCCTCAGCCACCTTGCGGGTGCCGCGCTTGTCCACCACCTTGTCGACCACGCTCACCGGCGGCTCGGCCAGGATGGACAGACTGGGGGTGACGATCTCGAACTTGTCTTTGCCGAACTCTTGCAGCGCCAAATACGCTTCGTTCTCCCAGGCGATCAGTACGTCGCCCTGGCCGCGTTCGGTGAAGCTGGTGGTGGCACCACGGGCACCGGAGTCCAACGTCACAGCGTTGCTGTACAGGGCTTTCACAAAATCACGGGCATGGGTTTCGTCGGCACCGTTTTTCTTGACGGCGAAGCCCCAGGCGGCGAGGTAGTTCCAGCGCGCGCCGCCGGAGGTCTTGGGGTTGGGCGTGACGATGCCGATGCCGGGGCGCACCAGATCCGACCAGTCGGAAATCTTCTTCGGGTTGCCCTTGCGCACCAGGAACACGATGGTGCTGGTGTAAGGCGAAGCGTTCTGCGGCAGGCGTTTTTGCCAGTCGGGGGGAATCAGCTTGCCGAACTCGTTCAGCGCATCTACGTCGTAGGCCAGGGCCAGGGTGACCACATCGGCCTCCAGCCCGTCAATCACCGAACGCGCCTGCTTGCCCGAGCCGCCGTGCGACTGCTTGATGGTGACCTCTTGCTTATTTTTGGCCAGCCAGTCTTTGGCGAAGGCGGCGTTGAAGTCCTTGTATAACTCGCGGGTCGGGTCGTACGACACGTTGAGCAAGGTCACCGGAGCGGGTGCCTGGGCGTGGACCGAAAGACCTGCGGCAGCTGCGGCGATGGCGACAAGGGCTTTGGAAAGGTGGCGACGGGTCAACATAGAGGATTACGATTCCAGATTAAGTGCGATGGGTTGGATTTTGGAAGCGAACCATCCAAACTGGAACGAATGAATTCTCAGTTGTTTATTACTTAAACGTCTCAAGCACGTTTGCATACCCGCCCAGGGCCCAAAATTTGCGCCGTTCACCGGACATAGTTGGCACGCGTCGTGCTGAACACGCTTGTACTTTGGCAGCCGCAAGCTACATTCGTTTACATGTCGGTGCCGGGGCGCATGACCCCCGGCGAACAAAGCGCCAGTGTCCAAGAGTCTGTTTACGATGTGTTGGGGAGAGGTGGAATAAATCGTAAACAGCCTCTGCGAGCGTGGTGCCACCGGCGCCATATTTGACATACGGACCTTGATTTGCCACACCGCCACCAGCTACCCATTCAAAGGCGTATTTGATGCAGTTTTTCTCCCGCCGCAGCGCGTGCCGTCTGGTCGCTGCGACAAGTGGCTTATGCCTGGTGGCCAGTACGGCATGGTCACAAGCGCATTTCAAACCCGATGTAGTGCGTAAATACGGTGGCATCTGCGCTAGCAACTGCAGCAATCCCGAGGCGCCCAGGCTGCGGGTCCTGCGCGACGCGCTGGTGGTAGAACAAGGCGACAAACGCATTCTGGGCCGCAAGGTGCAAGCGGCCTTCGCTTACTTTGGCCCGTCCCCCCCGCCTTATTTCAAGGTAGCACTGGTCAGTGAGGTGGTGACTGGATCGGCGTTGGACTTCATGGTGTTTGAAGACAAAACCGGCACCAACATCCATCTGAAGGCCGATGCCGCGCTGCACGCCACCCTGGGCAAAACCTTGCTTAGCCCCAAATACCACCGCTGTGACGACACCCCCCCGCCTACCGCAGGTGCCAGCGCCACCCAAAACGAGCCCATGAGCGATGCCGAAAAAATGCTGCTCAACCCGGCATTCAAAGCCACCTTTCTCCGGGTCTTGGGCCCGTTGGCACGCGAGGCTTGGTTGGCCAAGTTCAATGGCCCGCGTCCGCCCGCACGGCGGGTACGGGTAGCAGGTATGGACTACCTGCTGCTGGCGGTGTGCAAACCTCATGACTGTGCTGATTTCAACGCTGCCCTGCTTTATGCCGAAGACCGCGACCGGCTGTTTGGCAAGGTCCACCAACAAGGCCGCATCGGCTACCTGGGCGAGCCCCCGCCCGACATTGCCGATGCGCTGGACACGCTATGGGCCAGCCAATGGCAGAAAAAATAGTCTTCCGGCCATTTGCTATATAAATAATAGCTAATAGCGCATATTGCACATGTGCCAACTGCCAAAATTCCTCTAAAGCGCTAAAGGGCCCGTACAAACCCGCGAGTCTGTTGCCTTGGCATTTCATCTCATGCCCACATACCATCTTGTATCCTGATATTTACAAAGCGTATGGTAAAGTTCATTACAAATCAACAGCTTACGTAGCCCTACAGACTTGACTAATATCGCTTCAGCCTCTAACCTTCGGTTGATGCATAAATGGCTCGCTGTTTTATCTCTTGTATGCGCTTCTGTACACGCTGCGCCCCAATCCACCATCCAGGAAGACATGGACAAGTTACTGGCCGATCGCGGCCTGCTAAACCACACCATCGACCAACTCGAGCAGGTAAGGCAGACCGTCAGTTCCCGGGCATCGGACTTGGTGGTCAATGCCATGGGGTTCCTGGGCGTACCGTACAAATTTGGTGGTACTTCGGCTGACACGGGTTTTGATTGCAGCGGCTTTGTTCGCGCCATGTACGAGCAAACCATTGGCCTAGTCTTGCCACGCCGCGCCAACGAGCAGGCCGCCGCCACCGACCGCATCGACAAAAGCGATTTACGCCCTGGCGACCTGGTGTTCTTCAACACCATGCGCAAAGCTTTCAGCCATGTCGGCATTTATGTGGGCGATGGCAAATTCATCCACGCCCCGCGCAGTGGCTCCGAAGTGCGCGTAGAAGACATGCGCGCCGCCTACTGGCAACGCCGCTTTGATGGCGCCCGCCGCGTCACCCCCAGCGCCGAAGCCGATACCAAGCCTGCTAACTAATTTGCAGGTTAAGACCCGCGAGTTCTAACGGTCTTTGCGGAAATCGGCCAAGCCGATAAGCTCCAATCTTTTGGAGATAGCCCATGCAGCGCAAAACCGCCCAGGATTTCGACCAGGAACTGCTGATATTGTTCGATGCCTATGTGCATGGCACGCTGGACCGGCGGGGCTTCCTGGAAAAAGCCCAAAAGTTTGCGGTGGGCGGTGTCACAGCCACCATGCTGCTCGGTGCGCTCAGCCCCAATTTCGCGCTAGGCCAGCAAGTCCCACCCACCGACCCCCGCATCGTCACCGAAACGCTGTCTTATGCCTCTCCCAACGGCTCCGGCACAGTTAAGGGCTATTTGGCCCGCCCCGCAAACGCCACAGGCCCTCTTCCCGCCATTCTGGTGGTGCATGAAAACCGTGGACTAAATCCCCACATCGAAGATATCGCCCGCCGCTTGGCGCTGGACAACTTCGTTGCCTTCGCGCCCGATGCACTGACCCCACTGGGGGGTTATCCCGGTGACGAGCAAAAAGCCCTGGCTCTTTTTGCCCAGCTTGACCAGACTAAAACTGCGGAAGACTTTGTGGCTGCAGCCAACTTCCTCAAAGCCCGCCCCGAGGTCGTGGGCAAGATTGGCGTAGTCGGTTTCTGCTACGGCGGCGGTGTGGCCCACATGCTCTCGACGCGCCTGCCCGACCTGGGTGCCGCAGTGCCCTTCTACGGCAACCAGCCTGCCGCCAGCGCCGCCAGCCAGGTCAAGGCTCCCCTATTGATTCAATTTGCCGCCGTGGACGAGCGCATCAACGCATCATGGCCCGCGTACGAAGCCGCCCTGAAAGCCGCTGCAGTGCGCTACACCGCCTACCAGTACCCGGGCACACAACACGGCTTCAACAACGACACTACGCCCCGCTACGATGCCGCAGCGGCCAAATTGGCGTGGGAACGTACACTGGCATTTTTTAACGAGAACCTGCGCGGTTAAGAACGTATCCAAGATCTCCCTGCATGGGGCAATGGGGCCGTAACCTTAAAACAGGCCCCCAGCGCGGCGGCCGCTCCCGGCTCGTTTGGCCTGGTACAGCATGGTGTCGGCGTGCGCCACCAGGTCAGACAAGTTTACCGAGGCATTGGCACTGAAAGCCACGCCAACGCTGGCACCGAGTAGCAAATGCAAGGCACCTATTTCAAACGGCACCTTAGCTGTTACTACCACTTTGTCCGCGACCATGCCGGCATTAGCCTCATAGCGGACACCTGACAGCACAATCGCGAACTCGTCACCACCCAGTCGCGCGACAGCATCGCTGGGGCGAACCAAGGCGCGCAAGCGTTGCGAAAACACCTGCAGCACTTGGTCTCCAACCGGGTGTCCGTGCTGGTCGTTGACGGATTTGAAATGGTCCATATCGATATAGAGCAATGCCAGCGAGGTCTGTGTGCCGGGATGCGCCTGGTGGACCATATAGCGAGCAAAGCCTGCACGGTTCAACAGCCCCGTCAACGGGTCTATCTGGCTGAGTTGCAGAGCCGCTCTTCCTCGTTGCGGTGTTGGGTGATATCTTGGGCGATTTGGACAAAGCCATCGACCGTACCATCATCTAGCCATAGTGGAACATAACTGATAGCGAGATGGGAATAGCTGCTCCGACCTCGATATTTTTTTTCGAAACTCACCGTTTCACCCGCTTGCACGCGCTCGATCCAAAGTCGGCTAACTGCCCAGGGCTGATTGCTTCTCCATTCCCGCAATGCGGTATTTCAGAAACCACCGCTTGGACCCGGCCGGGCTGATTTGCACGTACATGCCACCGGGATCACTGAGCCGAGCCTGCCTTTTGTCGGGCGGGCAAACAGCGTTTCTGCATTGGGCATCGGTAAGCATGGAGGAACAACTCCAGGGGCGGCGGGGGAACGACAGGGGTTTTCACAGGGGAACGGGGGAACAAAACACCCCAAAACCCGATTTACCCCCACTTGTTCCCCCGCTTTGGTGTGCCAGTCAATATCGTTCTTTGTCGCTCACTGCACTGTAAGCTACTGATTCCCCAATGAGAAAAGCCGCTCTGGATTGCTCCTTAGCGGCTCTTATCGTTCGTGTGAAACCTCTCTAAAGATAGCCCACAACCCGCATGGATACTAGCTTTTCTTATTTCACATTGGAGTTTGTACCCCCGTCTGTACCCCCTGTTTGTTTTTGATACCCCTTGTTCGCGATACCCGTTCCACATGGGCCACGTAAGCAAAAATCTATTTTTAAAGTTTGTCTCGGAAGCTACAAACTAGGCGGCTATTTCCCGGCACCTGCCAATCAAAGCCCTAGCGCATCCACCCGGTCATTGATCCCGCGCAGCCGTCCATTCAGCAAACCCAGCTTTTGCGATAGTCCCACCATAGCCCGCATCACATTCATATCGTGCTGTGCCTTCAAGCGCTCGTAGGTGGCCCAATGCATCCCCTTGGACTTGCCGCCCTCCCCGTTCAGAATCCCAGCCTCCCAGCCCAGCCGCTCGCGCAGCTTGTCGGCCCGCCGGGTGGCCCGGTCGTCCGGGGTTTCGCGTTGGCTTGGGTAGGCCAGTTGGTGGCAATGCCTGCAGGCGTAGATGGCGCCGCCGTACAGCACCGCCACGCGCCGCCCACAACCCACCGCCGGGCAGCGCCACCAGGCACGCTGCCCCCCATAGTGGCAGGCGGTCCAGGTCAGTGCGACGTTGAAGGCCCGGTCTACCCATTCCCCGCCAGGGGCGCGGCTGCGGTAGTAAAGCGCCACACTGCAGCGGCTGTCTACCCGGATATTGATGCTGGCAACGGTGTTACCGCCCCGTGTCCAACTCCAGCCAAAGGACGGACCAGGGTTTAAGCAGCCGCTGCGCTGCAGCTTGCGCACGTCCAGTGCCCGCATATCGGTGGTGCAGTCTTTGCCACCGTGCCTGCCGCTGTTGTATCCGCCCATGGTCCGCAACCCTCACAGAAAGGATTTACCGAAACCATAAAGAAATTTTTGCAAGGTGTTGCGTAATTTCATGGGTCCAAATCCTCGCCAGCCCGCGCCAGTTCTGGGTTTTCCGGAGTTTCCACCTGTTTCACTTTTTCAACCAATTCAGCGGCAATTTGCGCACGGATATAGGCTTGCTGGTCATCATCCCGGTGCTGGCCGGGGTATTGGTAGCGGTGGATAAGGGGGCTGGCCAGCTTGTTGACCACGGGATCTACGCCGTTGAGTTGCTGCACCACCACCGTCAGGGGCGTGGGGGCCTTGCCCTCGGGTCTACCCACCAGGTACTGGCCCAGCCAGTTGCGGGCCTGTGCATCGCCGTCTTTGGCTGCGGCCAGTGCTCCCGCCACTACCCCTTTCCAATCCTCTAGCGTCACGGTGTCCAGCAGCGCGCCCATGTAGTCGCCCTCGGTTCGGCGGTGGGCGGCATGGCCTTGGAGCAGTTCAATCGGTTTGCGTTTCGCCATGGGGGCCTCCTTGCGGGATGGGTTGCGGGGATGGTTGCAGGTGTAACCCGTGGTGTAACTCCGGGGGCTGTAACTGGTGTGCCGCCAGGGGCCGGGGGTCTTTGAACACGTGGCAGCGCTGCAGCACCTCCAGCACGGCCCGGCGTTGGCCGCACTGGCCGCTGGTGTTCAAACGCGCACATTCCAGGCAGTGCCTGCGCTCGTCGCTCTCACGGTCGCGCAGGGTCAGCGTGTCGGCCAGAGTTTCGGCGTGGGCCAGGTCCAGCCCCCGGTCGGTGAAGCGCACCAGCCGGGCGGTGAAGCTGTCAATCTCCGCGCCGTTCATCGCATCGCTATGCGGCCAGGCCCAGCGGTCCGGATCTTCTGCATCCTTTGCCGGATCATTCGCCGCCGTCCCCGTTGCCCCGATTTTTTGCATGGGTGCCTGCATGGGGGCTACAAAACCTACGGAACCTGGTTTTGTAGGTTCTGTAGCGTCAGGCCGGGGCACATTTACCGGATATACCGCGTCCGTGGTGTCTGCGGTGCCTACCGGGTGGGCCTGTTGCTTCAAGCGTGCCAGCCAGTTCATACGCGGCCCCCAGTCTTGAGTGCAGCCGGATGGATGGTGTATTGCTCACTGGGTCGCCCCCCTTCCGCGCCGCTATGCACCACGTCGCGCCGCAACCAGTCGTAGTCGGCCAGCAGGTCGCAGGCTTTGCGCACCGCATCGGGTGTGTCCAGTCCGGCCCAATGTTTGATGGCCACTTGGCGGGGGGTGAAACTGTCGAGCAGTACGCCGTCGCGGTCGGCCAGCTTGCCGCTTTGGATCTTGGCCAGCAGGGTGCGCGCTCCGGCGGTTTCAGGAATGACTGCCGCCGCATACAGGCGCTCGGCGTGGCTGCGCAGGTAATCGCCCCACGCCAGCGCCCGCACCAGTTCTCGCTCTTGCACCAGGCCCCCGCTATTGGGGGTGTCGATCAAGGCAAACACCAGCGCCAGCGCCGGGATCAGTTTGCGGTACTTGGCCAGGTGGCTTTCCATGGCCGGGTGCAGTTCGCCCCTTTTTAGCTCTTGCTCGAAGGGGATGCGCCATTCCACGTACAGGGCTTGGGCTGCGGTATCGAAGCGCCATACGGTGGGTTCGGAGTCGCTGGCGGGTTCCAGTTGGGCCAGGCGCTCGAATACCGCCCAGGCGGTAAGTTTGGCGGGGGTGTCGGGCCAGCGGTCTACGTGCACAAACTTGCCGTGGGTGTCGGGCCATACCGCCAGGCCGAAGCGTTGTAACAGGCCATCGTCGGCACTGCCGCCTGCGACTGCGCCGCGCACGTACTCCTGAATCCTGCCGGGCTGGATGCCGCCGATCAGGGACAGGCAGACACGCGGGATATGGACGGTGCCGCGTCCTATGCGGTCGAAGGTGTAGCCCTGGTTGCCGTCGTAGCTTTGCAGGTAAAAGCCCCGTGCGCCCTCTTGGCCTTGCTTGTCCATTCCGGTCAGCAGTGCATAAAGTTCGTCGCGGTAGCCCAGGGTGCCCCAGGGGTTGGCTGTCAGCAGCTCGCCCAGTTTCTCCACCGTGGCATCGTTGACCACAAAGCGCCGGGCTTGGGGTTCGGCGGGTGCTTCTACCGGGGAGAGCAAGGCGCGGGCTTTGGCTGGGTCTTTGGTCACGGCGGCTTTGGCCTGCTTCTCCCGGTCGGCGGTTTGCAGTTCGGCCACCTTGCCGTCAAGTGCCCAGGCTTCGTGTGCGGCCTGCCATAGCTCGTGTTCGTTGGCCTGCAGGCGCTGCAACGGTTTCAAGGCTTCGCCCAATGCGGGGGACTTCATCACACCCGGGCGGCCCACGATCAGCCCCCACAGGTTGGGCACCACCTGCCAGTCGTCTTTGGCTTTAGGTTGCACCACGGCACGAGCACCTACCAAGCTGGACAGTGCCACTACCGCGCCGACGGCGGGAAAGTCGGGCGGGCATTGCATCCGGTCGGCAATGTCGACCACCCAACCGCGCAGTGCCTCGGGCATCAATTCGGGGTCGAAGGCCTGCACCGGGGGCAGGCTGTCGGGCAGGGGTACGGGGTCAGGCCAAGTGTGTGCGGATGGCGTGGGGCTGTCTGCCCGGTCTGACGCACCGTGGGCGATGGGTGGAAAGATGGCCGATGCACCGGGGGCTGGGGTGCGTGGCTGCGCCCTGCCCTGCCAAGGTGACACAGTGGAGGGCACTGTTAGCGGCACCGTGGTGGCCTTGCCTTGGATGTCGGCATCCAGGCGGGCCAGGTGGCGCGCAAATTCGGTGTGCTGGATTGCATCAAGCATTGGCCACCTCCGCGATGTGCTGGATGCGTCCGGTCGCGGTCAGCAGGCGTTGTTTGTCCAACGCCGATACAGCCCGGCCCGCTGCCAGGTCGCAGGCCACCATGCAGACCACCAGGGCCTCGAAGCCGATCACCTGCAGCAGTGCCCGCGCCGGGATGGCGGCAGGCCGGGTGCTGCCGGTGTAGGCGTGGCCGTCCTCCCGGTAGGCACCCAGGGCTTTGGCCGCATCGACAAACTCCAGGCCATGGGCGGCCCGGTGGTAGGCCAGTACGTCGCCGCCTTTGGCGTTGCAGGCCATGCAGACAAACGCGCCGCTATCGGTCTGGATGCGCAGGGAGTCGCTGCCGCCGTGGAATTCGCAGCGGGTGGTGCGCCACTTGCCCCGGCCTTGCAGCACCAGGTCCCGCGCTTCGTAGTAGCCGATGGGTTCGGGCAGTTGCTCGCGGATGAATTCACCCATGGGGGCCTCCCATCCCTTCGACGCGCAGCACGTACACGCCCACGCGGTGCTGTTGGCCGGATTCCGTGGCGATGGTTTGCCAGTGGGTGTCGATGGCGCTGCCTGCATTGCGCAATTGCATCACCCGGGCGCGGGGGTCGTACACGTCCAAGTAGCGGCTGGCCTCGAAGGTGGACAGGGGGAACAGGGCGAGCGCGGCCCGGATGCGGTCGCATTGGGTCCAGCCACTGTCGCCGGGGTGGCGGTCGCGGATCTGGTGCAGGGCGTCGATCTTGTAGGGGGTGGTCATGCGATACCCCTTAACGTGAGTGCCAGCCAGGTGGCGCAGCGGACTGTGGCGCAATGGATGCGGGCGTAGAGTGCTACTTTTTGTGTAGAGGATGGAACGGCGGAGCACGCTGTAGCCCGTGTGTGGGTGTTTGTCATGGTCTACCCCTTAAACGTTGGCCAGTTCGGCCCGCTTGGCGTGCAAACGGTTCACCAGCGCCTTGATTTGCTCATCGGTGTGGCCTGCGATACGCGCAGCATTAATTGCCGCAACCTCGTAGTCTGGCCACCCCTTTGACCGCGCACCCAGCGAAACGCCTCGGGTGAACAGCCCGACCCGGATGGCGTTATAAATGCTGGCGTGGCTGCGGTGGCCCGTTTCTGCCTTAACGGCGTTCATTCTGAGAATGGTCATTGCTTACCTCCCAGTACGCCATAGGATTGAGCAGAAGTGCTAAAGGGCGTGCGGTATCCCGGCGTTGCGCCGTGCGTGGTGATGCGTCCCATGGTTAAACCGCCCGCGCTTTGAAATAGGCTTCAATGGCATTCACGTCAAACAGGGTCACACGGGCTCCCGCTTTAGTTGGCTTGGGAAAGTCGGGGGAGTGTTTGAGCCAGTGCCACAACGTGGACGGCGCAATCTGGTAGCGGTCACACACGGCTTTTGCGCGTGCGTACTGCGGGGCTGTGGCTTCCGTGGGGATGGCCTGAGGGGTAACGGGCATGGATGCCTTTTTAAAAACAATAATCCACCGGACCCACAAAGCAGGTCCAAAAAAATACTGTCTAGCGCAGGCACTCCAAGCGTTTCCACTTAGCAATTCGTAAGGATATTGATATGCAAGGATGCATATTTTTCCTAGAATCCAAGACTGTAAGTTGCAATACTTATTGGCCTTGTGCCCTGAACCCGTCATCGCCTCCTACAGCTTTGACGGGTTTTGCTTTTCAGCGGCTTATCGGACAAGGCTATATCGAAATACAGCGAATTCATCCAACAGGGTGATTATGCGATTACTTTGCACTATCCACAAACTTGCCTCGTTGTGTATCGCGGCCGTGTATCGCTTTTCCGTTAAATGGAGGATTGGGTAGCCAAATTAAGCAACGCTGTACTGGAGGCGGCTTGATGGCCACTGTGGGGCTTGGCTAATAAAACCATCAGCTTTTTAAGATGAGGCTATTCGTGCAATCAAGGTTCAATGCAAGCCCTAAAACAGCCATCTATCCACAGGTAGAAAAGTTATCCACATGATTCTGTGGATAAGTTCTAAAAATCATTAGCAAATAGGCTGTGGATTGTGCAATCTATTGAGATCTCCTGAAGTGTAGAAACACTTCGTTGCGATCTATTGCGATAAGCTATTTAAATCTATCCACCGGGTTAGACAGGAACAAGTTGTGCCACAACTTGCCAAGCGAATAACGATGGCGGATTGCAATAAGACATCACCCAACACAAACAAGATGTTTCCATGCAGCTTTTTAGCAACATCTAAAGATAATTTTCGATGCCACAGAAAAACATGAACGCTTTGCTGTCGAAATCGCTGCAGTTATCGCCTATCTTGTTCAACTCATCGAACTCGTGATTAGGCGCGACTCAAAACCACTAGGCCACCCGCAACTCCACCACATCCGCCCCGATAGCCAGCTTGTCCAGATAGTCCGCCCATTGCTGCATCATCGTTGCACGGTGTTTCAGGTACTGGGTGCGGTTGTAGGCCCGCCCGTTGGCATCTTTCACCGCGTGGGCCAGTTGGGCCTCAATGACCAGCGGATCAACGTTCAATTCTTCCGCCAGCAGCGTGCGTGCCGTGGCCCGGAAACCATGCACGCTCTGCACGTCGGGGCCGTAACCTAGCGTCAGTAATGCGGCGCGTAGCGTGTTGTCCGATATGGGGCGGTCGTGGCTGCGTTCGCCATGGAACACCAAAGCACCGTGCCCGGTCAGCGGGTGCAGTTTGCGCAGTATCTCCACTGCCTGCCAGGGCAGCGGCACCAGGTGTGGGTCGCCATTGCGCTTGCCCTCCACACTGCGTTTCATCCGTGCTGCGGGGATCGTCCACAGCGCCGCGTCCAGGTCGATCTCTGCCCAGGCTGCGGCCCGTAGTTCGCCGGGACGTTGGAACAGGATGGGGGCAAGTTGCAACGCTGCCCGCACAATCGGCCCACCCTGGTAGCCGCGGATGCAGCGGATCAACTCGCCCAGCTTTACCGGGTCGGTGGTGGCGGCGAAGTGCTTGCCGTGGTGGGGCTTCAATGCGCCTTTGATATCGGCGCTCACGTCCCGCGCAGCCCGGCCCGTAGCCACGGCATAGCGCCACACCTGCCCTGCGGTCGTTAGCACCCGGTGGGCCACATCCAATGCGCCGCGTTCTTCCACCCGCCGCACCGCTGCCAGTAGCTCTATGGGTTCAATGTCGGCAATGCGCCGGGCCGCAAACAGCGGGAACAGGTCTTTTTCCAGGTTGCGTTTCTCGCGGATGGCGTAGTGGCTACTCCAACTGTCCAGCTTGTTGGCGTACCACTCCAATGCGGTGGCCTTGAAGGTGTCGCCGTCCGGGATAAGTGCTTTCAGCTTTTCGATCTTGCGTGCCTGTACGGGGTCACGGCCTTCGGACTTTTGCAGCTTGGCCGCATCGCGGGCCTTGCGTGCCGCCGTAAGGCTTACATCGGGGTAGCTGCCAAGGGCTAGTTGCTTCTCGACCCCGGCAATACGGTATTTCAGAAACCACCGCTTGGAACCGGCTGGGCTGACTTGCAGGTACATACCGCCTGAATCACTAAGCCGCGCCTGCTTCTTGTCGGGCGGGCAAATGGCGTTTCTGCATTGGGCATCCGTCAGCATGGGGGTACATCCTCTATCGGGTTGGGGGTACAGGTGCTGTTTTGACTGGGGAATGGGGGTACAACACCCCTATCCCCCCCATTTCGCCCCTCTGTACCCCCGTTTGTACCCCCGCTTTAGGCTGTCAGTCAATGTAGCCCTTTGTACATCCCTGCCCTGTAAGCTACTGATTTACCAATGAAAAAAGCCGCTAGGGATTACTCCTTAGCGGCTCTTATCGTTCGTAATGGTCGGTGTGAAAGGATTCGAACCTTCGACCCCTTGCACCCCATGCAAGTGCGCTACCAGGCTGCGCCACACACCGATCTAGCCTTGAATTATAGCCTGCGCTTAGAGCACTTCTGAGAGAAGGTCACGAATTTCGAATAATTCTTGGCGTACTGACAGAAGATGCTGGACAGCCGCCTCGTCATAGTCAAGCGTCATCACGTCCTCAAGGCGTTCGAAAGGCGTATCACCCTCGTCAAGGACATCAATCCCGTCTAACAAAACCTCGCCATTACGCTGTTTGTCCCTTTCCCCCAGCACCAACTCCTGCAACTTGTTGCGAGCACCACTGATAGTAAAGCCTTGGTCGTACAGCAGGTCGCGGATACGGCGGATCATCAGCACTTCATGGTGCTGGTAATAACGCCGGTTGCCACGCCGCTTCATGGGGCGCAACTGGGTGAACTCTTGCTCCCAATAACGCAGCACATGCGGCTTGACACCGCACAGCTCGGCGACTTCACCGATAGTGAAGTAGCGTTTAGCAGGGATGGACGGGAGAGAATTTCCCATAGAAATCAGTGTGATCCTGTGAGTTTGCAAGCAGTTGATGAGGTTACCTGAAGTAATAGCCGCACAGAAAAATACTTCGCAGCGCCTCGGTAGCCAACGTGGCAACTATCACACCTGCGCAGGCAGGTCGAACCACCCATTCAGCCCTGTATTTGCTCTTTGAGCTTATGGCTGGCGTGGAAAGTCACGACTCGGCGCGCTTCAATAGGAATGGCCTCGCCGGTACGCGGGTTACGGCCAGGCCGCGGGGCTTTAATACGGATCTGGAAGTTGCCAAAACCAGAAATCTTGACATCCGTGCCCTCCACCAGGCTGGTGCTGACCAGGTCAAAAAATGCATCCACCATGTCTTTGGACTCGCGCTTGTTCAGGCCAATTTGCTCAAACAGCAAGTCGGCAAGCTGCGCTTTTGTCAGGGCTGGGGTTTCCAGACTTTCAACCGCAATTTCCACGGCTTTCTCCAAGTTGTGGTGTGGGATCAAAACCGCTCTGCTCAGGCACGCAGCCGCGCGCCGCACTGTGTGACCAGTTGCGCCAGCACCGATTGCACAGCGGATTCAATTTGAGGTTCGGTTAGCGTGGCATCCGGGCTGTTGAGTGTCAAACGCAGCGCTACGCTCTTCTCTCCAGGCAACAGACTGCCTGGTGCCGCCGTTGGCGCAGCCTCCACGCCCTTTGCCACGGGCTTGGGACGGTAAATATCAAACAGCAGCGTGTCACGCAACAATCCATGGGTAGCTGCCGCCTGGGCGGCAACCATCAATGCCGAATGCGTTACCGATTCGGCCACGATGACGGCAATATCGCGCTCCACCAACTGGTGTTTGGCCACAGGCGCAAACATCGCCACGGGGCGTTGCAGCACCGCGTCCAGCTCCAGCTCGAACAACATCGGTGCCTGCGCCAAGTCGTAGGCCTGGCGCCATTGCGGATGCAACTCGCCGATAAAACCAATCGCCTGCCCTGCGACCAGCACCCGCGCGCAACGGCCAGGGTGAAGCGCTGAATGTTCGGCGGGCTCAAATTGAACGGACAGCGGTCCCAGCAGCGCCTCCACATCGCCCTTCATGTCGAAGAAATCGGTCGCTTGTTCGCTGCGACCCCATTGCAGGCGGTCGGCTGCACCAAAGCTGAGACCCGCCACCCGCATGGGCTGGTGGAAGCCTGCGACGGTGGTGTCCGAGTTGACCACGCTGGCGTCCCGCAAAAATACCCGACCCAGCTCGAACACGCGCACCCGTTGCGCCTTGCGGTCGAGGTTAAACTTCAAAACTTGTAGCAAAGAACCCATCAAGGACGAGCGCATGACACTCATTTGGCTTGTAATCGGGTTTAGCAACTGAATGGGCTTGGCGTTACCCGCCAATTCATGCTCCCAGCGCGCTTCAACAAAGCTGAAATTGATGGTTTCCTGGTAACCCAAACCGGCCAGCGCACGGCGCACAGCAAACGGGCTGCGTTGCGCTTCAGACCGGATTTTGGCGGTGATCGGGGCCAGTGGTGGCGTGGTTGGCAGCTGGTTGTAGCCCACCATGCGCACCACTTCTTCGATAAGGTCTTCTTCAATGGTCAGGTCGAAGCGGTAGGACGGCGGGGTCACGGTCAGCACGCCATCGCCCTCCACCACCGGCAAGCCAAGGCGGGTCAGGGCATCGGCGCACTGGGCCTGGGTCAGCGGCATACCGATGACCTTGATGGCACGTGCTACGCGCAAGGTGACGGGTACGGCTTGCGGCACGTTCACCTGGGTGTCGTCCATCGGGCCTGCTTCGCCGCCGCAGATGTCCAGAATCAGCTGGGTGATACGTTCCAGATGCTCCACCGTGTGGCTGGCATCCACGCCGCGCTCGAAGCGGTGGCCCGCATCGGTAGAAAAGTTGTAGCGGCGCGAACGGCCCGCAATAGACTTGGGCCACCAGAAGGCAGCTTCGGCGTAAATGTTGACCGTGTCATCCGACACGGCGGTGGCATCGCCGCCCATGATGCCGGCCAGCGATTCGACCTGGCGGTCATCGGCAATCACGCCGACTTTTTCATCGACGATGACGGTATTGCCGTTCAGCAGCTTGAGCTGCTCGCCAGGCAGGCCCCAGCGCACATCGAGTCCGCCATGGATCTTGTCCAGGTCGAATATGTGCGACGGGCGGCCCAGTTCAAACATCACATAGTTTGAAATATCCACCAGTGCCGTCACGCTGCGCTGGCCGCAACGCGCCAGACGGTCCACCATCCACTGCGGGGTGGCAGCTTTGGGGTTGACGTTACGCACCACGCGGCCCGAAAAGCGGCCACACAGGTCCGGGGCGCTAATCTTGACTGGCACAAGGTCGGCGATTTTCACCGGCACCGCTGGAAAACTAGGCTGCAGCAAAGGCGCACCGGTCAGCGCAGCGACTTCGCGGGCCACGCCAAACACGCTCAGGCAATGCGCCAGATTCGGCGTCAGCTTCAGGGTGAACAGGGTGTCGTCCAGCGCCAGGTGTTCGCGGATGTCTTGGCCCAAAGGCGCGTTGGCCGCCAGCTCCAACAGGCCACCATGGTCTTCGGACAACTTGAGTTCGCGGGCCGAGCACAACATGCCCTGGCTTTCCACACCACGCAGCTTACCAACCTTGATCAGGAAAGGTTTGCCGTCTTCGCCGGGGGGCAACTCGGCCCCGACAAGCGCGCAGGGTATGCGGATACCGACACGGGCATTCGGTGCACCGCAAACGATATTCAGCAACTCTGCTTGGCCGACATCCACCGTGCAGACGCGCAGGCGGTCGGCATTCGGATGCTGTTCGGCCGTTTTGATTTCGCCCACGACGATGCCGGCGAACGGCGGGGCCACGGGTTTGAGCTCTTCGACTTCCAGCCCGGCCATGGTCAAAGTGTCGGCCAGTTGCTCGGTGGTCAGGTCGGGGTTACAGAAAGCGCGCAACCAGGATTCAGGAAATTGCATGGTCTAGTTCTGCTGAAAGGTTTATTGAAATTGGCTGAGGAAACGGATGTCGCCATCAAAAAACAGTCGCAGGTCGTTCACGCCGTAGCGCAGCATGGTCAGACGGTCGGGGCCCATGCCGAAGGCAAAGCCGATGTATTTCTCGGGGTCCAGACCCATATTGCGCACCACGTTCGGGTGCACCTGGCCAGAGCCTGCCACTTCCAGCCAACGGCCCGACAATGGGCCGCTCTGGAATTGGATGTCAATCTCGGCACTGGGCTCGGTGAATGGGAAGAAGCTGGGGCGAAAACGCAGCACCAGATCGTCCGACTCAAAGAAGGTGCGGCAGAAATCGGTGAAAACCACTTTCAGGTCTTTGAAGCTGACGTTCTCGCCGATCCACAGGCCTTCGCACTGGTGGAACATCGGCGAGTGGGTGGCATCGCTGTCCACACGGTAGGTGCGGCCGGGCGCGATCACGCGGATCTCGGGCATCACTTGACCTGCATCGATGGCAGCGCGGTGCTTCTTGACGTGCGTGACCGCATGGCGGATCTGCATCGGGCTAGTGTGGGTGCGCAACAGGTTGGGTGCGGTGGCAGTGCCGCCTTCGACGTAAAACGTGTCGTGCATGGAGCGCGCAGGGTGGTCTTCGGGCGTATTGAGGGCAGTGAAGTTGAACCAGTCGGATTCGATCTCGGGGCCCTGGGCGACTTCAAAACCCATGGAGCCAAAGATAGCCTCGATGCGCTCCAGCGTAAGGGATACAGGGTGCAAACCGCCCTGCCCGCGCTGGCGACCTGGCAAGGTCACGTCGAGGGCTTCGGCCTTGAGCTGCTGCTCCAGCTCGGCGTCGGCCAAGGCTTTGCGGCGCGCGGTCAAGGCAGCTTCGATGGCTTGTTTGGCCAGGTTGATGGAGGCACCGCGTGATTTTTTTTCTTCTACGCTCAAGGCCCCCATGCCCTTCATCAGCTCGGTGATGCGGCCGGATTTACCTAAAAACTGGGCTTTGACATTCTCCAGATCGGCGGGCGTGCTGGCCCCCTGGAAACTGCTGTGTGCTGCACTGACAATCGCGTCCAACTCGTTCATAAGATCTCTTGGAAATGACAAAGGGCTAGCGCTCTTTCAAGCTCTAGCCCTTGGTTTACTTGCGCAGAGTGCTACTCAAAGAATAGCAAACTAGCCTGGGGAATCAAGCAGCCAGACGGGCCTTGACTTGCTCCACGATGCTGGCAAAAGCTGCCTTGTCGTGCACAGCGATATCGGACAGCACTTTGCGGTCGATCTCGATGGCTGCCTTTTTCAGGCCATTGGCGAACTGGCTGTAGGTCAGACCGCATTCACGCGCAGCGGCGTTAATACGGGCAATCCACAGTTGACGGAACACCCGCTTGCGGGTCCGACGGTCACGGTAGGCATATTGCCCAGCCTTCATTACCGCTTCTTTGGCGACGCGGTAAACATTACCGCGGCGACCGCGGAAGCCTTTTGCAAGGGCGAGAACTTTTTTGTGGCGGGCGCGAGCCGTTACACCACGTTTGACGCGAGGCATGTATTTACTCCTTGTTCGTCGTTAAATTAAATACCACGGCCGGGCAGCATCTGCGCCATGTGACCCATGTTGGTCTCATGCACTGCAGTCGTACCGCGCAACTGGCGTTTATTTTTGGTGGTCTTCTTGGTCAAAATGTGACGTTTGAAGGCGTGGCCGCGTTTGACGGTACCACCTGGACGAACGCGAAAGCGTTTTTTCGCCGCGCTCTTGGTCTTCATTTTGGGCATTTCAATGCTCCTGTTCATTGTGCTCGTGAGGCGCTGGAAACCGATCCCAGACTTGTTGGCCCCGAGCCACTTGTAGTGGCGAGTTCTCACTTACCACTTGTCAATGGCGAGTTTTCACTCTCCACTGGGGCAGAGAAACTTACATTTCTGCGTTTTTCTCTGCATTTACAACCCGCAAACCAAGGCCTGCGAGCTGAAATTCTTACGATGCCGTTGCGGGCGCTGGCGCAGCTTCTGCTGCAGGCTTGCTGGACGCGGGCTTTTTCTTGCCGGGTGCGATCATCATGATCATCTGGCGGCCTTCCAACTTGGGAAACTGCTCCACGATGATCAGGTCTTGCAAGTCGTTGCGGATGCGTTGCAGCAAGGCCATACCGATTTCCTGGTGGGTGATTTCTCGCCCCCGAAAACGCAAAGTGATCTTGCACTTGTCGCCGTCGGCCAGGAAACGCTTGATATTGCGCATCTTGATGTTGTAGTCGCCATCGTCGGTGCCGGGACGGAATTTGATTTCCTTGATCTCGATCACCGTCTGCTTGGACTTCGCGTCGGCCGCTTTCTTTTGTTCCTGGTATTTGAATTTGCCGTAATCCATCAAACGACAGACCGGCGGGTTCGCCGTGGCAACAATTTCAACCAGGTCCACATCGTATTCACCGGCCAAACGCAGAGCTTCCATCAGGCTGACGATGCCTAGAGGCTCATTCTCTGGGCCGGAGAGACGAACTTCCGGGGCCATGATTTCACGGTTCAGACGGTGTTTGCGTTCTTCGCGGTGACGGCGATCACGAAATTCAGTAGCGATGGCTCAAATCCTTAAAAATCAAAATGCTATATTTTAAATAGCAACCACCGTAGACAGGACGTGCACTAAAGCCTAGGTTTATTTAAAAACTACAGTTTTAGAGTAATGTCGCTGGCAATTTTAGACTGGAAGTCCTGTAGCGACATCACACCGAGGTCAATATTGCCCCGGGCGCGCACTGCGACGGACCCGGCTTCTTTTTCTTTGTCGCCTACGACCAAGATGTAAGGAAGCTTTTGCATCGAATGCTCTCGTATTTTACGCGTTATTTTTTCATTGCGTAAATCCAACTGCACCCTAAGCCCTTGATCTTGCAGCGTTTTGGCAATTTCGCGACAGTATGCGTCTTGCGACTCCGAGATATTGAGGATGGAAACCTGCGCCGGAGCTAGCCAAGTAGGCAGTGCGCCCGCATGTTGCTCGATCAAAATGCCGATGAAACGCTCCAGGCTGCCAAGGATCGCACGGTGCAGCATGACTGGGCGGTGGCGGGCACCGTCTTCCCCCACAAACTCAGCATCCAGGCGCTCGGGCATAGAGAAATCGACCTGCATGGTGCCGCACTGCCACTGGCGGCCAATAGCGTCTTTCAGGGTGTATTCGATCTTGGGGCCGTAAAAGGCACCGTCGCCGGGGGAAATTTCAAATTCGACCCCGGAGGCACGCAGGCATTCCATCAGAGCGTGCTCGGCCTTGTCCCAGCTCTCGTCCGAGCCAATGCGCTTTTCCGGGCGCGTGGCCACCTTGTAGATGATGTTGCTGAAACCGAAATCGGCATAGACCTTTTGCAGCAGCGCGGTGTAGTTCACGCACTCTTGCAAGATCTGGTCTTCGGTACAGAAGATGTGGCCGTCGTCCTGCGTGAAGCCGCGCACGCGCATGATGCCGTGCAGGCCGCCCGAAGGCTCGTTGCGGTGGCACTGGCCGAATTCGCCGTAGCGCAATGGCAGGTCGCGGTAGCTCTTGATACCCTGCTTGAAGATCAGGATGTGGCCAGGGCAGTTCATCGGCTTCAGCGCGTATTCGCGCTTTTCTGATTCCGTAGTGAACATGTTTTCGCGGTACTTGTCCCAGTGGCCGGTTTTCTCCCACAGCGTCTTGTCGATGACCTGCGGGCCCTTGACTTCCTGGTAGCCGTTGTCTTGGTACACACGGCGCATGTACTGCTCCACGCCTTGCCACACCGTCCAGCCCTTAGGGTGCCAGAACACCAGGCCGGGGGCGTGGTCGTCGATGTGGAACAGGTCTAGCTCGCGGCCCAGCTTGCGGTGGTCGCGCTTTTCGGCTTCTTCGAGTTGCGTGAGGTAGTTTTGCAGATCGTCTTTGCTGGCCCAGGCCGTGCCGTAGACGCGTTGCAGCATTTCATTGTTGTGGTCGCCACGCCAGTAGGCACCGGCCAGCTTCATCAGTTTGAAGAATTTGAGCTTGCCCGTGCTGGGCACGTGGGGGCCGCGGCACAGGTCTTCGAACGCGCCTTCGCGGTACAGCGACACATCCTGGTCGGCCGGGATGCTGGCGATGATCTCGGCCTTGTAATGCTCGCCCAGGGCTTTGAAGTACGCCACGGCCTCGTCGCGCGGCAGTACGCGTCGGGTCACGGGCTCGTCTTTGGCGGCCAAGGCCGTCATCTTCTTCTCGATGGCGACCAGATCGTCAGGCGTGAACGGGCGCTTGTACGAAAAGTCGTAAAAAAAGCCGTTTTCAATCACCGGGCCGATGGTGACTTGCGCGTCAGGGAACAGGTCCTTGACGGCGTAGGCCAGCAAGTGGGCGGTGGAGTGGCGGATCACGTCCAGGCCATCCGCATCTTTGGCGGTAATGATGGCCAACGGGCTGTCCACCGTGATCTGGTGGCTGGTGTCGACGACCGTGCCGTTGATCTTGCCAGCCAGCGCGGCCTTGGCCAAACCGCTGCCGATGGAAGCAGCCACTTCGGCCACCGTCACCGGGCCAGGAAATTCGCGGACGGAACCATCGGGAAGCGTGATGTGGATCATGGTGTGGGAATTCTTTAAATGCCGGAACTGCAGAAAGCAAAAAGCGCGGTACACAGACCGCGCTTGCTCACAATTAAATAGCTGGATGCACTCAAGGTGCGCGGACTACGACCTGATCGTGCTTGTAACCAAAGAGGTTGTAGTTCGCGGTGTCATAACCTGGAGTGCCTTTCTCGCTCTTGTAAAAGGAATCGGGTCTTGATTTTAACCACGGATCAGTGCGCGCCCGCCGCCGCCTCTGCCGCCGCCTTGCCCATGGCTGCCGGGCGCTGGGTGATCCACACCAACGGGATCAGCAGCAAGAACAGAATGGACGAGGCAAAAAACACATCATTGGCCGCCAAAGTCGCTGCTTGCTGGCCGATCAGGCGGTTCACGGTTTCCAGTGCCTGCTGTGGCTCCATGCCCGCGCTGGCCAGGCCGTTCAACGCGCCGGTGGCGGTTTGCCGCCCCACGTTGATGTACTCGGTCAGCTGCGCATGGTGCAAGGTGGTGCGGCTTTCCCACACCGTGGTGACCAGCGATGTACCCATGGCACCGGCGGTGATCCGCACGAAATTGGTCAGGCCCGAAGCCGCCGGGATGCGGTCTGGCGTCAGGCCGGACAGTGTCAGGATGCTCAGCGGAATGAAGAAGCACGCCATCGCAATGCCCTGGATGACGGTGGGCACCATCAGCGTGGCCTCGTCGGCCTGCACGTTGAAGCGCGAGCGCATCCACAGTACGATGCCGAACACGATGAAGGCCATGGTGGCAAACAGGCGCGGGTCAAACTTGGCAATATTCTTGCCTACCACCGGCGACAAAATGATCGCCAGCAACCCCACCGGGGCCAGCACAAAACCAGCCTGCGTGGCGGTGTAGCCCATGTACTGCTGCAACCACAGCGGCAGCAGCACCACGTTGCCAAAGAACAGGCCGTAACCCACCGACGTGGCCAGCGTACCCGCCCAGAAGTTGCGCCGGGCGAACAGCCGCAGGTCGGTCACCGGGTGCTTGTCGGTCAGCTCCCAGGCCACAAAGAACAAGAAGCCCACCAGCGCCACCGCGGCCAAAATTTGCACCTCGGTAGAGTTGAACCAGTCCAGCTCCTTGCCCTTGTCCAGCATGATCTGCAGCGCACCCACCCAGACCACCAGCAGGGCCAGGCCCACGCTGTCGATCGGCAGTTTCTTGGTGGGCGACTCGCGCTTGCGGTACAGGCTCCAGGCGGCCCCGGCGGCCAGAATGCCGACCGGAATATTGATGTAGAAAATCCACGGCCACGAGATGTTGTCAGTGATCCAACCACCCAGTAGCGGCCCCATCACTGGCGCCACCAAGGTGGTCATGGCCCACATCGCCATCGCCGTGCCCGCCAGCGCTTTGGGGTAGCTGGACAGCAGCAACGCCTGCGACAACGGAATCATCGGCCCGGCCACAAAGCCCTGCAAGATGCGGAAGGCGATCAGCGTACTCATGTTGGGGGCCAGCCCGCACATCCAGGAGGCCAGAACGAACAGCAAAATGCTGATGACGAACAGCCGCACCTGGCCAAAGCGCTGCGACAGCCAACCGGTGAGCGGCACCGAGATAGCGTTGGCCACGGCAAAGCTGGTAATCACCCAGGTACCCTGGTTGGGGCTGACGCCCAGGTCCCCGGCGATGGCCGACAGGGACACGTTGGCAATCGACGAGTCCAGCACGTTCATGAACGTGGCAGTAGACAGGGCGATGGTGCCCCACATGCGGGCTGAACCCTCCAGTGGAGGCGGTGGCGTGTAGGTAAAAGCGGTCGCCATGGCGGGCTTATTGCACCTGAGCGGCGTGGGCAGCGGCCAGCTTGACCGGTGCATGGGCCACGGCCACGGCAACGGCCTTGTTGCCGAGGTTGGCGGTGATCACGCGCTGCACGTCGGCATCGGCACCACTCTCTGGCGTGGCCCCCACCTGCATGGTGGACAAGGCGGCCGTGCGTGGCGCTTCCGCCAGCATTTGACCGTCCTGCTTGGTCACGTCAATCGTGGCATCCATAGACAGGCCCACGCGCAGTGGATGGCTGACCAGTTGCTGCGGATCCAGGGCGATGCGCACCGGCACGCGCTGCACCACCTTGATCCAGTTGCCGGTAGCGTTTTGCGCCGGCAGCAGCGCAAAGGCAGCGCCCGTGCCCACACCCAGCCCGGCCACGGTGCCGGTGTATTCCATCTTTTTGCCGTACAGGTCGGCGGTCAGCTTGACGCTTTGGCCGATGCGGATGTTACGCAGCTGCACTTCCTTGTAGTTGGCATCCACCCACACCTGGCTCAGCGGGATGATGGACATCAAAGGCGCGCCTGCGGCGATGCGCTGGCCGAGCTGCACGGTGCGCTTGGCCACATAGCCGTCCACCGGGGCCAGGATGGCGGCGCGTTGGCTGGCCAGGTAGGCCTCGCGGACCTTTGCGGCAGCGGCCAGCACGCTGGGGTGCTGGTCGATGCTGGTGCCGTCGGTCATGGCCTGGTTGCTGGTCAGTTGCTCTTTGGCAGCGGCCACACCGGCCTGGGCCGCGGCTACGCTGGCCTGCACGGTGGACAGGCCGCTTTGAGCATTGGCCAACTGGGTTTGGGCATGGCTCAGTTCTTCTTTAGAGACCGCGCCGTTGCCAGTCAGGGCCTGGCGGCGGCGCAAATCATCCTGGGCACGGGCCACCTCGGCCTGGGCGCGGGCGATGTCGGTCTGGGTGCGGGTGACGTCTGCCGTGCGCAGAGCGATCTGGGCGGTCAGCGTGCCGTTGTTGGCGTACAGAGTGCGCACCTGGCGCACGGCCTGGGCCAGGTTGGCCTCGGCCTGGTCCAGGGCCAGCTTGGAGTCGGCGGGGTCGAGCTTGACCAGCGGCTGGCCGGCCTTCACAAAGTCGGTGTCGTCGGCCAGGATGGCCATCACGGTGCCGCCGACCTGCGGGGTGATCTGGATCACGTTGCCCTGCACATAGGCGTTGTCGGTGTCCTCAAAGTGGCTGGCGACGACGGCATCGTAGGCAATCCAGCCCAGCCCGGCCAGCACCACCACGGCGGCGATAGCGATCAGGGATTTTTTGCGCTGGGGGTTGGCAGCAGGAGTAGCGGGAGCGTTGTTTGTGGCATCAGACATGGTGTTCACCTCGGATAAATTTATAAGGAATGGGGCTCTAGCGCAGGCTTAATATGCGCTAGTAGCTATGGATTCAGTAGCAGATGCGCTGTAACCGCCCAGTACGGGAGCGGTGTCGGCATAGCCGCCACCCAAGGAGCGCACCAGCGCCACCTGCGTATCCAGAGCCCGGGCGGCCAGATCGACCTGCGACCGGCGTTGCGCCAGCACGGCGGTCTCGGATGTCAGCACGTTCAGGTAGTTGCCCAGCCCGGCGCTGTAGCGCTGCACGGCAATCTCGTAAGCGGCTTCGGCGGCTTGCTGCGCGGCGCGCTGCTCGGTTTGCTGGCGGGCGATGGACTGCTGCGAGGTGAGCTGGTCGGCCACGTCGCGCACGGCGTCGATCAGCGCGGCGTTGTAGCTCTCGACCGCAGCGTCCAGATCGGCAGTCTTGACCTTCAAACCGGCGCGCAAACGGCCCGCGTCAAAGATTGGCAGGTGGATGGCCGGGCCAATGCCCCACTGCTCGCTGCCCGCATGCAGCAGGTTGCCCAGGCCGATGCTGGAGAAACCGGCAAAGCCCACCAGGTTGATGTCAGGGTAGAACTGCGCCTTGGAGCTACTGACATCGGCACCCGCGGCGGCTACGCGCCAGCGAGCGGCGGCGATGTCGGCGCGGCGGCCCAGCAGGTCGGCCGGAATGGCCTGCGCATTTGCTGCGGTTTTAATAGCTGACAGCGCAGGCAGTACCAGCGCATCCGCCGCATTCGACTGACCCACCAGGGCCGACAGGCCGTTGCGGGCCAGGGCGATTTGCTCGTTCAGGGCTTCGATTTGTTGGCGGGCTTCGGGCAGGCTGCCCTGGCTTTGGTTCAGCTCCAGGCGGGTGTCCAGCCCGGCGTTGACGCGGTCGCGCACCAGCGACAGCAGCTCGTTGCGCTGGGCCAGGGTGCGGTTGGCCAGCTCCAGCTGGCCGTTCAGGCGCAGCAGCTGGAAGTAGCTGCGCGCCACTTGGCTGACCAGCAGCACGCGGGCGGCCTGGGTATCGGCCTGGGCGGCTTTGGCCTGGCCCAGGGCGGCATCGAGGGCCGCGCGGTTTTTGCCGAAAAAGTCCAGCTCCCAGCTGGCGGTGAGCTGGGCCGTGCCACTGTTGTAGATCTCACCCGCCAAAGGGGCGGGGTACAGGCCCTTGGCCGTGTAGAGCTGGCGCATGCCTTCTACATCGGCACCGACCTTGGGCAACGTGGCCGAGCGGGCCCCGTCGGTGGCGGCCTGGGCGCGGCGCAGGCGGGCCTGGGCCAGCTTCAGGCTAGGGCTGCCGTCCAAGGCCTGGGCGACCAGGCGGTCGAGCTGCGGATCAGCAAACCCGTGCCACCACTCAGCATCGACAGCAGCCACATCCGACGCACCAGCCACGGTGGCGGGCTGCGTCTGGGTCTGCATTTGGGCCTGGGGCGTGATGCCCGAAAAATTGGCACAGGCTGCCAGACTGGCCAGCGCAACGGCGGCCAGGGCCAGGCGCGGCACTGTAAAGGAATTAAACGGCATTGTTTTCTCCGGCATCGGATAGGGTTTGTTGGGCTTGTTGAAAATCGTTGGCGTTGTCGAGCATGCGGCGCAGGTAGCTTTTCAGGGCCTCCCACTCCTCGACCGAGAAGCCTGCGAGGTAGGCGTTTTGCACCCGGCTGAGCACTTCGGGGATGACCTTGGCGGCATCGCGCCCAGCTTCGGTGATCTCCAGATTGACCACCCGGCGGTCTTCGCTGGAGCGCACGCGCTGGCACAGACCTTTGGCCTCCAGGCGGTCGAGCATGCGGGTCATGCCACCGGCATCCAGCGTGCACACCCGGGCCAGCTCGGCCACGGTGGACACCTCACCGGTGGACAGCTTGAACAGCGGCTTCCACTGTGCATTGGTCAGGCCGCTGGGCTCGAACTGGCGCTCCAGCTCCTGGGTCAGAGTGTTGAAAACCCGCGACAGCAGGTGGCCGACACCATTGCCTCCGGCAACGTAGCTGTCCGACGCATAGAAAGCCGGGGCCGACGCTGCTGGCGGTGGGAGTGCTCGTGTAGTCATGGCCGGTATTATTAATTGTCTAAGCAATTATTGTCAAGTCTTTGTTTGTTTGGACATTTGATTTGGCTACACTGCAGGGATGGCCACCTCTGCACTCCCCTCATCCCCCTCCCCGATCTCCGCATCCGCGTCCACCGCGGCTGGGGCCAAGGGGTCCCCGCGCTCGCTGTCGGGCTTGCTGCCGTTCCTAAAGCCCTACCGCTTCCGCATTGGCCTGGCCATCGTGTTCCTGGTGCTGGCAGCAGCGGCCACGCTGGCGTTTCCGCTGGCCTTGCGCACGCTGATCGACCAGGGGCTGGTGCACACCAGTGCCGACGGCAGCGTGGACCGGGGCGCGCAGGTGCTGGCGCTGCGCGACCATTTCTTTGAGCTGTTTGCGGTGGCGGCCGCGCTGGGCCTGTTTTCGGCGGCGCGCTTCTACACCGTGAGTTGGCTGGGCGAGCGCGTCACCGCCGACATCCGCAATGCCGTCTACGCCCACGTGCTGCGCCAAAGCCCGGAATTTTTTGAAACCACCCAGACCGGCGAAGTGCTGTCACGCCTGACGGTAGACACCACGCTGGTGCAAACCGTGGTGGGCTCGTCGCTCAGCATGGGCCTGCGCAATGCGGTGATGGGCCTGGGCGCTTTGGGCGTGCTGGTGTGGACCAATCCGGTGGTGATGACCCAGGTGTTTGGCATCTTGGTGCTGATCGTGCTGCCCAGCGCCTGGTTTGGCCGCCGGGTGCGCAAACTGTCGCGCGCCAGCCAGGACCGGGTGGCCGACAGCAGCGCCATCGCCGCCGAGGTGCTGAACGCCATTCCCGTGGTGCAGAGCTACACCGCCGAAGGGCGGGAATCAGCCCGTTTCAACGCGTCCACTGCCGCGGCATTCCAGACCGCCGTGGGGCGCAGCAAAGCGCGCTCGGTGCTGGTGGCCTTCATCATCATCGCCACCTCGGCTGCCCTGCTGTGGGGTCTGTACCAGGGCACGCAGGCGGTGTTGCAGGGCAGCATTACGGCAGGGCACCTGGGGCAGACGGTGGTGTACGTGATCATTCTGGCCAGCGCCACCGCCGTGCTGGGCGAGGTCTACGGCGACGTGCTGCGGGCAGCCGGTGCGAGCGAACGGCTGATGGAATTGCTGGCCACCGAGTCACCCATCAAATCTGCACAAAATTCGGCTCCAGCGCTGATTACATCTGCGGGTAGCGCTATTGTTTTTGAAAATATCAATTTCAACTACCCATCGCGCCCGCTGCAACCCGCCTTGGCCGATTTCAGCCTGGCTGTGGCCCCGGGCGAAACCGTGGCCCTGGTGGGGGCCAGCGGCGCGGGCAAAAGCACGGTGTTCCAGCTGCTGCTGCGTTTTTACGATCCGCAAAGCGGCAACATCCGGCTGGACGGCGTGGCTACACCCGACCTGGCCCTCGCGGACCTGCGCCAGCACATCGGCATCGTGCCGCAGGATGCGGTGATGTTCTCGACCAGCGCGATGGAAAACATCCGCTACGGCCGCCCCGACGCGACCGATGCCGAGGTGATGGCCGCTGCCGAATCGGCCTTTGCCCACACCTTCATCACCGCCCTGCCCGAGGGCTACAACACCTTCCTAGGCGAGCGCGGTGTGCGCCTCAGCGGCGGCCAGCGCCAGCGCGTGGCGATTGCCCGCGCCATGCTGAAAAACGCCCCGCTGCTGTTGCTGGACGAAGCCACCAGCGCACTGGACGCAGAAAGCGAACGCATGGTGCAGGCCGCCCTGGAATCCGCCATGCGGGGCCGTACCACCCTGGTGATTGCCCACCGCCTGGCCACCGTGCAGCAGGCCAACCGCATCGTGGTGCTGGAGCATGGCCGCATCGTCGAACAGGGCACCCACGCGGCGCTGGTAGCGCAGAACGGCGTGTACGCCCGCTTGGCCGCATTACAGTTCACGGCATAGTTATTGCATAGAATCAGGGCCTAGCGCTTGTTCCACCAGCACGAGCAGCTATATTTTTAATAGTGAAGCCCGCATGCCCTTTTTGCCGCTCTCCCAGTCTTTGCGCCGCCTCTGGGCGCTAGACACCTTTCCGTACAGCCTGCGCATCTTCATCGCGCTGAGCACCACCATGGCGGTGGGCTGGGCGCAAGACCAGATGGCGCTGGTGATGCCGGTATTTCTGGGCACCATTGCCTGCGCCCTGGCCGAGACCGACGACAACTGGCGCGGGCGGCTGCGGGCGCTGCTGGTGACGCTGCTGTGCTTTGCGCTGGCGGCTTTCTCCGTGCAGGCGCTGTTTCCGCACCCCTGGCTGTTCCCCATCGCCATGGTACTGGCCACGTTTGGGCTGACCATGCTGGGTGCCATCAGCCCGCGCTACCAGGCGATTGCCTATGGCACGCTGATCTTGTCGATCTACACCACCATCGGCATGGACCAGCGCAGCGGCCAAGGCAACGCCGAGTGGCTGGAGCCCGCACTGCTGCTGACCGGGGCGACCTGGTACGGCCTGCTGTCGGTGCTGTGGTGCGTGCTGTTCACCCACCAGCCCGTGCAGCAAAACCTGGCGGCGCTGTACCGGGTGCTGGGCGGGTATTTGACGCTAAAGGCATCTTTGTTTGAGCCGGTGCGCGGGGTGGACCAGGAGGTGAAGCGCCTGGCCTTGGCGCAGCGCAACGGCGCGGTAGTCACAGCGCTGAACACCACCAAGGAAAGCATTCTGAACCGGCTGGAAGCCGTGCCCAGCCACCGCATGCAGTACTACCTGCGGCTGTACTTCATCGCGCAGGAGGTGCATGAGCGGGCCAGTTCTTCCCATTCGCCGTACAGCGAGCTGACCGAGACGTTTTTCCACAGCGATGTGCTGTTCCGCTGCCAGCGGCTGTTGAAGCTGCAAGGCCATGCCTGCGAGCGGCTGGCGCGGGCGATTTTGCTGCGCGTGGCGGTGATTCCCGACACAGTGAGCGCCCAAGCCCAGCAGGACTTGCAAGACGCGCTGGCGCACCTGGAGGGCCTGCAGCAACCCCATTGGCAGCGTCTGCTGGCCACCTTGACGGCGCTGGCCAAAAACCTGGGCACGCTGCAAACCCGGCTGACCAGCGCCAGCCTACCTGCCCCCGAAGCGGAGGTACAAGACCACGCCCTGCTGGACCGCTCGCCCCAGTCGCTGCGCGACGCGTTCGACCGGGTGTGGCGCCAACTCACCCCAGCCACGCCGCTGTTTCGCCACGCGGTGCGCCTGAGCATTGCGCTGGCCGTGGGCTACGGGCTGCTGCACTGGCTGCATGCGCGCCAGGGCTACTGGATCTTGCTGACCACGGTGTTTGTGTGCCAACAAAGCTTTGGCGCGACCCGCAGGCGCATGGTTCAGCGGGTGGTGGGGACCATGGCCGGGCTGGTGGTGGGCTGGGCGCTGTTTCGGCTGTTCCCCAGCCTGCTGCTACAGGCCATGTTTGCGGTGGCGGCGGGCGTGGTGTTCTTTGGCAACCGCACGCGGCACTACGCGCTAGCCACGGGCTCGATGACGCTGCTGGTGCTGCTGAGCTTTAACCAAATTGGTGACGGCTATGGCCTGATCGTGCCGCGCCTGGTGGACACCGTGGTGGGTAGCCTGATCGCCGGGCTGGCGGTGTTTTTGATCCTGCCCGACTGGCAAGGCCGCCGCATGCACGAGGTGGCGGCCCGCACCCTGGCCACCTGCAACCTGTATCTGCGCCAGATTATGGCCCAATACCAAAGCGGCCAAGGCGGCCAGCGCGATGACCTGGCCTACCGCACGGCCCGGCGCAACGCGCACAACGCGGATGCGGCCTTGTCTACCGCGCTGTCCAACCTGTTCCAGGAGCCGGGCTTCCTGCAGGGCCGCAGCGATAGCGGTTTGCGGTTTTTGCTGCTCTCGCACACCTTGTTGAACTACCTGTCGGGCCTGGGCGCACACCGCGAAGCTTTGCAAAACGCCCCGGGCGATGCGTCGACCGAGCAGGCCGCCGCCCTGGTCAGCAAGGTACTGGACGAACTGGCCACCAGTCTGGCTGCCAGCCAGCCCGTGCCGCCCGCCAAACCCGACGAAGAGGCTGTGCTGGAGGCCTTGTGCGCCGCCCCCACCGACGCGGCGCACCGGGTGGTGCAAAGCCAACTGGCCCTGATCGGCAATCTGCTGCCGCCGCTGCGGGTACAGGCCGGGCGGCTGCTGGCGGTGGATACGCCGGGCTGAAGCCGCGTTTGTAAATCCATGCATTTTGTGCATAGATGGCCTTAAAGCTGGCCTTGGACAGATGGGGGCGCGGGTTTTAAGCTTCTGCTTTCTACCTACACAAGGGATTTATTCCATGTCCAACCAAGCGCCTACCGTGCACGCCCTGCCCTCGTACCTGAACCCGGACCATGTGGGTCCGTGGGGCATTTTTCTCCAGCAAGTGGACCGGGTCGAACCCTACCTGGGCAACCTGGCGCGCTGGGTCGAAACCCTGAAGCGCCCCAAGCGCATTTTGGTGGTCGATGTGCCGATTCACCTGGACGACGGTTCGGTGGCCCACTTTGAAGGCTACCGCGTGCAGCACAACACCTCGCGCGGCCCAGGCAAAGGCGGCGTGCGCTTCCACCAGGATGTGACCCTGTCGGAAGTGATGGCGCTGTCGGCCTGGATGTCGATCAAAAACGCCGCCGTCAACGTGCCTTACGGCGGCGCCAAGGGCGGCATCCGCGTGGACCCTAAAACCCTGTCACGCGGTGAACTGGAGCGCATGACGCGCCGCTATACCAGCGAGATCGGCATCATCATTGGCCCGAACAAGGACATTCCGGCCCCCGATGTGAACACCAACGAGCAGATCATGGCCTGGATGATGGACACCTATTCCATGAACCAGGGCTCCACCGCCACCGGCGTGGTCACCGGCAAGCCGGTCGATCTGGGGGGCTCGCTGGGCCGCCGTGAAGCCACGGGCCGCGGCGTGTTCACCGTGGGCACGGAAGCCGCCAAACACATCGGCCTGGACGTGTCTACCGCCCGCCTCGCGGTGCAGGGTTTCGGCAATGTAGGTGGCGTGGCGGCCAAGCTGTTTGCCGAAGCCGGTGCCCGCGTGGTGGCCGTGCAGGACCACAGCGGCACCATTTACTGCGAAGCCGGCTTCAACGTACCTGCCCTGCTGCAGCATGTGAAAGACACCGGCGGTGTCGGCGGCTTTGCCGGTGGCGAGGTAATTGCCAAGGACGCATTCTGGGACGTACCCTGCGACATCCTGATCCCCGCCGCGCTGGAGCAGCAAATCACCAAAGACAACGCCGGACGCATCACCGCGCGCATGGTGATCGAGGGCGCCAACGGCCCCACCACCCCTGAGGCGGATGACATCCTGCAAGAACGCAACATCCTGGTGCTGCCCGACGTGATCGCCAATGCGGGCGGCGTGACGGTGAGCTACTTTGAATGGGTACAGGACTTTTCGAGCTTCTTCTGGGACGAAGACGAAATCAACGCCCGCCTGGTGCGCATCATGAAAGAGGCCTTCAACGCCGTCTGGCTGGTGGCGCAAGAGAACAAGGTGAGCCTGCGCACCGCCACTTTCATCGTGGCCTGCAAGCGGATTCTGCACACCCGCGAACTGCGCGGTCTCTACCCCTGAAATTGCAACACCCCCATGCTGCAGTGCTACGCACTTTTCGCCAACCCCCTTGCAGGGGGCGATACCAGCGGCCTGGCAAAGCCAGTTCCGCGGTATCTCTGGAAGGGGTGCTAATTGCGCTGGCTTAAAGCCGTTTGTACCGCTGACATTTGTTTAGCATGCGGAAGCAGCTATTAAATCAATAGCATTTTAATTATCCGCTCGTCTATTGCAGCGGCCTTTTCAGCGCTGCTGGAATCGGCAGCGGCAGCACGTCGATGCCCTCGTCGAGCAAGGCTTCGGTTTCTTCCACCGTGGCCTCGCCCCGGATGTTGCGTTCCTTGCGCTCCCCGTAATGGATCTTGCGGGCTTCTTCGGCGAACTGGCTGCCCACATCTTCGGTGTTGGCGATCACGTGGCGGACCATCTTCATCCAGGCGGCCTGGGCTTCGGGCGACGGTGCCGGGGCGGCTACGGCAGAGCTGGGCTCGACGACAGGTGCGGTATCGGACTTGGCGGGCACTTGCACCGCACCCAAATTCAGGCGCGGGGCGCTGAGCTTCTTGACAATCTGACTGCTGCCGCACAGCGGGCATTCGACCAAGCCCCGGGCGAGTTGGCTCTGGAAATCATCCTCCGATCCAAACCAACCTTCAAAGCTGTGCTGGTGGGCGCATTGGAGATCCAGGACTTTCATCTGACTAGGCTACTACAGACGCGGTAGGCTGCCAATCCAGCAACCAGGCACCAGAGGCCATGTTTTGCAGCCACAGGGCGGCGGTGAGGGTTTTGCTGTCGCTCACCCGGCCATCGCGGCACCATTCCAGCAGCTCGGGCAAGGTGGCGGTGAACACGTCCAGAAACTCGCCCGCGTCGAGCTTGCGCTCACCCAACGTCAGGCCACGGGCAAACCAGATGTCGATGAATTCGGTGGAGTAGGCAATCACCGGGTGCAGCATGCCAGCCCGTGCCCATTCGGTGGCGGAATAGCCGGTTTCTTCAAGTAGCTCGCGCTGGGCGCAGGCGAAGGTGGCCTCCCCCACATCCAGCTTACCTGCCGGGAATTCGACCATCACCCGGTCCAGCGGGTAGCGGAACTGGCGCTCCAGCACCAGGCGGCCATCGTCCAGCATCGGCACAACCATCACCGCGCCGGGGTGTTGGATGAATTCACGGGTGGAAGTACTGCCATCTGGCAATTGCACGGTGTCGCGAAAGGCGTGCAGGAAGCGGCCCTTGAGCAGCTCTTCACTGCCGGTCTTGTGCTCAACGAGGTGCTGATCGGGGATAGACATGGAAATCATTCGGGAGGGCCGACAGCGTCACTGGCGGCAGTTCGGCAAAGCTCAAATGCGGTGCTTAAGCAGGTACCGGGCAATGAAGCCCGGAAACGCCAAGGTGATGAACAGGGTGCCGGTGATGGCGTAGAACTCCCAGCCCTGGGGAACGATCTGGCCGCCGTGATTTTCCAGCAGCAAGCCCAGGCCACCTACCGCAAAGTAGTACACCACCAGCTCGCCCAAGCGCATGGCCAAAGTCTTGGACTGGGCCAGCTTGAACACGAGAAACAGGCGGCGGCCCATGAACGGCAGGTTGGCAGCACACACGGCCGCCAACAGCACCAACCACACGGAAACGGTCTGGGTCACTTAATCAAACCCCTGCCAGCCACCATCAGGTGCCCAACGTCAGCACGATCGCCCGTGCGCACAGGGTCATCAAGCCGCCAGGCACGATACCCAGAATCAGCACCAATGCGCCATTGACCGACAGCACAGCGCGCACGTCCAAAGGTGCGGACACGGTGGTGGCGGTAATGGGTGCATCGAAGTACATGACCTTCACCACACGCAGGTAGTAGAAGGCACCGATCAGCGACATCAGCACCGCAAACACCGCCAGTGCGATGTAACCGGTGTAGCCCGACGCGATCAGCGCTTGCAGCACCGACAGCTTGGCGTAGAAGCCGACCATGGGTGGAATACCTGCCATGGAGAACAGGCAGATGGCCATCACCGCGGCATACAAGGGGCTGCGTTCATTCAAACCAGCCAGATCGGAGATTTCTTCGCTCTCAAAGCCTTCGCGGGCCAGCAGCAAAATCACGCCGAAACCGGCCAGGGTGGTCAACACGTAGGTGATGACGTAGAACATGGACGAGCTGTAGGCATTGGCTGCCGACAAGGTGTTGCCATTGACCACGCCCGACAGCAGGCCCAGCAGCACAAAGCCCATCTGCGAAATGGTCGAATAGGCCAGCATGCGCTTCAAATTGGTTTGGGCAATGGCGGCCAGATTACCCAACGCCAATGAGCCTACAGACAAGACCACCAGCATTTGCTGCCAGTCAATAGCCAGCGGCAGCATGCCCTCGACCAGTAAACGGATGCAGATGGCAAACGCCGCCAGCTTGGGCGCGCCGCCAATCATCAGCGTCACGGCCGTGGGTGCGCCCTGGTACACGTCGGGAATCCACATGTGGAATGGCACCACACCCAGCTTGAACGCCAGACCTGCCACCACAAACACCAGGCCAAACACCAGCACCTGGTGCTTGACCTGGCCGGAGGCAATGACCTTAAAGACCTGGCCGACTTCCAATGTGCCGGTAGCACCGTACATCATCGACAAGCCGTACAGCAGGAAACCCGAAGCCAGGGCACCCAGCACAAAATACTTCATGGCGGCTTCGCTGGCAGTGGCGTTGTCGCGGCGCAAAGCCACCAAAGCATAGCTGGACAAGGTCAACAGCTCCAGGCCCATGTAGATGACCAGGAAGTTGTTGCCCGAAATCATCACCGACATGCCCAGCAGCGCAAACATGCTCAGGGTGAACATTTCGCCGCCGTGCAGCATGCCACGGTCACCTGCATATGGCCGACCATACACCAGGGTAATCATGACTGCGATGGTGGCAAAGCACTTGAGCCAATTACCCATCGGATCGCTGACGACCATATTGCCGAAACCGTACAAGGTAGTGTTGCCGCTGGCGTACAGGCCTTGCAGGATGGCCACCACACCCAGCGACAGAAGGGTCAGCGCGTAGGTGCCAGTGCGGCGTGGGCTTTTCACCCCCAGGTCGACCAGCGCAATGATGCAGGCCATCGCCAACAGCACGATTTCAGGGTAGACCGTGATCCAACTGATTGTGTCAATCATCTTTTCGTTCTCAATCCAGTGGGGTCAGTTGAGCTTGGATGCTGCAACGTGTTTGATCAAATCGGCCACCGAAGCGTCCATCACATCGGTGAAAGGCTTGGGGTACAGGCCCATGGCCAACACCGCAATCGCCAGCAAGAGCAACATAAAGAATTCGCGTCCGTTGATGTCCTTCAGCTCTTTTACGTGGTCATTGGTCACCGGGCCGAGGTAGACGCGCTTGTACATCCACAAGGTGTAGGCGGCTCCGAAAATCAACGCGGTGGCTGCAGCAAAACCGACCCAGAAGTTGAACTTGACTGCGCCCAAAATCACCATCCACTCACCCACGAAGCCAGCCGTTGCGGGCAAACCGCAATTGGCCATGGCAAACAGCAAGGCAAAGGCCGCAAACTTGGGCATAGTGTTGACCACGCCGCCGTAGCTGGCAATTTCACGCGAATGCATGCGGTCGTACAGCACGCCGATGGACAAGAACATGGCGGCAGACACAAAACCGTGGGCGATCATCTGCACGATGCCGCCCGCAATGCCCAGCGGGTTGAAGATGAAGAACCCCAGGGTGACGAAGCCCATGTGAGCGACCGATGAATAGGCCACCAGCTTCTTCATGTCTTCCTGCACCATGGCCACCAGGCCGACATACACCACGGCAGTGAGCGACAGGCCAATCATCAGGCCAGACCACTCGTGGGCTGCATCCGGTGCGATAGGCAAGGAGAAACGCAGGAAACCGTAGGCGCCTAACTTCAACATGATGGCCGCCAGCACGGCAGAGCCACCGGTAGGCGCTTCCACGTGCACATCCGGCAACCAGGTGTGCACTGGCCACATCGGCACCTTGACGGCAAACGCCGACAGGAAGGCGAAGAACAACAGGGTCTGGGTGCGGCTGTCCAATGGCAACTGGTGCCAGGTAGCGATGTCAAAGCTGCCGCCCGACTTGACGTACAGGAAAATCAGCGCCACCAGCATTAACAAGGAACCCAGCAGCGTGTACAGGAAGAACTTGAAGGCTGCGTAGATCTTGTTAGGCCCGCCCCAGATACCGATGATCAGATACATCGGGATGAGGGTGGCCTCAAAGAAGACGTAAAACAAAATTCCGTCCAGCGCACAAAAGACACCAATCATCAATCCGCTGAGGATCAAAAAGGCGCCCATGTACTGGTTGATCTTGTGGGTAATGGCTTCCCAACCGGCGATGACTACGATGACATTGATAAATGCCGTCAAGATCACAAACCAAACCGATATGCCGTCTACACCCAGGTGGTAATTCACATTGAAACGTTCGATCCAGCTGGTGTTTTCCACAAACTGCATCGCGGAAGTGCCCAGCTTGAAACCGCTGTACAGCGGCAAAGTCACCAGGAAACCCACTACAGAACCCACCAGAGCGACCCAGCGGACGGCCCCTGCCTGCTCATCACGGCCTAAGGCCAAAAGTACAACGCCAAAAAAGATAGGTATCCAGATGGCAAGGCTCAACAATCCCATTTTTCTTATTCCTCTACTGATTGAGCCAAACGAAATACGTCATCAGCGCAAAAACGCCCACGATCATGGCAAACGCGTAGTCGTAAATGAATCCGGTTTGGACCCAACGCACCATGCCCGAAATCCATCCCACGATTTTCCAGGAACCGTTCACCACACCACCGTCAATAATGGTGCGGTCACCCACCTGCCACAGGCCGGTACCCAGGCCACGGGCACCCCGCGCCAAGACGTTTTCATTGAACAAGTCCAGGTAGTACTTGTTTTCCAGCAGCGTGTAGATGGGCTGGCAAGCACGCTTGATGGCGGCGGGCAGAGCCGGATTCACCATGTACATGTAATAGGAAGTGGCCACACCGGCAACCGCCAAAATAAACGGCATAGATGTTAAAGCGTGGACTGCCATACCCCATGCGCCGTGAAACTCGTGCGCCAGCTCTTCCATGGCGGCATGTTTTTCAAGGTCGATAAAAATCGCGCCCTTGAAGAAGTCGCCGTAAAGCATAGGATCAATCGTAAAGTACCCTAACACCACCGAGGGAATTGCCAGCAAAACCAATGGCAGTGTCACCACCCAAGGGGACTCGTGTGGCTTGCTTTCACCGTGGCTATGGTCGCTGTGTTGGTCGTCATGGCCGTGGTGGGCATCCGGATTCTGGTCAAAGCGCTCTTTGCCGTGGAACACCAGAAAGTACATGCGGAACGAATAAAAAGCCGTCACGAACACACCTGCCAACACCGCAAAGCTTGCGAATCCTGCGCCAGGCAAATGGCTGGCTTGAACCGCTACGATGATACTGTCTTTAGAGTAGAAACCGGAAAACAGCGGTGTACCAATCAGAGCCAGCGAACCCAGCAGAGAAGTAATCCAGGTGATCGGCATGTACTTGCGCAAGCCACCCATCCAGCGAATGTCTTGGTTGTGGTGTACACCCATGATGACCGAGCCGGCTGCAAGGAACAGCAAGGCTTTGAAGAAAGCATGGGTCATTAAATGGAACACAGCAACCGAATAAGCCGAAGCGCCTAAGGCCACCGTCATGTAACCCAACTGCGACAGTGTGGAATACGCCACCACCCGTTTGATGTCATTCTGGATGATGCCCAAAAAGCCCATGAACAGTGCCGTAATGGCACCGATGACCATAACAAAGTTCAACGCAGTTTCACTCAGCTCAAACAAGGGCGACATGCGTGCCACCATGAAAATACCGGCGGTCACCATAGTGGCCGCGTGGATCAGAGCCGAAATAGGCGTGGGACCCTCCATGGAGTCGGGCAACCACACATGCAGCGGGAACTGGGCCGACTTGCCCATGGCACCGATGAACAGGCAGATGCAGATCACGGTTACCAGCATCCAGTTGGTGCCCGGAAGCAGCAGTTGCGCCAACTCTTCCTTCTTCGCGAAGGCTTCGGTGTAGTTCAAGGTACCGGCATAGGCAGCGATCAGGCCAATGCCCAGGATGAAACCAAAGTCACCTACACGGTTCACCAAAAAGGCCTTCATGTTGGCAAAAATGGCGGTGGGACGGTTGAACCAGAAACCGATCAGCAGGTACGACACCAGGCCAACAGCCTCCCAGCCGAAAAACAGCTGGAGCATGTTGTTGCTCATCACCAGCATCAACATCGAGAAAGTAAACAGCGAGATGTAGGCAAAGAAACGGTTGTAACCTGCGTCTTCTTCCATGTAGCCGATGGTGTAGATGTGCACCATCAGAGACACAAAGGTCACCACGCACATCATCATGGCAGTCAAGCCGTCCACCATGAAACCGATCTCCATGCGAAGACCGCCCACATCCATCCAGGTGTAGAGCGTTTCATTGAAGCGGGCACCGTCGTTGACCACGCTGTTCAGCGTCATTGCCGACAAGACGAAGGCAATGAACACACCCAAAATAGTGAGCGAGTGACTGGCACTGCGGCCAATCACGTTACCGCCAAATGCGGTACCCAAAACACCAGCAAGCAAAGCGCCCGCCAGAGGTGCCAGCGGAACAGCTAGCAGAGTAGAAACTGCGAGGGTTTGACTCATTTTCTATTAACCCTTGAGCGTATTGAGTTCATCCACATTGATGCTGGACTTATTACGGAACAGCAGCACCAGGATGGCCAGGCCGATGGCCGACTCGGCTGCGGCCACCGTCAGGATAAAGAAGACGAATATTTGGCCGCGCATATCGTTCAGGTAATACGAGAACGCCACAAAATTCATGTTTACCGCTAACAGCATCAACTCGATGGCCATCAACAATACGATTAAGTTTTTGCGGTTCAGAAAGATGCCGATCACCGACAAGGCAAACAAAATAGCCCCGAGTGAAAGAAAGTGTCCAAGCGTCAAGGTCATGCTTTTTTCTCCACAACCGCCGCTGCTGGGGCAACAGGCGCAGCAACTTCCACCGCGTGCTGGGTTACCTTCATTTTGATGATCTCCACACGGTCACGGGCTTTGACGCGCACCTGGTCGGATGGATTCGCGTGTTTGCTGTCTTTTCGCTGGCGCAGGGTCAGGGCAATGGCCGCCACGATGGCCACCAACAAAATCACCGCGGCAATTTCAAGCGGATAGAGATACTCGGTGTACAGGATCTTGCCCAATTCTTTGGTGTTGGATACCTGGGCACCGATATTGGCCCCGCCGGTCAGGTTACGTGTCTCATCGTTGGTACGAAACCCGCCCATCAGCACCATAGCCATTTCGAGCGCCAGTAAAACGCCACCACCTGCGGCAATCGGAAAATGCTTCCAAAACCCTTGGCGAAGCGCGTCGACATTGATGTCCAACATCATCACAACGAACAGGAATAAGACCATCACCGCACCGACGTAAACCAGTACCAAGGTAATTGCCAGGAACTCGGCTTTCAGCAGAATCCAAATAGCGGCTGCCTGGAAAAACGCAAGCACCAGATACAGCGCGGCGTACACAGGGTTACGTGAGGTAATCACCCGGAACCCTGCGAACAGCAACACTGTCGCGAAGAGATAAAAGAGGCCTGTCTTAACGTCCATGGAGCAGTTCTTATTGTGTGGAAACGAGGGTAGCAATGAGCAGCTGTGAACGGGCTCTAACGGTACTTGGCATCTGCAGCACGGGCGGCTGCAATTTCTTTTTCATACCTATCTCCCACAGCCAACAGCATGTCTTTAGTGAAATACAAGTCACCACGCTTTTCGCCGTGGTACTCAAACACATGTGTTTCCACAATGGAATCCACCGGGCAGCTTTCTTCGCAAAACCCACAAAAAATACATTTGGTCAAATCGATGTCGTACCGGCTGGTGCGGCGTGAACCATCAGCCCGTACATCCGATTCAATAGTGATCGCCATGGCGGGGCAGACTGCTTCGCACAACTTGCAGGCAATGCAGCGCTCTTCGCCGTTTTCATAGCGGCGCAAAGCATGCAGGCCACGAAAACGGGGAGACAAGGGTGTTTTTTCCTCTGGAAACTGCACCGTAATCTTGCGCCGAAACGCATGCTTGCCGGTCAGCGCCAAGCCTTTGAACAGTTCTGCCAACATGAAGCTGGAGAGAAAGTCTTTGAGCGAAAAGGCAGGAGTAGCCAATGTGGACATACGTGACTCGCTTTATTTCCAGATATTAAACGGGGTCTGCATCCAGCCACCCACAACCACCAGCCACACCAGGGTGACGGGGATAAAAATCTTCCAGCCCAGTCGCATGATCTGGTCGTAGCGGAAACGTGGGAAGCTAGCTCGCACCCACAAGAACATGGTGACGACAGCAAAGGTCTTGATTCCGAGCCAGATCCAGCCTGGAATCCAGTTGAACAGCACGCTATCGATCGGCGACAACCAGCCGCCAAGGAACATCAGCACCGTCATGATCGATACGAGCCACATGTTGGCGTATTCGGCCAAGAAGAACATCGCAAAGCTCATGCCGGAATACTCAACCATGTGGCCGGCCACAATTTCCGATTCACCTTCCACCACGTCAAACGGGTGGCGGTTGGTCTCGGCCAGACCCGAAATGAAATAGACCAAGAAGACGGGCAACAAAGGCAGCCAGTTCCAGGACAAGAAGGTAAGCCCTTTTTCGGCAAACATGCCCTTGGCCTGGCCCATGACGATATCTGTCAAGTTCAAACTGGCGGACACCATCAACACAATCACCAGGCAAAAGCCCATCGCAATTTCATAACTGACCATTTGTGCAGACGCCCGCAGAGCACCCAGGAACGCATATTTGGAGTTCGATGCCCAACCCGCAATGATGACCCCATAGACTTCCATCGAGGTAATCGCCATCAAGAACAGCAAGCCTGCGTTGATGTTCGACAACGCAATCTCGGGCCCGAAAGGAATCACCGCCCATGCCGCCAAAGCGGGCATGATGGTCATGATGGGGCCCAGAAAAAATAAGCCCTTGTTTGCAACCGTAGGAAGAATAATTTCTTTGGTGAGCAGCTTCAATGCATCGGCAATCGGCTGCAGCAAACCCAAAGGGCCCACCCGGTTGGGGCCGATACGGATCTGGGTCCAGCCAATGGCCTTGCGTTCCCACAGCGTGAGGTAGGCCACGCAGCCCATCAGCGGCAAAAGCACCAGCACGATCTTGACCAGGTTCCAGATGACCGGCCAAGCGCCACCGGACCACCAGCTCGCACCCACCAGACCTTGTCCGAAAGCAAAAATCGCCTCAATCATGCGGCCACCTCTTGCTCAGCATTCACTTGGCGAGCATCTGCAGTCATTTGCAAAGCGCTGGCACGGCGCACGATGCCATCCAACTGGTACAGGCTTGCGACTACGGGCACCGCAGAAGCACGTGCTGTCATGTCAATGCTTGCTTGTGTCTTGTTGCTCAATTTGTCGGCCACCACGTGTGTCGTTCCTTCGGACAAATCGGCCTTCAAAGTCGCCAGCACGTCTTGTGAAGATTCAAAGTCGAAACCCGGCAGACCCAGCACATTCGCCAAAACGCGCAACACCTTCCACGCGGGACGGGTATCGCCCAAAGGCTTCACAACCGCATGGAAGCCTTGCACACGCCCTTCGGCATTCACGAAACTGCCGGAAGTCTCCGAGAACGGTGCAATTGGCAAAAGCACATCGCTGAAAGCCATGTTGGACTTGAATGGGCTCATAGTCACCACCATCTCAGCGCGCCCAACGTTGTGAGCAGCGCCTGCTACCGAATCAAACTCCGGCTCATTGTTCAGCAGTAAAACGGCCTTGAGTCCACCGGCCAGCATCTGCCCGGCATTCAAACCGCCTTGGGATGGCTGGGCATGTGCCAGTTGGGCACCTACCGTATTGGCAGCCTCGGTCAGGTAACCAACCGTGGCACCCGTTTGCTCGCCAATCCAGGTAGCCAATGCCAGCAGGCTGGAAGCCTGGGCATGGTGCGCAGCCGCATTACCCAACAAAATCGCCTTGCGTTCACCGCCTATTAAAGACTTGGCAATGGCTTTTGCCGAATCCGTAGCAGAACCAGCAACCGGCGCAGCCGAGGACTTGGTTTCCGCAATCGCAGCGGCCACATCTGCTAATGCCTGTAACCAATCGCCAGCCGGGCTTTGTACAAAGTTTGCAACAGGAATGGCCCATGCATCGGCCTTTGCCAATTCCACTGCAGAATTAATAGCACTCATCGCACAGCCCTTGCGCGCAGCCTGCCGGATACGTTGTGCAAACAAAGGATGGTCTTTGCGCAGATTCGAGCCGACCACTAGCACGCGCTGCAATTGGCTCAAGGAAGCGATAGACAACCCCAGATAACGTATGCCCTCAGCTTGCGGGAACTCCGCATTGCGCAGCCGGTAGTCAATGTTTTCACTGCCCAGACCACGCATCAGCGCTCCCGCCAGAACCAGCTCTTCGAGGGTACTATGCGGACTAACCAAGGCACCAATACTTGCGGCACCATGCTGGGTTTTGATTTGTTTCAGACCATTGGCAATGTACTCAAGCGCAGTCTGCCAATCAACAGTTTTCCATTCGCCGCCTTGCTTGAGCATAGGACTGGTCAAGCGTTCAGGGCTGTTCAGCGCTTCATAAGAAAACCGATCTCGGTCGGCAATCCAGCATTCATTCACCGCTTCGTTTTCGAGCGGCACCACGCGCATCACCTTGTTGTTTTTGACCTGGACAACCAAATTTGCGCCAGTCGAGTCATGGGGACTAACCGATTTGCGGCGCGACAGCTCCCAGGTACGGGCGCTGTAACGGAAAGGCTTACTCGTCAAAGCACCTACAGGGCAGATATCGATCATATTGCCCGAGAGCTCGGAATCAATCGTTTCGCCCAATACAGTGGTGATTTCGGAATGCTCACCGCGGTGGATCATGCCAAGCTCCATCACGCCAGCCACCTCTTGGCCAAAGCGCACACAGCGCGTGCAATGTATGCAACGGCTCATTTCTTCCATGGACACCAGCGGACCAACATCTTTGTGGAAAACTACCCGCTTTTCTTCCTCGTACCGTGATGAACCCCCACCGTAGCCCACAGCCAGATCCTGCAACTGGCATTCGCCGCCCTGGTCGCAGATAGGACAATCCAGCGGATGGTTGATGAGTAAAAACTCCATCACCGACTGCTGGGCCTTGATGGCTTTTTCGCTCTTGGTGCGAACAATCATGCCCTGCGTAACCGGCGTAGCACATGCAGGCATGGGCTTGGGTGCCTTTTCCACATCCACCAAACACATGCGGCAGTTGGCCGCAATACTGAGCTTCTTGTGGTAACAAAAATGGGGAATATAGGTTCCCGCCTTTTCAGCCGCATGCATGATCATGCTGCCTTCAAGGATGTCTACCTTCTTACCGTCGAGTTCGATTTCTACCATGTGCTATTACCTCAATCAGGCGTGCGCCGCAGCCTGGGGTTTTTTGTTCTGGATCAACGCCTCGAATTCAGGGCGGAAATGCTTGATCATGGCGCGCACTGGCATTGCCGCTGCATCACCCAGCGCGCAGATCGTGCGGCCTTGTATATTGTCTGCAACCGAGTTGAGCAAATCCAGATCTGTCGCACGGCCTTCACCGCGCCAGATGCGATCAATCACCCGCCACATCCAGCCCGTACCTTCACGGCAAGGCGTGCATTGCCCGCACGACTCGTGCGAATAGAAGTAAGACAAGCGCAGCAGGCTCTCAACCATATTGCGTGAATCGTCCATGACGATCACCGCTCCGGAACCCAGCATGGAACCAGCCTTGGCAATCGAGTCATAGTCCATGGTGCATTGCATCATGGTGTCTGCTGGAAGAACCGGTGCGGAAGAGCCTCCAGGAATCACCGCCTTGAGGGTGCGCCCAGTACGTACGCCACCAGCCAATTCAAGCAATTTGGAAAACGGGGTTCCCATCGGAATCTCGTAATTACCGGGACGCTCCACATCTCCGCTGACCGAATAGATCTTGGTGCCGCCGTTGTTGGGCTTGCCGCACTCCAGATACGCCAGGCCGCCATTGCGGATGATCCACGGCACAGCCGCGAAAGTTTCGGTATTGTTGATGGTGGTGGGCTTGCCATACAGACCAAAGCTGGCCGGGAATGGTGGCTTGAAGCGTGGCTGGCCTTTTTTGCCCTCCAACGATTCCAGCAAGGCCGTTTCTTCGCCGCAGATGTAGGCCCCAAAACCATGGGATGCGTGCAGTTGGAACGAATAATTGCTGCCCAAAATATTATTGCCCAACAATCCTGCTGCACGGGCTTCTTCCAGCGCCTCTTCGAAGCGCTCGTAAGTGCCGAAAATCTCACCGTGGATGTAGTTGTAGCCCACTGAAATACCCATGGCATACGCCGCAATCGCCATGCCTTCGATGACGATATGCGGGTTGTACTGCATGATGTCGCGGTCTTTGCACGTACCCGGCTCACCCTCGTCCGAATTGCAAACCAGGTATTTTTGACCCGGGAATTGGCGAGGCATAAAGCTCCACTTCAAACCTGTGGGAAAGCCCGCACCGCCCCGGCCACGCAATGCCGACTCTTTGACGGTTGCAATGACTTGGTCTTGGGTGAGGCCTTCGCCGCCGTCTTTACCCAAAATCTTGCGCAAGGCCTGGTAGCCACCGCGAGCCTCGTAGTCCTTGAGATGCCAGTTCGTGCCATCCAGATCCGCCATGATTTGCGGATTTATGTGGCGACCGTGGAAACTAGTTTGAACCCCAGTTGCCTTGAATTGGGAAAGAATCTGTTCTGCTGACATTACTTAGCCTCCGCAGGAGATGTACCAGACGCACGCAATCCGTCCACCAACTGGTCCAACTTGTCATTGCTCATAAAGCTGCACATGGTGCGGTCATTAACCAACATCACCGGGGAATCCGCGCAGGCACCCAGGCACTCGCTCTGCTGCAGGGTGAACAAGCCATCGGCCGTGGTCTCATTCATGGAAATGCCCAGCTTGTGCTCCAAATGCTTCAATGCTTTGGCGCCGTCACGCAGCTGGCATGGCAAATTGGTGCAAACGTTCAATTTGAAACGCCCCACCGGAGCCTGGTTGTACATGTTGTAGAAGGTCGTCACCTCATGCACTGCGATGGGCGGCATGCCCAGATACTCCGCAACGACATTCTCATTTTCCGCGCTCACGTAACCCAGCTCCTGCTGGACGATGGACAGGCAGGCCATCACGGCAGATTGCTTTTGGTCAGAGGGGAATTTGGCCACTTCGCGGGCGAAACGGGTTTTGGTCGATTCAGAAATCATGCGGGCATTACCTGTCAATTTCGCCAAACACGATGTCCATCGTGCCGATCACCGCCACAGCATCCGCGATCATGTGACCGCGAGACAACTCGTCCATCGCAGCCAAATGCGCAAACCCCGGAGCCCGAATTTTCAAACGATAAGGTTTGTTGGCACCGTCGCTGACGAGATAGATTCCAAACTCACCTTTGGGGTGCTCAACCGCCGCATAAGCCTCGCCCAGCGGCACATGGAAGCCTTCCGTGAATAGCTTGAAATGGTGGATTAGCTCCTCCATGTTGGCCTTCATTGATTCGCGTGCGGGAGCAGCCACTTTGTGGTTATCGGTAATCACGGGGCCTGGATTCACGCGTAGCCAGTCCACGCACTGCTTGATGATTCGATTGGACTCGCGCATTTCTTGCACACGCACCAGATAGCGATCGTAGCAATCACCGGTTTTACCCACTGGAATATCGAAGTCCATCTTGTCGTAGGCATCGTAGGGTTGCTTCTTGCGCAAGTCCCAGGCAATACCCGAGCCACGCAGCATGGGCCCAGTGAACCCCAGATTAAGCGCCCGCTCGGGCGTGACCACGGCTATCCCTACCGTACGCTGTTTCCAGATGCGGTTTTCCGTCAGCAAGGTTTCATATTCGTCGACACACTTCGGAAAGCGCGTAGAGAAGTCATCGATGAAATCGAGCAGACTACCTTGGCGGTTTTCATTCAACTGCGCCATGGCCTTGGCATTCTTGATGCGACTGACCTTGTACTGGGGCATCGCATCGGGCAGGTCGCGGTACACGCCGCCAGGACGGAAATACGCGGCGTGCATACGCGCACCACTCACCGCCTCGTACATGTCAAACAGATCTTCACGCTCACGGAAGCAATAGATCAGCACATTCATGGCACCACAATCGAGCCCGTGCGCGCCCAACCATAGCAAGTGGTTTAGCAACCGGGTGATTTCCGCAAACATAACGCGGATGTACTGGGCACGAATGGGCACCTCGATACCCATCATCTTTTCAATGGCGAGGCAATAGGCCTGCTCATTGGCCATCATCGACACGTAGTCCAGGCGGTCCATGTAGGGCAACGACTGGATGAAGGTCTTGGTTTCAGCCAGCTTTTCGGTGGCACGGTGCAACAGACCGATGTGCGGGTCGGCACGCTGGATCACTTCGCCGTCCAGTTCCAATACCAGGCGCAAAACGCCGTGTGCAGCCGGGTGCTGCGGCCCAAAATTGAGCGTGTAATTTTTGATTTCAGCCATGAGACGTCCTGCGCTTAATGCAGGCCCCCGTAATTGTCTTCCCGAATAATGCGGGGTGTAATTTCGCGCGGTTCAATCGATACAGGCTGGTAGACGACACGTTTTTGCTCGGGGTCATAGCGCATTTCGACATGTCCCGATGTCGGGAAATCTTTGCGAAACGGATGGCCGATGAAGCCGTAATCCGTGAGGATGCGGCGCAAATCGTTGTGGCCTTCAAAGATGATGCCGAACAGGTCAAAGGCTTCGCGCTCAAACCAGTTAGCGGAGTTCCAGACGCTGTTGATGGAGTCCACCACCGGAAAATCGTCGTCAGGGCACAGCACCTTGATCCGCACCCGCTGGTTCAGGCTAACCGACAACAACTGCAGCACAACGCCGTAGCGCGGGCCTTCGTAAGCTCCGTCCCGAAACGACGAATAGTCCATGCCACACAAGTCGATCAACTGCTCGAACTTGCAGCCAGGTGCGTCGCGCAAGAGCGTTGCGACCGCCATGTAGTCTGACGCACGCACCACCACTTCCACTTCACCCAAAGCCACGGCGACACGGCTCGCCTGGGCACCGAGGATCTGAACCAAAGTATCTTTCAAAGCCTCGGGCTGAACAGCAAATACAGTCATCTCAGACTCTCGCAATCGTGTTGGTGCGACGGATCTTCTGCTGCAACTGGATCACGCCATACAGCAAGGCTTCTGCGGTCGGCGGGCAGCCAGGGACGTACACATCCACCGGAACGATGCGATCACAGCCGCGCACCACCGAATAACTGTAGTGATAGTACCCACCCCCGTTAGCACATGAACCCATGGACAAAACCCATCGAGGCTCGGGCATCTGGTCGTACACCTTGCGCAAAGCAGGTGCCATCTTGTTACACAAGGTACCGGCCACAATCATCAAATCGCTTTGGCGTGGGCTTGGGCGAAACAGCATGCCGAAACGGTCCATGTCGTAGCGCGCAGCACCGGCATGCATCATTTCGACCGCACAGCAGGCCAAGCCAAACGTCATAGGCCACAGCGACCCCGTTTTTGCCCAGTTCACCACCGAGTCGTAAGACGTGGTGACAAACCCTTCTTTCATGACACCTTCAATCATCGTGCTACTCCCAGTCAAGGGCCCCTTTTTTCCACTCGTAGACAAAGCCCACAACCAGAATTCCCAGAAAAATAATGACTGCCCAGAAACCCACGACGCCCACCTCTTTGAGCGCTACCGCCCAAGGAAAAAGGAACGCAATTTCCAGGTCAAACAAGATGAAAAGAATGGCTACCAAGTAGTAACGCACGTCAAATTTCATGCGCGCGTCTTCAAATGCTTCAAAGCCACATTCGTAAGGGGAGTTTTTGGCCGCATCGGGCCGGTTGGGGCCAAATATATGACCAAGCACCTGAGGCGCTACGCCGACACCAATGCCGACTAAGATGAACAAAAGGACTGGGAGGTACTGATCTAAGTTCATCTTGAGGTTCTGATCACCGCTTGTGACTTGCCGAACGCAGGTTCAGCAAGTCTTTTTGTTGGTGCCGTCGGCGAGACTCGAACTCGCACAGCTTTCGCCACTACCCCCTCAAGATAGCGTGTCTACCAATTTCACCACGACGGCGGTTTTTTCTGTACAGATGGCATGAGGAACCTTGCGGTTTGTGGCTTTCTGCACAGCTATGAATTTTACTCGATTACCCTGACGATCTTAGGGTGACAGAGAAATTCAACCCATATTATTTAGTCGGAATTTGCCCCGCACCGGAGGCTGCTACTGCAGGTGCAGCAGGCACCGCTCCGGGTACGGAACTAGGAATCTGCCCAGCCGCACCCGAGGCAGCAACTTCAGGTGCAGTTACGGCAGCACGCTCCAAAACGCTGCCAGAGCTGACAGTACGCGCGCCATTGAAGTAAGCCAATGCCAGAGTACAGGCAAAAAACACCGCGGCCAAAATGCCGGTAGTGCGCGACAAGAAATTGGCACTTCCGCTGGCACCGAACAAGCTGCCCGAGCTACCGCTACCAAATGCTGCACCCATGTCAGCACCCTTGCCGTGCTGGACCAGTATCAGGCCAATCATGCCTATCGCGGCCAGCATCTGGACCGCCAGCAGAATGGTCAACAAAATATTCATCTCGATACTCCTAAATCAAACTCGAAAATATGTGAATGCGATGTGTCCGGCCTACTGGGCCGCTGCCACAATCGCCAAAAAGTCTGCCGCCTTGAGCGATGCGCCGCCGACCAAGCCTCCGTCAATATCCGCCTGGGCCAGTAATTGCGCGGCATTTGCCGCGTTCATGCTGCCGCCATACAAAATCTGGATCCGATCAGCCTGGTTGGTCGCCGCATGGAGCTGGGCGCGCAACAGAGCGTGCACTTGCTGGGCTTGCTCGGGAGTCGCCGTCAGGCCTGTGCCAATCGCCCACACCGGCTCGTACGCCAGCACAATTTCGCTGATGCAGTGGCCATTGGTATGCACTACCGCGGCCAACTGGCGCTTCACCACTTCTTCGGTTTTGCCCGCTTCGCGCTCTGCTAGCGTCTCGCCCACGCAAACGATGGGCGTGATGCCTGCCGCCAAGACGCTCTGGGTCTTCAGGGCCACCACGGCATCGGTTTCGCCATTGTATTGGCGGCGCTCTGAATGGCCGACGATGGCATAGCGCACGCCGAACTCCTTCAGCATGGCCGCGGAAACTTCGCCGGTGAATGCCCCAACCGCATGCTGCGAAACGTCCTGCGCTCCCAAATCAATAGCACTAGACGCAATTAATACCTGCGCTTGCGCCCAATATGGCGCAGGAATACAAACCGCCACACCACATGCCGAGTGCCCCACTCCCGCCAGCAATGCCTGCAGCAAAGCCTGGTTGGCAGCCAGGCTACCGTTCATCTTCCAATTACCAACAATCAGTTTTTTCTTCATAGCATTACCATGTCAAAACGATTTTTCCAATGTTCGCACCCGATTCCATCAGCGCATGTGCTTGGGGTGCCCCATCCTCTTCGGCGACAAGTACCTGGTAGACCATCGGCTTGATACGGGCATCAGCCAACATGGGCCAAACCTGTTGACGCAAAGCCTGCGCAATCGCAGCCTTAAACGCCACCGGACGCACACGCAAAGTCGATCCAGTGATGGTCAGGCGCTTGCGCATGACCAGACCGGCGTGAATTTCGCTCTGGGCCCCGCCTTGCACCGCGATGATGACCAGACGGCCATCTTCTGCCAGACACTGAAGCTCGCGGACCACATAGCCGCCCGCCACCATGTCGAGCACCACGTCCACACCTGTGCCTTGGGTGATGCGCTGCACCTCTTCCACGAAGTCGTGGGTTTTGTAGTTGATGGCATAGTCCGCACCCAGTGCAAGACAGGCGGCGCATTTTGCATCGCTACCCGCCGTCACCAACACCGTGGCTCCCATGGCTTTGGCGAGCTGGATGGCAGTCATACCAATGCCGCTGGAACCCCCTTGCACCAACAGGGTTTCGCCTTTTTGCAAACGAGCCCGGTCGAACACATTGCTCCACACGGTGAAGAAGGTCTCGGGCAGAGATGCCGCCTCGATATCGCTCAAGCCTTGCGGAACGGGCAGGCACTGTGTCACCGGAGCGACGCACATTTGCGCATACCCACCACCGGCCACCAGCGCACAGACGCGGTCGCCGATCTGCAAACCTGCTTGCGCCATCGCATTGCTGTCGCCCGACACCACCACACCGGCCACCTCTAAGCCCGGAATATCCGAAGCCCCCGCAGGCACGGGATAGTTGCCCGTTCGCTGCAGCACGTCAGGCCGGTTCACACCGCTGGCGGACACGCGAATCAGCAACTCGCCCACGCCCGGCACAGGCACAGGACGCTCTACAACACGCAGTACATCCGGCGCGCCGTACGCGGTGATTTCGATAGCTTTCATAGGAGGGCGGTATTCCATGCGCGCGGCTGTGATGCCACAGCCGCTGAACGCTGAATTTAGCGCTGGGCTTCCGGGTTGTAAGCTGGGCGGTCCAGCAAGGCCTTCATAGACAATTTGATACGGCCTTTTTCATCCGTCTCCATGACCTTGACCTTAACGATCTGGCCTTCGGACAGGTAGTCGGTGACCTTTTCGACACGCTCGTGGGCGATCTGGCTGATGTGCAGCAAACCGTCCTTGCCGGGCAGCAGGTTGACCAGTGCACCGAAGTCCAGAATCTTGGTAATGGCGCCTTCGTAGACCTTGCCGATTTCAACTTCTGCGGTGATCTGCTCGATACGGCGCTTGGCTTCTTCGGCCTTGGCGGGGTCACTCGAAGCGATGGTGATGGTGCCATCTTCTTCGATGTTGATCTGCGTGCCGGTTTCTTCGGTCAGCGCACGGATGACCGCGCCGCCCTTGCCAATCACGTCACGGATTTTGTCCGGATTGATCTTCATGGTGAACAGGCGGGGCGCGAAGGTAGACACTTCTGTCTTGGCTTCAGACATGGCTTCCATCATCTTGTCGAGGATGTGCAAGCGGGCTTCCTTGGCCTGGGCCAGGGCAACCTGCATGATCTCTTTGGTGATGCCCTGGATTTTGATGTCCATTTGCAACGCGGTAATACCGTTGGTGGTACCGGCTACCTTGAAGTCCATGTCACCCAGGTGGTCTTCATCACCCAGGATGTCGGTGAGCACGGCGAAGCGGCTGCCGTCTTTGATCAGGCCCATGGCGATACCCGCCACGTGGGCTTTCATAGGCACCCCAGCGTCCATCAGCGACAGGCAGCCGCCACAAACCGAAGCCATCGACGACGAACCATTCGATTCGGTGATTTCCGACACCACACGCATGGTGTAGGGGAAATCTTCCTTGCTAGGCAAAACAGCGACCAGTGCGCGCTTGGCCAGACGGCCGTGGCCGATTTCGCGGCGCTTGGGCGTGCCCACGCGGCCGGTTTCGCCGGTGGCGAACGGAGGCATGTTGTAGTGCAGCATGAAGCGGTCTTCGTACTCGCCAGCCAACGCGTCAATGCGCTGGGCATCGCGCTCGGTGCCCAGGGTGGTGACCACTAAAGCCTGGGTCTCGCCGCGGGTGAACAGGGCTGAGCCGTGGGTACGGGGCAGCACGCTGTTGCGGATTTCGATGGCGCGCACGGTGCGGGTGTCGCGGCCGTCGATACGGGGCTCACCGGCCAGAATCTGGCTGCGCACGATCTTGGCTTCGATGTCAAACAGCATGCCTTCGACCGCTACAGGGTCGAATTCCACACCTTCGGCCTTCAGGCCAGCCTTCACCCAGGTGTAAGCTTCACGGGTGGCATGCGTACGCGCTTGCTTGTTGCGGTTCTGGTAGGCGGCAACCAGCTTTTCTTCGGCCAGAGCCACCACTTTGGCGATCAGCACTTCGTCTTTGGCGGGTGCAGTCCAGTCCCACAAGGGCTTGCCAGCATCACGCACCAGTTCATGGATGGCGTTGATCGCAATCACGCCCTGCTCGTGGCCAAACATGACACCACCCAGCATGATTTCTTCGGAAAGTTGCTGGGCTTCCGACTCCACCATCAGCACGGCGGTTTCGGTACCGGCCACTACCAAGTCCATGATGGAGTCTTTGCGGGCGGTCTGGCCAGGGTTCAACACGTATTCGCCGTTGACGTAACCCACGCGGGCTGCACCGATGGGGCCGCTGAAGGGAATGCCGCTGACCGACAAGGCGGCGCTGGTGGCGATCAGGGCGGCGATGTCGGCATCGACTTCAGGGTTCAGCGACAGGGTGTGGATAACCACATGCACTTCGTTGAAGAAACCTTCGGGAAACAGCGGACGGATCGGGCGGTCGATCAAACGGCTGGTCAGGGTTTCAAATTCACTGGGACGGCCTTCGCGCTTGAAAAAGCTGCCGGGGATCTTGCCCGCAGCGTAGGTTTTTTCCAGGTAATCGACAGTCAGCGGGAAAAAGTCCTGGCCGGGCTTGCCGACGGTTTTGGCAACTACAGTGGCTAGCACCACGGTGCCGTCCATATCCAACAGCACTGCGCCGGTGGATTGGCGGGCCATTTCGCCGGTTTCCATGGTGACGGTGTTGGCACCCCACTGGAAGGTCTTGCTTACTTTATTGAACATAGTCATTTGGGGTCTCCTGAGAGGGTTTGCAGTCCGGATTAATCACGGTGGGACTGGCGAGGAACAAAGAGGGTTCGGCCATACGATGCCATTCCATAAATCATCCTTGGGTGGCTTATGGAATGACACAGCGCGTACGGGGTAAATCGCCTCTCAACGGGAAAACAAACAAAAACGCCTGAGCTAGTGAACTAACTCAGGCGCTTGTGCATTGGGAACTGGGATTACTTACGCAGGCCGAGTTTCGCGATCAGAGCGACATAACGCTCGTGGTCCTTGGAGTTCAGGTAGTCCAACAGCTTGCGGCGACGGCTCACCATACGCAGCAGACCGCGGCGACCGTGGTGGTCTTTGGCATGCAGCTTGAAGTGGGGGGTGAGTTCATTGATACGGGCGGTCAGCAGTGCAACTTGCACTTCTGGGCTGCCGGTGTCGGTGGCGCTGCGCGCGTTGTCCTTGACGACTTCGGCCTTGATAGAGGATGCGATCATGTGTTTATCCGTTAAATATGACTTGCGTTGGCAGGGGAAATACCCACCAACGTGCGCTTTGCAATGTGCAAAGCCTTGAAATTATAGCCCGGAACGGCGCGGAGCTCAGAGTTGGCGTGCGCTGAAGGTGTCGCACGACTTGACCACGCCGGTCTGGTAGCCCATGTTGAACCAGCGTTGGCGCTGGGCGCTGGTGCCGTGGGTGAAGCTGTCAGGCACCACTTCCCCGCCACTGGCACGTTGTAAAGCGTCGTCGCCAATTTTGGCGGCGGCATTCATGGCCGACTCGATATCGCCGCTTTCCAAAATTTTGCGGGCATCTTGCGCATGGTGGGCCCACAGACCCGCAAAACAGTCGGCCTGCAGCTCCAGGCGCACGCTCAGAGCGTTGGACTGGGCTTTGCTGGCGCGGCTGCGCATGGCATCGACTTTCTCGCTGATACCCATCAGGTTTTGCACGTGGTGGCCGACTTCATGGGCAATCACATAGGCTTGGGCAAACTCACCTGGGGCACCCAACTGGTTTTTAAGGGTCTCATAAAAACCCAGGTCGATATAGACCTTCTGATCACCCGGGCAGTAAAACGGCCCCATTGCCGCCTGGCCTTGGCCACAAGCCGTACGGGTAGCGCCGCGAAACAGCACCAGGGTCGGATCTTTGTAGGTACCACCGGCTTTGGCGAACACATCCTTCCAGACGTCTTCGGTATCGGCCAGCACGGTAGACACAAACTTGGCCAGTTGGTCGTCTTTAGGCGGCCGGTGCGCAGGTGCCTGCTGTTGCTGAACCTGGGGTGCGCTGCCGCCGCTCATCAGGCTGATGATGGTCATAGGGTTGATACCAAATATCCAGCCGCCCACCAAAGCGATCACGATGGTGCCGATGCCAATGCTGCGCCCGCCCATGATGCCGCCACCCGACGACCCGCCGCCGTCGCCATCCCGCCGGTCTTCCACATTGCTGGATTCGCGATTGCCTTCCCATTTCATAGCCACACTCCCAATGATTTAGACCGGCATGGTACAGCGCCGATGAAGGTCTATGCGGTGTACGATTCCGGTACACCGCCAGGCGAGCGTGTAGTACGTTTAGACCGCAGGCCTTGGGAGACACTGTATGAAAATGTTGGGCTTCGCCGAAAAACCCACCGTGCTGGTGGTGGACGACACTGCCGACAACCTCACCCTGATGGCAGCGCTGCTCAAGGACACCTACCGCGTCAAGGTGGCCAACCATGGCGAAAAAGGGCTGGCGGTGGCCGCCTCCAGCACGCCGCCGGATCTGATTCTGCTCGACATCATGATGCCGCAGATCGACGGCTACGAGGTCTGCCGTCGCCTCAAAGCCAATCCGGCCACACGCGACATTCCGGTCATCTTTCTAACGGCCAAGTCCGATAACGAGGCCGAAGAAAAAGGCTTTGAGCTGGGTGCGGTGGACTACATCACCAAGCCGATTTGCCCCCCCATCCTGCTGGCCCGGGTACACAACCACATTGCCCTGAATGTGCGTACGGCCATGCTGCATTCGCTATCTAACAAACTGTCACGCTACCTGTCGCCACAAGTCTACAAAACCATTTTTGAGAGCGACCAAGACGTGTCTATCCAGGCGGTGCGCAAGAAGCTGACCATTTTCTTCTCGGACATCAAGGACTTCACCAAGACTGCGGAAGGCATGCAGCCCGAGGATTTGACCTACTTTTTGAACAGCTATTTCTCGGAAATGTCAAAGATTGCGCTGGAATTTGGCGCCACCATCGACAAATTTGTAGGCGATGCCATTCTGGTGTTTTTTGGCGATCCCGAGACCCGCGGCGTACAGGAAGATGCCTTGCAGTGCGTGCGCATGGCCGTCGCGATGCAGCGGCGCATGCACGCCCTGCGCGAAATCTGGCGCGACAAGGGTGACCGCCAGCCTTTCCAGATCCGTATCGGCATCAACACCGGGTTTTGCCACGTGGGCAACTTTGGCAGCGACCAGCGCATGGACTACACCGTGATCGGCAGCGAAGTGAACCTGGCCGCCCGGCTGGAGCAAAACGGCGAACCCGACGGCATCATCATGTCGTACGAAACCTACGCGCTGGTAAAAGACGAATTTGATGCCCACGAGCGCGAGCCCCTGATGGCCAAGGGCGTGTCGCGAGAGATCCGCTGTTTTGTGCTGCGCGACATACACGCGCCCGATGCCGCAGCCGCCGCCCTCAACCAGCGCTACCCCGGCCTGCGCCTGTCGGTAGACCTGGACAAGCTCAGCGTGGAGGGCCGGGAACGCGCCGTCAACGACCTGCAAAAGGTCATCGACAGCATCAAAGCCCAGCCATAGCCAAACTTAGCCAGGCTGATCCAGGCTCAGCGCAGCATCGCGGACATGGCCGACAGACTGTTCAACGTGCGCACCACGTCCTGCACCGACTGGCCGGTAAAGCCCAGTGTCACGCCGTCCAGCCGCTCCACGCCAGGCAGGATGGCAAACAGATCGGCCAGGCCCGGGCTCTGGGTCTGCAAACGGCAGTGGGCAGGCACCAGCGTACGGCGCATAACGGGCAGAGGTGCTGTCAGCACCGCCCGCGCAGCCGCTTCGATAGCCGCACAGGCCGCACCCGGCGACAGCGACACCCCACTGGCATGGCCCTGCGCGGTCTTGGTGACCACAAAGCGCGCCTTGGGAAACAGCGGTGCGGTCTCAAACTGAAACACATCGTCCCCACTGGCCAGCAACACCGGCACGCCCAGTTCGGCCGCTAGCGCGCCGTATAGCCCGGCCTCGCCCAGTTCCTGATCGTTGAGCCAGACCCGGGCAAACGCAAAGCTGTTGATGGTGTGGGCCAGCACACCGCGGCTTTGGGAGCGCGCGTGGTAGCCCACCATGAACACGCCATCAACGCCCTGCTCCAGCCCGCCCACCATACCCAAAACGCGTGGCTTGCCCAGCACCGCCTCGGCGCGGGGGTCCAGCACATCGGGCAGCAGGTTGCGAAAGCCGCCATGCGAATCGTTCACCAGCACGCGGGTCGCGCCACCGTCGAAAGCGCCACGGATCGCCGCATTCGCCTCGGCCGTCATCAGCCGGCGTGCGCGTTCGTACTCGGGGTTACCGGCACGGGTCTGCTCAGCATGGAACACCCCGGCCACGCCTTCTATGTCTACCGAAATCAAAATTCTCATGGAGTGCAAAGTCCTGTGCTGGAAACCCATCAGCACCCGCCAGCGGATGCTATTAAATAAATAGCTACTCGCGCTTATGAAATATGCGCTAACAGCCTAAAAAGTATAAATTTATCCCAATGGCAGCGCTTCCAAGGATTCCGTGGAACTGGCTTTGCCAGGCCACTGGAATCGCCCCCTGCGTGTCGCATCGGTTTTTGCAAACCGATGCGAGGGGGGTTCGCGCAGCGTAGCGCAGCCGGGAGGTATTGCGCTAGCTATCTAGTTTGGGGTCCAGCGCATCGCGCAGGCCGTCGCCTAGCAGGTTGAATGCCAACACGGTGAAAAAGATGGCCAGGCTGGGGAACAGCGCGATGTGCGGCGCGCTCATCATGTCGGCACGGGCTTCGTTCAGCATCGCACCCCATTCGGGGGTCGGCGGCTGCGCGCCCAGACCCAGAAAGGACAGGCTGGCAGCGGTGATGATGGAGGTACCTATACGCATGGTGAAGTACACCACCACCGACGAGATCGTGGCCGGAAAGATGTGCCGGGTGATGATGGTCCAATCGGACGCGCCGATGGAGCGCACGGCTTCGATGTAGGTGAGGTTCTTCACCACCAGGGTGTTGCCGCGAACCAGCCGCGCAAAAGCGGGCACGCTGAACACCGCCACCGCAAAAATCACGTTGACCATACCGTTGCCCAGAATGGCCACGATGCCGATAGCCAGCAAAATGCCGGGAAAGGCGAACAGCACGTCCGAAATGCGCATCACGATGCGGTCCCACCAGCCTTCGTAATAGCCAGCCAGCAGGCCCAGCGCGGTACCGATCACTGCGCCCACCGCCACCGAGATAAAGCCCGCGGCCAGTGAGATGCGCGCCCCCATCAGGATGCGACTGAAGATGTCGCGGCCCAGCGAATCCACGCCGAACCAGTGCAGGCGTGAAGGCGTGGCATTCAGTGCGTCGTAATCAAAGAAGTTCTCGGCATCGAAAGGCACCAGCCACGGGGCCACCACCGCCACCACGACCAGCAGCAGCACGAAGAATCCGGCCACCAGGGCGACGTGCTGGCTTTTGAACTTGCGCCAGAACTCGCTCCAGGGCGTGCGCACCTTTTCCATAGTCAAATGAGGCTCTAGCGCAGGTTTTGTATGCATAAGCAGCTACTTTATTTGTAGCGAATGGTGGGGTTGATGACGGCGTACAGCACATCAACTGCCAGGTTGATCAGGATGAATTCCAGCGAAAACAGCAGCACCTCGGCCTGGATCACCGGGAAGTCGCGCATTTCCACCGCATCCACCAGGAGGCGGCCCATGCCCGGCCAGTTGAACACCTTCTCCACCACGATGGAGCCGCCCAGCAAAAAGCCAAACTGTAGGCCCATCATGGTGACCACCGGAATCAGCGCATTGCGCAAGCTGTGCTTGACCACCACCACAAACTCGTTCAGCCCTTTGGCTCGGGCGGTGCGCACGTAGTCTTCTTTCAAGATATCGATGAACGACGAGCGGGTAAACCGCGCCATCACCGCCGCCACGCCCGCGCCCAGGGTGAGCGAGGGCAACACGTAGTGCTTCCAGGTGTCGGCACCTACGGTGGGCAACCAGCCCAACTGCACCGAAAACACCTCCATCAACACCATTCCCAAAGCAAACGAGGGGAAAGAGATGCCGGTGATGGCCAAGGTCATGCCCAGCCGGTCTGGCCATCGGTTGCGCCACACGGCTGACACGGTGCCAATCACCAGGCCCAGCAGCACCGACCAGCCCATCGCCGCCACGGTGAGCCAAAAGGTGGGCATGAAGCGCTCGGCGATCTCGGTGGAGACCGGGCGCTTGCTGCGCAGCGAAGTGCCGAAATCGCCCTGCACCGCGTGGCTGATGAAGCGCCAGAACTGCTCGTGCAATGGACGGTCCAGCCCCAGGTCTTGGCGAATAATTTGCACCGTTTCCGCATCGGCTTCCGGCCCTGCGGCCAGGCGCGCAGGGTCGCCCGGCAGCATGTGTACGAACAAAAACACCAGCCCCGCCACGATCAGCAATGTAGGCAGCAGGCCCAGCAGGCGCTTGAGGATGTAATTAATCAAGGCTCACCCCCAGGCTGCGCCAACCTCCCTCGCATCGGTTTGCAAAAGCCGATGCGACACGCAGGGGGCGATACCAGCGGACCGGCAAAGCCGGTTTCACGGTATCCCTGTTAAAGACAGTCATGACCATCACAGGCGGCTGGCTTGCTGCTGGCATGTCTACTTGAGTTCAATTTCGTCGAAATTGAAGGACGCATCCGGCATCATGTAGAAGCCGGTGAGGTTCTTGCTGCGGGCCGACAGCAGTTGCTCGGTGGCCAGGAAGATCCAGGGCGCGTCTTTCCAGATGCGTTGCTGGGCATCGGCGTAGAGCTTGGTCTTCTCGGCGGTGTCGACAGTCTTCAGCGCCGCCTGGATGTCGGCATCGACGGCATCGTTCTTGTAGTACGCGGTATTGAACGACTTGGGCGGGAAGGATTCCGATGCCAGCAGCGGACGCATGGCCCAGTCGGCCTCGCCGGTGGACGAGGACCAGCCCACGTAGTACATGCGCACCGGCGCAGTGGCTGGGTCTTGCCAGCTCTCTACCTTCTCTACCCGCTGTCCTGCTTCCAAGGCCAACACCTGGGCTTTGATGCCCACCACGCTCAACTGCTGCTGCACGAACTGGATCAGTTTTTGCGCGGTGGTGTAGTTGTAGGCCGACCACAGAGTGGTCTCAAAGCCGTTCGGATAACCTGCTTCTTTCAACAGCTCACGCGCTTTGAGGGGGTTGTAGGGCCAGGGGCCAAGCTTGGTGGAAAACGCCACATCTTTGGGCACCACACCTTCGGCCGGAATCGCATACCCACCAAACACAACCTTCACCAGCGCTTCTTTGTTGATGGCGTAGTTCAGGGCTTCGCGTACCTTGGGGTTATCGAAAGGCTTTTGCTGGGTATTCAGCGAAATATAACGGTGCACGATGCTGGGGGCAGCGGTGATTTCTAAGTTGGGCTTGGTCTTGAGCAACTCGGCTTGCTCGTAGGGCAGCGGATAGGTGAAGTTGGCCTCGCCGGTCTGCATGATGGCGCTACGCGAGTTGTTGTCGACCACCGGACGCCAGGTGATGCTGTCCACCTTGGGGTAGCCCTTGCGCCAGTAGCCCGCGAACTTCTCGACCTTCATGTAGTCGGTCTGCTTCCATTCGATGAACTTAAACGGGCCGGTACCCACCGGGTTTTGGGCAATAGCCTTACCGTATTTTTGCAATGCGGCGGGCGAAATGATCACAGCCGAAGGGTGCGCCAGGGTGTTCACGAACGCCGAGAAAGGCTCGGCCAGGGTAAATTTCACCGTATTGGCATCCAGCGCCTCGGTCTTGGCGATGTTCTTGTACAGGGTGTAGCGCTTGAGCTTGTTCTCGGGGTTGGTGACGCGGTCGAAGTTGGCCTTGACGGCTTCGGCGTTGAAGTCGGTACCGTCCTGGAACTTGATGCCTTTTTTCAGTTTGAAGGTGTAGCTCAGGCCATCCTTGGCTGCGGTAAAGCTCTCGGCCAGCACCGGTGCCATCTTCATGTTTTTGTCAAAGCCCATCAAGCCTTGGTAGAAGGACTTGGCTACGGCTTGCGACAGGGTGTCGTTCGCGTCATACGGGTCCATCGAGGTGAAGTTGGACTGCACCGCCACCACCACGTCTTTGGCGGCAAAAGCGTGGGGCGCAAACGCGGCGGTCAAGGCCAGCGCGGCAGACAATTTGGTCAAAGCGTGTTTCATGCAAAAGCTCCAGGGTTACAAAAATTTCCGTTGTGCGGAATCGGCAAACTAGTAAATACCACCCACCGCATGGCGTGCTACAAAGTGGCCGGGGCCTACCTCGACCAGCGGGGCCACCTGCGGCAGGTCGTCCAGGGCGCGGATCGGGCTGGGGATGTCGCCGGTCAGCAGTTCGCGCCGGTTGTGGCGGCGTGCCGGGTCGGCCACTGGTACGGCGGCCATCAGGCGGCGGGTGTAGGCGTGCTGCGGGTTCTCGAACACCGCGCGGCGCGGGCCAATTTCGACAATCTGGCCCAGGTACATCACCGCCACCCGGTGGCTGATGCGTTCCACCACCGCCATGTCGTGCGAGATGAATAAAAAGGCAATACCGAATTCGCGCTGCAGGTCCAGCATCAGATTGACGATTTGCGCGCGGATGGACACGTCCAGTGCCGACACGGCCTCGTCGGCAATCACCACCTTGGGGTTCAGCGCCAGGGCACGGGCAATCGCAATCCGCTGGCGCTGACCACCAGAAAATTCATGCGGATAACGCTGTGCAGCACTGGCAGGCAGACCCACGCGGTACAGCAGATCACTGACCCGCTTGCCGGCTTCTGAGCCTTTGGCCACACCATGCACCAGCAGCGGCTCCATGATGGCAAAGCCCACCGTCAAACGCGGGTCCAGCGAGGCAAACGGGTCTTGGAAAATAAACTGCACATCACGGCGCAGGCTTTGCAGCGCCCGCCCGGCCAGCGGCGCAATCGCCCGCCCCGCCACATCCACCGAACCCGACTCAAACTGCACCAGCCGCGCCAGGGAGCGCCCGGTGGTGGACTTGCCACAGCCCGACTCGCCCACCAACGCCAGCGTCTCACCCGGCTGTAAGCTGAAACTGACCTGCTCCACCGCGCAAACCTGGCGGGTGATGCGGCCCAACAGCCCGGTGCGTACCGGGAAACGGGTGGTGAGGTTCTGCACCTTGAGCACGGGCAGCATGGTGTGCTTGACGGTATCACGCACCGGCCAAGCCACGCTGTCCGACGGATTGGCCGCGTCCAGCAGCGGAAATTTGGCCGGACTGTCGGTACCCCGCATGGCCCCCAGCGTGGGTACGGCCGCCAGCAGCGCCTGGGTATACGCGTGCTGCGGGGCGGCAAACAGCCGGGCGCAGTCGTCTTCTTCGACCTTGTCGCCGCGCAGCATCACCAGCACACGGTCGGCCATCTCAGCCACCACGCCCATGTCGTGGGTGATAAAGACCACGCCCATCTGCATCTCGTCTTGCAGCAGCCGAATCAGCGACAGCACCTGGGCCTGGATGGTTACGTCCAGCGCCGTGGTGGGCTCGTCGGCAATCAGCAAACGGGGTTTGCAGGCCAAGGCCATGGCAATCATCACCCGCTGGCGCATGCCGCCAGACAGCTGGTGCGGAAAGCGGCCTAGCACATTCTTGGCCTCGGGGATGCGCACCAGGTCCAGCATGCGCAGGGCCTCGGCCAGGGCAGCGGCGCGGCCCAGATGCTGGTGCAGGCGGATGGATTCGGCAATCTGCTCGCCCACAGTAAACACCGGGTTCAGCGAGGTCATGGGCTCCTGGAACACCATGGCCATTTCAGCCCCGCGGATGCCGCGCATCGTGGCCGGGCTGGCCTGGGCCAGGTCCAGCGTGCTGCCGTCGCGCCGGTGGAACTGCATGCTGCCGCTGGTGATGCGCCCGCCGCCGTTTTCCACCAGCCGCATCAGCGCCAGGGACGATACCGATTTACCCGAGCCAGACTCGCCCACAATCGCCAGCGTTTCGCCCGCGTTGACGTAAAAAGACAGGTCGCGCACGGCATCCACCACGCGCTCCTTGGTTTCAAACCTGACGCTCAGGTTTTGAACATCCAGCACCCGACGGCTGCCCTCCCCCGCGGAATCCCTCACGCGGGCGCTCCCAGGCTGGCGCGCAAGGCGAGCGGCTTGGGCGGCATGGCCCGGGCAGGCTTCACCGGTTTAGTGGGCTTGGGCGGCAAGCTGGTGCTGCTCCAGACCTGGGCACCTTCGACAAACACCTTCAGTTCACCCGGAGCAAAACTGTTCCAGGGTTCATCAGCGGTCAGCGGCTCGGTGGCCACCAGCACCATGCGGTCGGTTTCGCTATTGGCTTGGCGCAAGTCCAGGGTCATGTCACAGTCGATCAAACGGGCGGTCTGGAACGGGTGCTGGCGCGATACCCAGCTCAAATTGGTGGAGCAATGTGCGTACATGGCCTCACCGTTGGACAGCAAAAAGTTGAATGTGCCGTGGCTGGCGATGCGGCGCGACAGTTCGGCCAGCACGGGTGCCACCTGCTTCCAGCTGGGCGGGCAGGCCCCTTTGAACGCGCTGCGCAGCTCTTGCAGCATCCAGCAAAAAGCTTTTTCGCTGTCGGTGGTACCCACCGGCAGGTAGTTGCCGCGCAGGTTGGGGTGGTAATTCTTCAGGTCACCGTTGTGGCAAAACACCCAGTGCTGGCCCAGCCATTCGCGCTGGAACGGGTGGCAATTAGACAGAGTGACCGCGCCCTGGGTGGCCTTGCGGATGTGCGCCAACACCGACTTGGACTTGATCGGGTAGCTGCGGACAAAGTCGGCCAGGGCCGAATCGCTGGCCCGCCCATCGTCGATAAACACCCGGCAACCGGTACGCTCATGAAATGCAATCCCCCAGCCGTCGGCATGTTCGCCGGTCTGCCCACCGCGGGCCGAAAACCCGGTGAACGAGAAGTTGATGCTGGCAGTGCTGTTGCAATTCATGGCGAGCATTTGGCACATGGTGAAGTCTTTTTCCTTAAGGTGTCGCCGAATGTCGCAGCAAGAATCAGGCCCTGGTCACGGTAATGGCGAGTGCAATGGTGACGGCTAGGCTCTGGGCAGGGTCACACCCACCTGGCCTTGGTATTTGCCGCCACGGTCTTTGTAGCTGACCTCGCAGACCTCGTCGCTTTCAAAGAACAGCACCTGGGCGCAACCTTCGCCGGCGTAAATTTTGGCGGGTAGCGGCGTCGTGTTGCTGAATTCCAGGGTGACGTAGCCTTCCCACTCGGGCTCGAACGGGGTCACGTTGACGATGATGCCGCAGCGGGCGTAGGTGCTTTTGCCCAGGCAGATGGTCAGCACATTGCGCGGAATACGGAAGTATTCGACCGTGCGGGCCAGCGCAAAGCTGTTGGGCGGGATGATGCAGCTGTCGCCCGAGAAATCAACAAAGCTTTTTTCGTCGAAGTTCTTGGGATCGACCACGGTGCTATGGATGTTGGTGAAGACCTTGAATTCGGGCGCACAACGGATGTCGTAGCCGTAGCTGCTGGTGCCGTAGCTGATGATTTTGTTGCCGTCGCGCTCGCGGATCTGGCCGGGCTCAAACGGCTCGATCATCCCGGTTTGCTCGGCCATGCGGCGAATCCACTTGTCGCTTTTGATAGTCATTAGGCAGTCTCTGAGGTTGGCCGCGATTGTACCGCGCAGACACCCCATCGCTACCAAAGTAATAGCTATATGCACATGCGTTACATGCGCTAAAGCTCTATTTGGCTTGAGAAATTACCGTACGCTCCACCGCCCGGTCGTCGGCCAGGATGATCAGGCTAAACAGCAGCTCGTCCAGGCTCTGCGCCCGCGCCGTCTTGCGCGCCAGCAAGGGCGTGGCCTGGGGGTTGAGCACCAGGAAGTCGGCCTCGCAGCCCACCGCCAGGTTGCCCACCACGCCGCCCAGGCCCAGCGCCTGCGCTGCGCCCGCTGTGTGCTGCCACCACAGGCTTTGTGGATTCAGCGACAGGCCGGGTTTGGTCTGGCCCTCACGCCCCACGTAGTAGGCCGCACGCATGGTGTGGAAGGGGCTGAAGCTGGTGCCGCCGCCCACATCGCTGGCCAGACCGTAGCCGAAGCCGATGCGGTCTGCGCCCTCATAGTCAAAAAAACCGCTGCCCAGAAACAGGTTGCTGGTCGGGCTGATGGCGGCCACAGTGCCACTGTCGCGCATCAGGGCGCGGTCGGCATCGTCGAAGTGGATGCAGTGGGCGTACACGGCACGCAGGCGCAGCAGGCCAAAGTCTTCGTACACGCTGAGGTAGCTGCGCGCGTCGGGGTAAAGATCACGCACCCAGGCGATCTCGCCCAGGTTTTCGGCCACGTGGGACTGCACCCACACATCGGGATACTTCGCCGCCAGCGCACCCGCGCCGCGTAACTGGGCGGGCGTGCTGGTCGGCACAAAGCGCGGGGTGATGGCGTAGCCCAGGCGGTCCACGCCGTGCCAGCGCTGGATCAGCGCCTCGGTGTCGAGCAGGCTTTGCTCGGTGTCATCGCGCACGCCGTCGGGTGAGTTTTGGTCTTGCAGCACCTTGCCGGTGATCAGGCGCATGTGGTTTCTTTGTGCCTCGGCAAACAAGGCGTTTACCGAAGTTGGGTGCGAGGTGGCAAAGGCCAGCGCCGTGGTCACACCGTTGCGTAATAGCTCCGCTATAAAAAACGCAGCTACTTCCGTAGCATGCGTATGCGCTGCGAACTGTTTTTCTGCGGGAAATGTGTAATTTTCCAGCCAGGGCAGCAGGCCGTCGGCGGGCGAACCGATGATGTCGGTCTGCGGGTAGTGGATGTGCATGTCCACAAAACCCGGCACCAGAATACGGCCCGGCAGGTGTTCGACCGGCAGGCCGGGGTACTGGGCGCTGAGCGTGCGGTACGGCCCAACGGCCTGCACCCGCTGGATACCTGCAGGATCGGGTCCGACCACCAGCAAACCATCTTCGTCATACAGAGCGGAATGGTCGGGAGCAAAACGGAGAATGGAGGCGCGGTAAGCTTTCATAGGTTGATAGCTTACGCATAATTCGGACCATTTCTGACGAACTCTGACCATGACCGCCCTGCCCCCCATCCCCACCAGCGCCGAAGCCCTGGCCCGTGTCAGCCCTGCCGAATGGACCGCCGTACTCGCCGGCCCGGCCGAACAAGCTGCCCCCTGGATCACCGCTGCCGCCACCCTGGGCCGTGCCAACGCCCAAGCCGTACTGGGCCAATGGTATTTAGACGGCCACGGTGTTGAACGCAACCCGGCCCAGGCCCTGCACTGGTTTCTCCAGGCAGCAGAACAAGGCCACGCCATCGGCTCCAACATGGCCGGGCGCTGCCTGGAAAACGGCTGGGGCGCACCCATCGACCTGTTTGCTGCCGTGGCTTGGTACAAAAAAGCCGCCAGCCTGGGCCTGGATGCCGGGCTGTACAACCTGGCCAACCAGCATGCCGAGGGCAAAAGCGTGCCGCAAGACCACGCTGCTGCCTTGCAGCTCTACCGCCAAGCCGCCGACCTGGGCCACGCCAAGTCGATGACCAAGATTGGTCGTTACTACGAGGACGGGCGGGTGGTGGAAAAAGACCTGGAAGCCGCCTTTTTCTGCTACCAGGAAGCCGCGCAGGGCGGCGACTTTCGCGGCCAGTTCAACTATGCGGGCATGCTGGCCGCGCGCGGGCGGCTGCCGGAAGCGCTGCAGTGGCTGGAGAAAGTGCCGCTGACCGCCACCCCGGCGTATCTGCAGAAGGTGGGCGCGGTGCTGCGGGACTCGGGCGTACCCGAATTTACGGCGGTGGGCGTGCGAATGCTGGCCAAAGCCGCCTAAATCAACGCATCTCGCTGGGTGCGTGCCCCGTCCAGGTTTTAAAAGCCCGCGAAAAACTTTTTTCGTTCAGAAAACCCACCGTGTGCGCAATCTGCTTCACCGGCCAGTCGGTGCGGCGCAGCAGGTCCAGCGCGACTTCGCTGCGCACCTCGTCGCGCAGTGCCTGCAACGACGCGCCCTCTAACTGCAGTTGCCGGTGCAGGCTGCGGGTCGACACGCCCAGCGCCATGGCCAGGGCCTCGGCATTGCGCAGCTCACCCGAGCGGGTACGCAGCAGTGCCCGCACGCTTTGCTGCAACAGCCGGTCGTGCCGGTACTGCAGCACCGTCAAAGGCAGCGCCCGCTGCAGCATGGTCTGCAGGGCGGACTCGTCGCGGCGCAGGGCCAGGCCCAGGTAGCGTGCATCGAAGCGAAAGCCCGCCTGCGGCGCGTTGAACACCGCAGGCCCCGGAAAAATCAGCGGATACACCTGCCCATGCGTAGGCTCGGGGAACGGAAACGCCACCCCGCGCAGCGGAATGCGCGAGTCGATGGCCCAGCAGGCGTAGCCGTGCAGGTAGCGCAGGCTGGTGACCAGGCAGAACTCGCGCAGTGCACCAAACACCCGCTGCTCGATCAACGTCACCACAGCCTCATCGCCCTCGATGCGCAGCGCCAGCTCCAGGTCGCCGGTCAGCAAACGGTGGTGGCGGCACCAGCGTTTGATGGCCACCTCCAGGCTGGGCGCACCCAAGGAGGCCCGGCACAGCATGCCGTAACTGCCCCAGGGCAGCTTGCGGGAAAACCAGCCCAGGGCCTCGTCGTCCAGCGCCCGCATGGCGGCATTGCACAGCGTCTCCATTTGCGCTGCCGTGATGCAGGCCTGTGGATCGGCCAAAAGGGCTGGCGTAATTTGTGCAGCCTGCAAAGCCGGGCTGGGGTCTTGGCCGTAGCGATCGTAAGCCAGCAGCACCGCCTGCACAAAGGCGATGGGGGTGGCGGCACGGGGAGGTGTCAACGTGGGTGAGGCCATAGGCAAAGACTAGAGACTTTTGGCACGATTTGCAACTAAATTGGCACACTTTGCCCGCGCGGCACGGCCACACTGGCGCAAAAGGAGACAACCCATGGCCCACCTGCCTTCGCTTTCATTCCACCTTGGCGACACCATAGATATGCTGCGCGACACGGTGCAGAGCTTTGCCGCCGCCGAGATTGCCCCGCGCGCCGCCGCCATCGACCACGACAACCTGTTCCCGGCCGACCTGTGGAAAAAACTGGGCAGCCTGGGCCTGCACGGCATGACGGTGTCGGAAGAATACGGCGGCACCGCAATGGGCTACCTGGCCCACATGGTGGCGATGGAAGAAGTCTCGCGCGCCAGCGCCTCGGTGGGCCTGAGCTACGGCGCGCACTCCAACCTGTGCGTCAACCAGCTGCACCGCAACGGCACAAAAGCCCAAAAAGACCACTACCTGCCCCAACTGGTCAGCGGCGACCACGTGGGAGCCCTGGCCATGAGCGAGCCCAACGCGGGCTCCGATGTGGTCAGCATGCAGCTACGCGCAGATTTAGTTAATGGAGAGCGGGGCGACCGCTATGTGCTTAACGGCTCCAAGATGTGGATCACCAACGGCGGCGATGCCGACACCCTGATCGTCTATGCCAAGACCGACATCCACGCCGGTGCCAAGGGCATGACCGCCTTCATCATCGAGAAAAGCTTCAAAGGCCTGGGCTTTGGCACCAAGCTGGACAAAATGGGCATGCGCGGCTCCAACACCTACCCGGTGTTTTTCGAAGACTGCGAAGTGCCCGCCGAGAACGTGCTGGGCGGCGTGGGCCAGGGTGTCAAAGTGCTGATGTCGGGCCTGGACTATGAACGCACCGTGCTGTGCGGCGGTCCACTAGGCATCATGGCGGCCTGCATGGATGTGGTGCTGCCCTATGTGCACGACCGCAAGCAATTTGGCCAGAGCATTGGCGAATTCCAGCTGATGCAGGGCAAGCTGGCCGACATGTACACCACCTGGCAAGCCTGCCGCGCTTACGGCTACGCGGTGGCAGCCGCTTGCGACCGGGCCCATACCCCTGAACACGCACGCACGCTGCGCAAGGATGCCGCAGGGGCCATCCTGTACCTGGCCGAAAAAGCCACCTGGATGGCAGGCGAGGCTATCCAGATCCTGGGCGGCAACGGCTACATCAACGAATACCCCACACCCCGCCTGTGGCGCGATGCCAAGCTGTATGAAATCGGTGCGGGTACCAGCGAAATCCGCCGCATGCTGATTGGCCGTGAGCTGTTTGCAGAAACCATGTGAGCTAAAGCGCCATGCAAGTCCTGAAATCCCAGCTCCAACCCCGCGACCCGGCTTTCCGTGCCAACGCGGATGCCATGCGCACCCTGGTGCAAGACCTGCGCGAAAAAGCAGCCGTTGCCGCCCTGGGTGGCGGTGAGGTCGCCCGCCAGCGCCACACCTCCCGCGGCAAGCTGCTGCCACGCGACCGCGTAGCCCAGCTGCTCGACGCCGGCACGCCCTTCCTCGAGGTCGGGCAACTCGCGGCCTACGGCATGTACGACGGTGAAGCCCCCGCGGCCGGGCTGATCACCGGCGTGGGCCGGGTGAATGGCGTGGAATGCATGGTGGTGGCCAACGATGCCACCGTCAAAGGCGGCACCTACTATCCGCTGACCGTCAAAAAACACCTGCGCGCGCAAGAAATTGCCATGCAAAACCACCTGCCCTGCATCTACCTGGTGGATTCGGGCGGGGCCTTTTTGCCGCGCCAGGACGAGGTCTTTCCCGACCGGGACCACTTTGGCCGCATCTTCTACAACCAGGCCCAGATGAGCGCCATGGGCATTGCGCAAATCGCCGTGGTGATGGGCTCGTGCACCGCCGGCGGGGCCTACATGCCCGCCATGAGCGATGAAACCATCATCGTGAAAAACCAGGGCACCATCTTCCTGGGCGGCCCGCCGCTGGTGAAAGCCGCCACCGGCGAAGTGGTGACTGCCGAAGACCTGGGCGGGGGCGACGTGCACACCCGCATCTCCGGCGTGGCCGACCACCTGGCCGACAACGACCCGCACGCGCTGCTGATCGCCCGTAACATCGTCGCCAACCTGAACCGGCAAAAGCCCACCACGGTCAAGCTGGAGTCCAGCGAAGAGCCGCTGTACGACCCTGCGGAAATCTACGGCGTGGTGCCGCTGGATGCGCGCAAGCCCTACGACGTGCGCGAAATCATCGCCCGCACCGTGGACGGCTCGCGCTTTGACGAATTCAAGGCCCGCTATGGGCAAACCTTGGTCACCGGCTTTGCCCGGCTGTATGGCATGCCGGTGGGCATCATCGCCAACAACGGCATTTTGTTTGGCGAGTCGGCCCAGAAAGGCGCGCACTTTATCGAGCTGTGCACGCAGCGCGGCATCCCACTGGTGTTCCTGCAAAACATCACCGGCTTCATGATTGGCCGCAAGGTGGAGAACGGCGGCATCGCCAAAGACGGGGCCAAGATGGTCACCGCCGTGGCCACCGCCAATGTGCCCAAAATCACCATGCTGATCGGCGGCAGCTTTGGCGCAGGCAACTACGGCATGTGTGGCCGGGCCTTTTCGCCCCGCTTCCTGTGGATGTGGCCCAACGCGCGCATCAGTGTGATGGGCGGCGAGCAGGCTGCAGGCGTGCTGGCCACCGTGAAGCGCGAAGGCATTGAAGCCAAGGGGGGCCAGTGGTCGAATGAGGACGAAGCCGCTTTCAAAGACCCGATCCGCGCCCAGTACGAGCTGCAAGGCCACCCCTACTACGCCACCGCCCGGCTGTGGGACGACGGTGTGGTGGACCCGGCGCAGACCCGGCGCGTGCTCGGCCTGTCGCTGGCGGCCGCACTGAATGCGCCCATCCAGCCCACGCAGTTTGGCATCTTCCGCATGTGAGGCCACCATGTCCTACACCACCCTAGAAATCGAACACCACGGCAGCGCTGCCTGGCTGTGGATGAACAAGCCCGAGGTGCACAACGCCTTTGACGAAACCCTCATCACCGAGTTGACCCAGGCCCTGCGGGAACTGGATGCCGCCCCCGCCGTGCGCGCCGTGGTGCTGGCGGGCCGGGGCAAGAGCTTTTCGGCCGGGGCCGACCTGGGCTGGATGCAGCGCCAGGGCGCGGCCACGCTGGAGAAGAACGTGGACGATGCGCGCCAACTGGCTAACCTGTTCCGCACCCTGTCCTGCATGGCCACGCCCACCGTCGCCCGCGTGCACGGTGCGGCACTGGGTGGCGGCATGGGCCTGGCTGCCGCCTGCGACATCTGCGTGGCCTCCAGCAAGGCGCAGTTCGCCACCTCGGAAGTGCGCTTTGGCATCATCCCCGCCGCCATCAGCCCCTACGTGCTGCGCGCCATCGGCGAACGCCAGGCTTACCGCTACTTCCAAACCGCAGAGCGCATCAGCGCCGAACGCGCCCTGGCCCTAGGCTTGGCCCACGAGGTCGCCGCGCCCGATGCGCTGGATACCACCGTGCAAACCCTGCTGGAGGCCTTGCAGGCCGGTGGGGCCGGTGCGCAAGCCGCCGCCACCGACCTGATCCGCGCGGTTGCCAACCACGCAGTAGACGATGCCCTGGTGGAAGACACCGCCCAGCGCATCGCCCGCCTGCGCGCCACGCCCGAGGCCCGCGAAGGCCTGGCGGCATTTCTGGAAAAGCGCGCGCCGCACTGGGCAGGAGCCAAACATGTTTAACAAAATTCTCATCGCCAACCGGGGTGACCAGCCGCAAAGCGGCGCAGCAGCGAAGCTAAATTGCATGGTGCGCGCAGCGCACGCAGGCGGTTTCACCCCGATGGAGAAGGCACGTGTTTAACAAAATCCTTATTGCAAATCGGGGTGAAATCGCCTGCCGGGTGATCCAAACCGCCCGCCGCATGGGCATCCGCACCGTGGCGGTGTACTCCGAAGCCGATGCCAACGCCCGCCATGTGCGCCTGGCCGACGAGGCCGTCTGCATCGGCCCGGCAGCAGCCCGCGAATCGTATCTGGTGGCAGACAAAATCCTGGCCGCCGCGCTGCAAACCGGTGCCCAGGCCGTGCACCCCGGCTACGGCTTTTTGTCCGAAAACGCCGACTTTGCCGATGCCTGCGCCCAGGCCGGTGTGGTCTTTATCGGCCCGCCTGCCTCGGCCATCCGCGCCATGGGCAGCAAGTCTGCGGCCAAGACCTTGATGGAAAAAGCCGGTGTGCCCCTGACCCCCGGCTACCACGGCGACAACCAGGACCCCGGCTTTCTGGCCGCGCAGGCCGAGAAAATCGGCTACCCGGTACTGATCAAAGCCAGCGCGGGCGGCGGCGGCAAGGGCATGCGCCGGGTGGATACGGCGGCCGATTTTGCGGCATCTCTCGTGTCGTGCCAGCGCGAAGCCATCAACGCATTCGACAACGGCCACGTGCTGATCGAAAAGTACGTGCTGCAGCCCCGCCACATCGAAATCCAGGTGTTTGGCGACAGCCTGGGCCACTGCGTCTACCTGTTTGAACGCGACTGCTCGGTGCAACGTCGCCACCAAAAGGTGCTGGAAGAAGCCCCCGCCCCCGGCATGACCCCCGAGCGCCGCGCCGCCATGGGCACGGCTGCCGTCAACGCAGCCCTGGCCGTGGGCTATGTGGGCGCAGGCACGGTGGAGTTCATTGCCCACCAGGACGGTACTTTCTACTTCATGGAAATGAACACCCGGCTGCAGGTAGAGCACCCGGTGACCGAGATGGTCACCGGGCTGGACCTGGTGGAATGGCAACTGCGCGTGGCCTCGGGCGAGCCCCTGCCGCTGGCGCAAGAGCAACTGGTGCTGACCGGCCACGCCATCGAGGCCCGCATCTACGCCGAAGACCCGGACAAGGGCTTTCTGCCCTCCACCGGCCGCCTCAGCCACCTGCAGCCCCCCACAGCGTCCGCCCATGTGCGCGTCGATACCGGGGTGGAACAAGGCGACGAGATCACCCCGCACTACGACCCGATGATCGCCAAGCTCATCGTCTGGGATGCCGACCGCACCCAGGCCCTTGCCCGCATGCGCCAGGCGCTGGCCGACTACCAGATTGTGGGCGTGGCCAACAATGTGGCGTTCTTGCAGCGCCTGGTGGCCACCCCGTCGTTTGCACAGGCGCAACTGGACACCGCACTGATCGAGCGCGAGCAGGCGCATCTGTTCCCCGCCCTGGCCGAGGCAATGCCCACCGATGTGTGGATGCTGGCCGCGCTCAGCGTGCTGCAAAGCCAAACCGATGCCGCCGCCCTGACCGCCATGGAACCCGACTCACCCTGGTGCGTGCTGGACGGCTGGCGGCTCAACGGCACATCGCAGCAAACCATTCCCCTGCGCTGTGGCGATACCGAGCAACTGGTCACCGCCGAAGTGGTGGCCGACGGCGTGCTGCTGGGCCTAGGTGGTGACCCCGTGCTGGCCCGCCGCACCGGCCCATCCCAAGTGCAGCAAGTGCAGCAAGTGCAGTTGGACGACCGCCGCCTCACCGCCACGGTGGTGGCGCAGGCCGAGCATCTCCACGTGTTCTGCCACGGCCAGAGCTGGACGGTAGCCAAGGTGGAACTGCTGCACCGCGAAAGCAGCGACGATGCCCACGGTGGTGTGCAGTCCCCCATGCCCGGCAAGGTGATCGCCCTGCTGGCGGCGGTGGGCGCGACGGTAGAAAAAGGCACGCCCCTGCTGGTACTGGAAGCCATGAAAATGGAGCACACCATCCACGCACCCGCCAAGGGCACCGTCAAGGCCTTCCATTTCAGCGCCGGGGAACAGGTGGGCGATGGGGTAGATTTGGTGGATTTCGAGGTGACCGAATGACCCACGTCCGCATTATCGAAATGGGCCCACGCGACGGCCTGCAAAACGAAAAACAGCCCGTCCCCACCGCCACCAAGCTGGAGCTGATCCAGCGCCTGGCCAATGCCGGGCTGCGCGAGATCGAGGCGACCTCCTTCGTGTCGCCCAAATGGGTGCCGCAGATGGGCGACTCCGCCGAAGTGATGCGCGGCCTGGAGCGTCACCCCGGCGTGAGCTACCCGGTGCTGACCCCTAACCTGCAAGGTTTTGAAGCAGCGGTAGCGGCAGGGGCTGACCACGTCGCGGTGTTCGCCGCCGCCTCCGAGGCGTTTTCGCAAAAGAACATCAACTGCTCCATCACCGAATCCCTGGCCCGCTTCGCCCCGCTGATGGCCGCCGCCCAGGCCCAGGGCGTGCGGGTGCGCGGCTACGTATCCTGCGTGCTGGGCTGCCCGTACGAAGGCGACGTAGCCCCCCAGCGCGTGGCCGATGTGGCGGGGCAACTGCTGGCCCTGGGCTGCTACGAGGTATCGCTGGGCGACACGATTGGCGTGGGCACGCCCCACTCTGTGCTGCGCATGCTGGAGGCCGTGGCGCAGCAGGTGCCCGTGGCCCAATTGGCGGGGCACTACCACGACACCTATGGCATGGCGATTGCCAACGTCTATGCCTCGTACCAGTTCGGCCTGCGCGCCTTCGACAGCTCGGTCGGCGGACTGGGCGGCTGCCCCTATGCCAAGGGTGCCACCGGCAATGTGGCCACCGAGGACGTGGTGTATTTGCTGCACCACCTGGGGGCAGACACCGGCATTGACCTGGACCTGCTGGTGGACTGCGGCGACTGGATCAACGCCCAACTGGGCCGCGCCTCGGCTTCACGTGTGGGGCGGGCGCTGCTGGCCAAACGCGGCACAGCTTAAAATTCATACGTTTTAGGCTTCTAGCCTATACAGCTACTTGGCGGATAGCTACATTTACTGTAGCTACCCGCCAACATCGGCTTCAGGCGCTGAATGTCAGCGCGTTGGTCATATCGCCCATGGGCTGCTGCCCGCGTGCCTGCATGGCATCGTCGCGCTGCTTCAGGCCGTCGAGCTTTTCCAACCCGAACACCCGGGTGACCAGGCGCAGGATGGAGCCGGTGTCGTAGATGGTGTGGTCTACCGTGCCTTTGCGGGCAAACGGCGACACCACCAGCGCGGGCAACCGCGTGCCGGGGCCCCAGCGGTCGCCTTGCGGCGGGGCCACGTGGTCCCACCAGCCACCGTTTTCATCCACCGTGATAACCACCACCATATTGTTCCACTGCGGGCTGGCGCGCAACAGCTTGATGGCGTGGGCGATATGGCGGTCGCCAGAGGCGATGTCGGCATAGCCCGCGTGCATGTTCAGGTTGCCCTGGGGCTTGTAGAACGTCACAGCGGGCAGGCGGCCCGCCTCGGCATCGGCCAGAAAGTGGTTGGTGCGGCTCTCGTCGCCCAAGCCGCCATCGCGCAGGCGCTTTTTGCGCTCTACCGGGAATTCGGGGCCGAGGTTTTTGAAGTAGTTGAAGGGCTGGTGGTGGTACTGGAAGTTGGGAATCTTGGGGATGCCCTGGGAGTCTTTGTACTCGTCCAGCGTGGCCTGCCAGGCGCCGCCGTACCAGGCCCAGTCCACGCCCTTCTGGCTCAGCTTGTCGCCGATGTGGTGGTGTACCTGCGGCACCAGGGTGCTGGGCTGGCTGGCATCGGCATAGTCGGGCCGGGCCTTGTCGCGCGACCAAGAGGGCCAGTACGGCGGAGCCATGGTGTTGACCGCGTAGCCGTCGGGGGTGAGCGCGTTCGGGCCATACTTGGGTGGGCCATCCAGGGCACTGGCTGGGCTGCTGGCCTGGGGCACCAGCCGGATGCCCTGCGGATCGCCACCCTCCACCTGGGCGATCTGGGTTTTAGCCACCGATGTGGCCGCGTTCGGGTAGAACGGCACGGTGCCGGTGACCAGGTACTGGTGGTTCAGAAACGAGCCGCCAAACGCCCCCTGGAACAAGTTGTCGCACAGCACGAATTCGCGCGCCACATCCCACAGCCGCAGGTGGTAGGCGGTGTCGGCGTAGTGGCCCATGGTCAGCCCGCCGCTGTCGCCCCAGGCGGCAAAGCCGTCGTTCTTGCCGCCGTTGATTTGCATCTGGTTATGGTAGAAGGCGTGCACCAGATCTCGGGTGACCAGGCCCAGCGGCAGCGCCTCACCCTGCGGGCCTTTGAGCACAAACGGCGCGTTGGGCAAATTCGTCTGGTACTGCGTGCCGGATGCGTACGCCACCCCTTCCACCGACTGCGGGCCCACCTGGTTCAGGCCGCCCCATACCGCGGGCAAACCGGGCAGCAGCGAGCCGTCGCGGTCGCGCTGCTGGTAGTCGGCGGGCTTTAGCGACGACAGCGGTTTTTCCAGACCCGGGAAATTGGCAAACAGGTTGTTGAAGCTGCGGTTTTCGGCGTAGATCACCACCACGGTCTTGACATTTTTCTGCAGCGCCCGGTCCAGTGCCGCTGCGTCCAGCGGTGCGGACCCACCTCCTCCTGGGGTAGCGCAGGCGGCCAGCGATGCCGTAGCCCCCACACCCAGCGTCGCCATGCCGCCTAGAAAGAAGCGGCGGCTGAGCTCGGGCTGCGGGCTTGCGTCAGAAGTGGGTTCGAAAGAGGACTTGTCTACCGGGTCTTTGCGGTCCGTCATAGCGTGCCTTTGTGGTTGTTTGGGTTTGCAGCCAAACATCGTAGCGTCACTTTTGTGACAAACGCATGCAGGAACTTGTAAAGAAAAGTAGTGGGATACAGTGCATCCAAGAAGGATAAAACGCTACATTTTCAATAGCTACTAGCGTATGCTGAATCTTGGCTAGTAACCCATTTCATTTAAATTTTTCAAAATACGCTTGCAACTGCCCCACCAGCGCCTGCTTCTGCTCTGCGGGGATGAAACTGGCCTCGAAGCTGTTGGCGGCGAGCTGGTAGGCGTGTTGGGCGGTGAGGCCGGTGGCGGCGAAGGTTTGGGTGAAGTTCTCGTTCAGGTAGCCACCGAAATAAGCCGGATCGTCGGAATTGACCATCGCCACCAGGCCTGCGTCGAGCAACGCGCCCAGGTTGTGCTGGGCCAGGTTGGGGAACACGCAGAGCTTCTGGTTGGACAGCGGGCAAACGGTGAGCGGGATGCGGTCGCGGGCCAGGCGCTGCATCAGCAGCGGGTCTTGGGTGGACTGCACGCCGTGGTCGATACGCTCCACTTTCAACACGTCCAGCGCGCTCCAGATGTAGGCCGGGGGTCCCTCCTCGCCCGCGTGGGCGACCAAGCGGAAACCCAGCTCGCGGCAGCGGGCAAACACCTTGGCGAACTTCTCGGGCGGGTGGCCCAGCTCGCTGGAGTCCAGGCCGATGCCAATGAACTTGTCGCGCAGCGGCAGGGCCAGCTCCAGGGTGGCAAACGCGTCTTCTTCGCTGAGATGGCGCAGAAAGCACAGGATCAGCACGGCGCTCAGGCCCCACATTTTTTGCGCATCCACGCAGGCGCGGTGCAGGCCGTGGATGACCGTCTCCATGGCCACGCCGCGCGCAGTGTGGGTTTGTGGATCGAAGAATATCTCAGTGTGGGCGATGTTGTCGGCAGCGGCCCGCGCCAGGTAGGCGTGCGCCATGTCGTAGAAGTCTTGCTCTGTCAGCAGCACACTGGCACCAGCGTAGTAGATATCCAGAAAGCTTTGCAGGTTGGTAAAGGCGTAGGCGCTGCGCAACTCGTCCACGCTGGCGTAGGGGATGGCGACCTGGTTGCGCTGGGCCAGGGCGAAGATCAGCTCGGGCTCCAGCGAGCCTTCGATGTGGATGTGCAACTCGGCCTTGGGCATGCCCCGCAGCAGGTCGGGCAGGCGCTCAGGCGCAATGGCGGGTACGGTGAAGGGGGTGGTCAAGAATTTGGTCACTAACAGACTCCAAAAGTAATACCCAGATGTTTCAGATAGCGGCGGTAAGCGGCAGAGGCCTTGTCGGCCACCGTGTGCAGCTCGGCGCGCGGGTCCAGCGGCAGGCGCCGGGGGGTTTGCGACTCCAGCACCGGCTGGTCTTGTTCGAATATGGTGTGCTGGAAGGCCCGCAGCGTGGCATCGGTAGATAGCCAGTCGCTGCAGGCCAGTCTAAACCAGACCCGGCTGCGCTCTGGCCCCGCCGGGCAGATGAACAGGCCGATCGCCTCGCGGTAGTCGGCCAGGGCCACGCTGGCCGGGTCGGGCAGCTTGGTCAGCACCGCCGTGTACGGCGCATCGACCGCGTAGGTGTATTCGACTTGCGCAGCGCCGGTGGCATGCACGCTGGACTGCGGCTGCCAGGCCTTGCACTGCGTGGCTAGTAGGCCGGTGTCGGTCGTTTCAACCCGGTAGTCGTCGATACTGGATGCGCCGCGCGTGCCCAGCCAGCCCTCGTGCACAAAGGCAAAGTGCGCCATGTCCAGAAAGTTCTCCACCAGCCGCGGCGCGCTGGTGGCCACGTCATACGGTCCGCAAATCAGCTTACGCAGGCGGCTTTCGTCCTCGGCGACAAAGCCCACCACCGGCACATCGGATGCCTCCAGCTGCACCCATACCAGCCCATAGCGTTCGCAGGCTGCAAAGCTGCGCGCGGTGTGCGTGGCAGGCGGCGTGAACGCGGGCAAGGCCGGGACCAGCACGCACTGCCCCGAGGCCGCAAACTGCCATCCGTGGTAGGGGCACTCCAGCCGGTCGCCGCACACCCGCCCCAAGGACAGCCGCGCTCCCCGGTGCGGGCACTGGTCGGCCCAGGCATGCGCCACCCCAGCCGCGTCGCGCCACAGCACCACCGCCTGCTCCAGCAGCACCACGGCCACCGGCGTGTCCACCAGATCTGCGCTGGCCGCGACCGGGTGCCAAAGGGTGTTTTCAATCATCTTGCGAAGGTATCAGCAAAGACCATGCCCAAACGAAAAAGCCGCTCCAAAGAGCGGCTTTCAAAGGACAAAACTCCCGTTCTTTTACCAGGCGAGCGAAGCAACGCCCCCTCCAGAACAGCGCAGGACTGGCTCCGCCAGACTGCTGCAGTTGCCCCCTGCAAGGGGGTGGGCGGAAAGCGCTTGCGCTGTAGCCTGGGGGTGTACCTACTTCTCGCCTGGGACTTTGCCTTCAACGCCCTTGACGTAAAAGTTGATGCCTTGCAGGAAGGCATCGTCGGCCACCACGTCCTTGGCGACCACTTCCTTGCCGTTCTGACCGATGATGGGGCCCTTCCAGATGGAGAAGCTGCCGTCGGCCAGGCCCTTTTTGATCTCGTCGATCTTGGCTTTGGTGGCGGCAGGCACGTCTTCGGCGATAGACACCACGTCGATGGCACCTTCCTTCACGCCGTACCAGCTTTGGCCGGTGGCCCACTTGCCGTCTAGCGCGTCCTTGGTGGCCTTGATGTAGTACGGGCCCCAGTTGATGATGCTGGAGGCTAAGTGTGCCTTGGGACCGTAGGCCGACATGTCGGAATCCCAACCGAAGGCGCGCTTGCCCTTGCTTTCGGCCGTCTTCAGCACGGCCGAGGAATCGGTGTTCTGGAACAGGATGTCGGCACCGCCGTTGATCAGCGAGGTGGCGGCTTCGGTTTCCTTGGGCGGGCTGAACCACTCGTTGACCCAGACCACCTTGGTCTTGATCTTCGGGTTCACGCTTTGCGCGCCCAGGGTGAAGCTGTCGATGTTGCGGATCACTTCGGGAATCGGCACCGAGCCGACGATGCCCAGCACATTGGTCTTGGTCATCGAACCGGCGATCACACCGGCCATGTACGCGCCCTCATAGGTACGGCTGTCGAAAGTGCGCACGTTCTCAGCGGTTTTGTAGCTGGTGGCGTTTTCGAACTTGATGTCTTTGGAGTCAGCGGCCACCTTGAGCATGGGCTCCATGTAGCCAAAGGTGGTGCCAAAGATCAGCTTGTTGCCCTGGCCCACCATGTCGCGGAACACGCGCTCGGCATCGGCCGATTCAGGCACGTTTTCCACATAGCTGGTGACGATCTTGTCGCCCAGTTCTTTTTCCAGCGCCAGGCGGCCCCGGTCGTGCGCATAGGTCCAGCCACCGTCGCCCACCGGGCCAAGGTAGGCAAACGCAATCTTGAGTGGCTCGGGCTTGGGTGGGGGTGCCTCGGCCACCGGGGCAGACGCAGGGGCGGCAGCGGGCGCAGGCGCGGGCTCTTCCTTCTTGCCACAGCCCACCAGGGCCGCAGCCACCGCGGATGCGGCAGCGAGTTGGATCAAGGTACGTTTCTTCATGGAAGCTCTTTCGACGGGTTGAAAAAAGGAGACAGGTTGGAACTATGTAACAAAATGATTATGAACCGGGGTAGAACGGTTTACCAAGGGACGCGGGCATGTTGATGCGAATCCACACCGGGTTGCGCGAGATGATGGCCAGCACCACGATGGGCGCAATGTAAGGCAGCATGCTCAGGAACTGGGTGGGGATGTCCACCCCCGCGCCCTGCATGGCAAACGCCAGCATGGTCACGCCGCCAAACAGGTAGGCCCCCAGCAGCACGCGGGCGGGCCGCCAGGTGGCGAAGGTGGTCAGGGCCAGGGCGATCCAGCCGCGCCCGGCCACCATGCCCTCCACCCACAGCGGCGTATAAGCCAGCGAGATAAAAGCCCCGGCCAGGCCACACATCGCCCCACCGGCCAGCACCGCCATGAAGCGGATACGACGCACCGGATAACCCAGCGCATGCGCCGATTCGGGCGACTCGCCCACGGCGCGCAGCACCAGCCCGGCCCGCGTACGGTACAAAAACCAGACCATGCCACCCACCAGCGCCATGGTCACGTAGACCAGCGGATGCTGGTGGAACAGGGCTGGGCCAATCAGCGGAATATCGCCCAGCACCGGCACCTTGAACTGCACCCGCTCGGGCAGTTTGGCCTGCACATACTGGATACCCGCAAAGGCCGAGAAGCCCGCGCCAAACAGGCTCAGCGCCAGGCCGGTGGCGTACTGGTTGGTGTTGAGCCAGATCACCAGCACGCCAAAAATCGCCGCCAGCAAGGCACCGGCACCGGCACCGGCGGCAAAGCCCAGCCAGTCGCTGCCGGTGTTGACCACGGTGGCAAACCCGGCAATGGCGGCGCACAGCATCATGCCCTCGGCCCCCAGGTTGACCACGCCCGCCTTCTCGTTGATCAGCAAACCTAAGGCCGCCAGCGCCAGCACGGTGCCAGCATTCAGCATGGCCCCGAAGAGCAAAAAATGCGATTCCATCAGATGCTTCCTTTGCGAACTTTGAACCGCACGCTGTACGCAATCAAGGTGTCGCAGGCCAGCAAGCTGAACAGCAGCAGCCCCTGGAACACCCCGGTCAATGATTTCGGCAGACCCAAGCGCGACTGCGCCAGCTCGCCGCCGATGTAGAACATGCTCATCAGCACGGCAGAGAACACCATGCCCACCGGGTGCAGCCGCCCCACAAAGGCCACGATGATGGCCGCAAAGCCGTAGCCCGCAGGCACATACGGCGTGAGCTGGCCCAGCGGCCCGGCCACTTCCAGCGCACCGGCCAGCCCGGCAGCGCCACCAGAGGTCAGCAGCGCAATCCACAGCGCCTTGCGCGAAGAAAACCCGGCGTAACGCGCAGCGGCCGGTGCCAGCCCGCCGACCTGCTGGGCAAAGCCCGCCCGGGTGCGGAACAGGAATACCCACAGCCCGGCCACGCCCACAAGCGCAATCAGCAGCCCGATGCTGACCCGCGAACCCTTGAACAGCCGGGGAATGCGGGTAATGGCCTCGAAGTTTTTGGTTTGCGGAAAGTTATGCCCCAGCGGGTCTTTCCAGGGGCCGTCCACCATGTAACTCAGCACCAGCACGGCCACGTAAACCAGCATCAGGCTGACCAGGATTTCGCTGGCATTGAACTTGTCGCGCAGCAGCGCCGTGATGCCGCCCCAGACCATGCCGCCCAGCACCCCGGCCAGCAAGATCGGCACCACGATCCAGCCGGTGGTGTCCTTGTCGGCCAGCAGCGCCACACCGCTGGCAAAGATGGCCCCGATCAGGTACTGGCCCTCGGCCCCAATGTTCCACACGTTGGAGCGAAAGCACACCGCCAACCCCAGCGCAATGATTAGCAGCGGTGTGGCCTTGACCATCAACTCGCCTAGCGCATACTGCGATTTGATGGGCTCCCAAAAGAACACCTGCAAACCCTTCACCGGATCTTTGCCCAGCGCCATGAACAGCGCCACACCGATCACCACCGTGACCAGCAGCGCCAGGAGGGGCGAGGCATAGCCCCAGAATTTGGACGGCTGGGGGCGGGCTTCAAGCTTGAGCATGGGCCACCTCCGCAGTTTTCGAAGTTACTGCAGAGGCATTCCACAAACCGCTCATCCACTCTCCAATCTGCGCCACCGTGGCATCGGCGCGCGCCACCGAGGGCGACAGCCGCCCCTTGGCAATAACGTGCAGCCGGTCGCATATTTCAAACAACTCGTCCAGTTCTTCGCTGACCACCAGCACCGCGCACCCGGCATCGCGCAGGGCCAGAATCTCGCCGCGGATCTGCGCCGACGCGCCCACGTCCACCCCCCAAGTGGGCTGCGACACGATCAGCAACTTCGGCTTGGCATCGATCTCGCGGCCCACAATGAATTTTTGCAAATTGCCGCCTGAGAGCGACTTGGCGGCCGCGTTCGGCCCGCCGGTTTTGACCTTGAAGCGGTCGATGATGCTTTGCGCCTGGGTTTGCAGCACGCCCAGCTTGATCCAGCCGCTGGAGGTAATGGCATCCGAGCGCGTCAACATCAGGTTGTGCGCCAGGCCCAGCGTGGGCACGGCGCCCCGGCCCAGCCGCTCCTCGGGCACAAAATGCAGGCCCAGCATGCGCCGCTGCTGTGGCCCCAGCTTGCCGACCGGCTGGCCCATCACCTGCACCATGTTCGCCGCACAGCGGGTGTCTTCGCCCGACAGCGCGTACAGCAGCTCGCGCTGGCCGTTGCCTGACACGCCAGCAATGCCCACCACCTCGCCCGCCTGGACCTGCAGGGAAATCCCATCGAGTTCCACGCCAAACTGGTCTTCACGCGCCAGTTGCAAGGCCTGCACCTGCAGCACCGTGGCCCCGGTTTTGACCACCCGGTGCTCCAGCGCGGGTGGCTCGGCGCCGATCATCAAACGGCTCAGCGAGGCGTTGGTTTCCTCGGCCGGGTTGCACACCCCGGTGACCGTGCCGCCGCGCAGCACCGTACAGGCCGTGCACAGCGCCCGAATCTCGTGCAGCTTGTGGCTGATGTACAGAATGCTGCAGCCCTCGGACACCAGTTGGTTCAGCACCACAAACAGCTTTTCCACCGCCTGCGGGGTCAGCACCGAGGTGGGCTCGTCCAGAATCAGGAGCTTGGGGTTGGTCAGCAGCGCGCGGATGATTTCCACACGCTGCATCTCGCCCACGGCCAGGGTGTGCACCGGGCGGCCGGGGTCGATGTCCAGGCCGTAGGCGCTGGCCTTGGCGGTGATGCGCTGGGTGACCTCGGCCAGGCTCAGGCTCTTGTCCAGGCCCAGCCAGACGTTTTCGGCCACCGTCAGGGTGTCGAACAGGCTGAAGTGCTGGAACACCATGCTGATGCCTAAAGCGCGCGCCTCCTGCGGGTTGCGGATGTGCACCGGCTGCCCGTTGAATAGCACCGTACCCTCGTCGGGCTTGACCGATCCGTAGATGATTTTCATCAGCGTGGACTTGCCTGCGCCGTTTTCGCCCAGCACCGCGTGCGCCTCGCCGGGCTGCACCGTCAGCGAGACGTTGCTGTTGGCCACCACCGCCGGGTAGCGCTTGGTGATGTTCGTCAGTTGCAGTCTGGGTGGCGGGAGGGGTGTGGCCATGCGGTGCTCAAATTTATAAGAATAATGCCTCTAGCGCTTACAGCTCCTGCGCAAGTAGCTACATATTTAATAGTAATCTCTCACAAGACCCTGGCTGCGGCTGCAATACCCCAGCAAGCTCAGTGCCAACCGCACAAAAATTGCGAACAATGGCGGTACGCAGTCGGCAAACGCCGCGTATCCTAACCCGCAACAGCACGCTGACCGTGCTGCAATGCACCAAGATGGGTGGTGCGACTATTGCATGCTGTGCCCCACAAGAATTGCTGACAAGGACCGACCCGCCATGACGACCCAACCCCTGCGCTTCATCCGGCGCGGCCAGACCATCACCCTGCACAACGTGCCGCCCGACCGCACCCTGCTGCAGGTGCTGCGCGAAGACCTGGGTGCCACCGGCACCAAGGAAGGCTGCGGCGAAGGCGACTGCGGTGCCTGCACGGTGGTGCTGGCAGAACCTGAAAACGGTGCCCTACGCTACCGCGCCATCAATAGCTGCATCCGCCTGGCCCACTCTATCGCCGGGATGGCGCTGTGGACGGTGGAAGACATCGCCCAGGCCGACGGCAGCCTGCACCCCGCGCAAGAAGCCATGGTGCAGTGCCACGGCTCGCAATGCGGGTTTTGCACGCCCGGCTTTGTGATGAGCCTGTTTGGCATGTACCAGAACAGCACCTGCCACGGCCAGGCCATCAGCCGCACGGGCGCGCAAGAAGCCTTGTCGGGCAACCTGTGCCGCTGCACCGGCTACCGGCCGATTTTGGATGCCGCCCAGGCCATGGAGCACCTGCCCGCCGTGCGTATCGACGAGGTTGCTTTGCTACAACATCTAGAGCAGCTTGCGCTGATAGTGCCTGCGCCAGAGGTAGATTTTGCTTATAAATCACCGCGGACCCTGGCCGAGCTGACCGCCGCCCGCGCCGCCCACCCCCAGGCCCAGATCGTGGCCGGGTGTACCGACGTAGGCCTGTGGATCACCAAAATGCACAAGCACTTCGACAGCGTGCTCGACGTGACCCAGGTGGACGAGTTGCGCCAGACCATCCACCAGGCAGACGGCTTGCAGATCGGCGCTGCCGTCACCCTGGCTGATGCGTACACCGCCTTGGTCGCCACCCGCCCACAGCTGCACAGCTTTGCTTCGCGCTTCGCCGGGCTGCCGGTGCGTAACTCGGGCACCCTGGGTGGCAACGTGGCCAACGGCTCGCCGATTGGCGACTCGATGCCGCTGCTGATTGCCCTGGGGGCCAGCGTGGTGCTGGCCAGCGAGCGCGGAGAGCGCGCGCTGCCGCTGGAGAGTTTGTACACCGGCTACCGGCAAAACGTGATGGCGACAGACGAGGTGCTGGCGTGGATCAAGGTGCCGCATGCGGGTGCCGAATTCATGCGCGTCTACAAAATCTCCAAACGGTTCGACGACGATATTTCGGCAATCTGTTTGGCGCTGAGTTTGACGGTAGTGGATGGCTTAGTCACTGCCGCTTCCATCGGCGTAGGCGGGGTCGCCGCCACCCCGGTGCGCGCTGTGCAGACCCAGGCTGCCCTGGTCGGCCAGCCCTGGACCCTGGCAACCGCCCACGCAGCCGCGGCCGCGCTGCGCGCCGAGTTCCAGCCCATCTCCGACATGCGGGCCAGCGCCGCCTACCGCAGTGAGGTGATGGGCAATTTGTTGCAACGCTTCTGGCTGGAAAGCCAGGGCCAGACCCAGATCGACCTGGCCACTTTCGAGGTGGAGGCCTGCGCATGAACGCCCCCGACAAGCACACACTGTCCAACCCTGTCAACACCGCCTCGGCAGGCACCCGCCAGCCGCACGAAAGCGCCCGCGCTCAAGTGGCAGGCGCGGCCCACTACATCGACGACCTGCCCGAGCTGCGTGGCACCCTGCATGCCGCGCCTATCTTGTCTACCGTGGCCCACGGCAAGCTGCTGGGTGTGGACAGCCGGGCCGCACGCGCCATGCCCGGCGTGCAGGCCGTCATCCTCAGCCAGGACATTCCCGGCGACAAGATGCTGGCTGCCTTTGCCCACGACGAACCGGTGTTCGCCATCGACACCGTGCTGCACATCGGCCAGGTGATCGGCCTGGTGGTGGCCGATACGGTGATGCAAGCCCGCGAGGCCGCCCGCGCCGTGAAATTGGACATCGAATCCCTGCCCGCCCTGCTGGACGTGCGCGCCGCCCACGCCGCGCAAAGCTATGTGCTGCCACCCGTGTTTGTGCGCCGCGGCGATGCCGCACAGGCTTTGGCCAGCGCCCCGCACACCCTGCGCGGCCAGCTCGAAGTGGGCGGGCAAGAGCATTTCTACCTGGAGGGCCAGGTCGCCTACGCACTGCCGCAAGAGCAAGGCCAGTGGACAGTGCACTCCAGCACGCAGCACCCCGGCGAAGTGCAGCACTGGGTGGCACATGCCTTAGGCATCGCCAACCACGCTGTCAAGGTGGAGTGCCGCCGCATGGGGGGTGGCTTTGGCGGCAAGGAAACCCAGGCCGGGCACCTGGCCGTATGGGCCGCCGTGGCAGCCCACACGCTGCAGCGCCCCGTCAAGCTGCGCTTCGACCGGGACGACGACTTTATGGTCACCGGCAAGCGCCATCCCTTCGCCTACGACTACACCGTGGGCTATGACGACGCAGGCCTGATTTGCGGCCTGCAGCTCACCATGCTGGCCAACTGCGGCTTCAGCGCCGACCTGAGCGGCCCGGTGGCCGACCGCGCCGTCTTCCACGTAGACAACGCCTACTTTCTGGCCGATGTGGACATCGCCTCGTACCGCGTCAAGACCCACACCCAGAGCCACACCGCGTTTCGCGGTTTCGGCGGGCCACAGGGCGTGATCGTGATCGAAACCATCCTCAGCGAAATCGCTCGGCAGCTCAAACTGGACCCGCTGGCCGTGCGCCGCCACAACCTGTACGACGCTGCCGACACGCCCAACGCGGCACGCAACTTCACCCACTACGGCATGCAGGTAGAAGACAACATTCTGCACCCCATGCTCTCGAAAATAGAGCAAACAGCGCAGTATTTATCTAGGCGAGAGGCCATTTCGGCTTGGAACACCAACAGCCCGGTGATAAAGCGCGGCATCAGCATCACGCCGGTGAAGTTCGGCATCTCGTTCACCGCCACCCTGTTTAACCAGGCCGGTGCGCTGGTGCACGTCTACACCGACGGCAGCGTGCAGGTGAACCACGGCGGCACCGAGATGGGCCAGGGCCTGAACACCAAGGTAGCGCAAATCGTGGCCGATGAGCTGGGCGTGCCTTTCACCAGCGTACTGGCCACGGCGGCCGACACCAGCAAGGTGCCCAACGCTTCGGCCACCGCCGCATCCAGCGGCACCGACTTGAATGGCCGTGCCGCCCAGTACGCCGCCCGCAACGTGCGCGACAACCTGGCGCAATTTGCCGCCGGGCTGGACAACTGCGGTGCCGGGGCCGTGCAGTTCAAGGGCGGCCAGGTCATCACCCCCCACACCAGCCGCCCGTTTGCCAGCCTGGTGCAGCAGGCCTACGCCAACCGCATCCAGCTGTGGAGCGACGGCTTTTACCGCACGCCCAAAATCCACTACGACAAAACCACGCTGACAGGCCGCCCGTTCTACTACTTTGCCTACGGCGCGGCCTGCACCGAGGTAGCCATCGACACCCTTACCGGCGAGAGCCGCGTGTTGAAAATCGACGTGCTGTACGACGCGGGCACCAGCATCAACCCCGCCATTGACATCGGCCAGGTCGAAGGCGGCTTCATCCAGGGCATGGGCTGGCTGACCACCGAGCAACTGGTCTGGAACGCCAAGGGTTACCTGAGCACCCACGCCCCCAGCACCTACAAAATCCCCGCCACCGGCGACATCCCCGTGCACTTCAAAGTGGCGCTGTGGGAGCAGCCCAACCGCGAGGACACCGTGTTCAACAGCAAAGCCGTAGGCGAACCGCCATTCATGCTGGCGATCAGCGTGTTCGAGGCACTGAAGGAGGCCATTGCCTCGGCGCGTGGGGATGGCGAGGTGGTGCAGCTGGCGGCACCGGCAACGGCGGAGAACGTGCTGTGGGCGCTGGGGGCAGGAAAGAAACGCGGGGCGTAGCCAATCGGGGCCAGATCATCCACGCGCACCGCAAAGTGGATGCCAAGCCTGCGGCCTAGCCGCGTGCGTGCTCTGACCCCGGTTGGCGGGTTGGCGTTGGCGTTTTCTTAACCGTCCGTTGTGGAGAACCGCCAGGAGGGGTCAGAGCCCCATTGCGGGCCATATTCGCTGTCTTTTCCGTCTGCATCCATCGCGCAATGGGGATCTGACCCCGCCAGGCTGCCACCATAGGTCACTACCCGGTTGCGGCCGCTGCGTTTGGCCTCGTAGCAGGCGCTGTCGGCGGCTTCCAGCACAGCGGCGACCTGGGGCAAGTCGGGGTTGAGCTGGACCACGCCGATGCTTGCACCCAGGCGGAACGAATGCTCGCGCCAGTCCATGCGCCAGGCAAACACCCCGGCGCGTACCTGTTCGGCGATTTTCTGGGCCCGCTTCAGGGTGCATCCGGGCAGCAGGATGGCAAATTCATCGCCACCCAGGCGGGCCACGGTGTCGCTCTGGCGCACCAGCGACTCCAGCAGGCGGGCGATTTGGCGCAGCACTTCATCGCCCGCCGCATGCCCGGCCGCGTCGTTGATGGCCTTGAAGTAGTCCAGGTCGATGAACATGGCGCAGCAGCCCAAGTGGTCGGTCTGGCGCGACAGTGGCTGCTGGACCCGCTCTACCGCGTGGGCCAGCCGGGCTTCGAAGTCGCGGCGGTTGACCAGCTGGGTCAGACTGTCGTGAGCGGCCGACCAGGCCAGCTCGTCAATGCGGGCGCGGGCGGCGGTGACGTCGTTCAGAATCCAGATCACCCCTGCGCTGGGGTCACCGTCGATCACGCCACGGCCCCGCATACGCACCAGCAGGCTGCTGCCGTCCTTGCGCCGCATTTGCACGTCGCCGTCGAACGAGCCCTGGGTTTTGAAGGCGGCGCGGTAGCGTTCGCCCACCGCCAGATAGGCCTCGGGCGAAGGGTAAATCACCCCCGCATCCATTCCCAGCAGCTCGCCCTCGGGGTAGCCAAACAGGTAGTTGGCATGGCTGCCTACCAGCTCGAACCGGCTGTCGCGGGTGATGACGATGCCCACCGGCGAGTTCTTCAAAATCGCCATCAGCTGCTCGACCATGGCGCTCTGGGCCGCCTGGGCCCGGCCGCGCTCCAGTGTGACGTGGCGAAACACCTGCACCAGTTGGCCGATTTCGCCGCGCGCGCGGGGCCAGTCGTCGGACACGGCGCGCCCCACGCCCAGCAGCAGCTGTGCCCGGTCGCGCAGCTGGGTGATGGGCCGGGTGATGTTGGCAATCAGCAGTGTGGACAAGGCCGCGCAGATGCCCATGATGCCCAGCACCACCAGCCAGGAGCGGGCATGCACCTGGCGCAGCGGTGCCAAGGCGTAGTCGATGGCGGTGACGCGGGCCACTGTCCAACCGGCGGCGGGCACGTCGGCCGTGGCCACCAGATAGTGCGGCAGGTCCACCGAGCCACCACCCCGCCGCTGGGCCAGCATGGCCCCCAGGCCCGGCTCATCGGCCGCGCGCAGCATGCGGTGCTGGGCATCGGGGTGTGACAGGATGACACCGGCCCGGCTGTAAATAACCAGCACGGTCGAAAAGTCGCCCAGCGTGGATACGGCCGCAGGCAGCAAGTCGGCCGCGCGCAGCGACACCGCGCCTGCCAGCACGGCCATGGTCTGGCCGTCCGGGCGGCGTACGGGCACGGTGACCACCACCACCGGCTCGCGGGTCTGCAGGCTCAGTACCGGCTCGGAAATGCCGATGGCCCCGGTAGCCAAGGTGGTTTGGAACACCGCCTGGTGGCTGAAATCAGGGTCGGGTACATCTTGCGGGGCATGGCTGGCCGATGCCAGTACGCTGCCGTCGGGAAGCACCACTTGCACCGCCAAAAACTGGTCCGGCGCCAGCGGATGGTTGCGCAGCAACTGCGCCAGCGCTGCCGGGTGGGCCAGCTGTGCGAAAGGGATGTCGGCAGCCAACAAGCGCAGGTTGGACTGCATGCGCCGCAGCCGGGTGTCCACCAGATCGGCCACCAGGTAGACCGAATCCTGCTGCTGTTGGCTGAAGCTATTGCGCACCACCTGCTCGCTCTCGCGCGCCATGAAATAGCTGGAGGCCGCCCCCGACAGCAAGGCCGACCCCACCGCCACCAACAGTATCCGCCCCTTAAGCGTGCCCATCGCCTGCCAGCACCAGCGCAGAGAAAATCGCCGGGGGGGCGCGGATGGCGCCGGTGTCACTGGGGGCTCGAGGGGGTCGGATAGTCGGGTCATATCTTGTTTTTGTGGATAACTACAAAATCCAAGGAACCATCCCCCTCGTTGTTTGTAACCAATTGATTTTTACCGCAGGACCCCATGCTGTCTAGCAAAATAATGCAGAACCGGCATAAATACACATTTATGCCACCACGTTGCAGACTGGCATGTCTTTTAAACTTGCATTTATAGTGGGTTATGGCTTCTTTTCTTAAAGCCCAATGGGAGGTGCGCCGTTATAGCGGTGAGCACCAGGCCCACGCGCACGACCACGCCCAGATCATGTTTGCCCTGCAGGGCCGCATGGAGCTGGAGATTGGTGGCCGCGCCAGCTTTGCCGATACAGCCTGCGGGGTGATCGTGCCCGCCGGGGTGGCGCACGGTTTTGTGGCCACGGCCCACACCCGCATGTGGGTGATAGACGCGCCCGCGCAGGCTGGCATGGACCGGATAAAACGCTTTGCCGTGCCGCCGCTACGGCCTGACCTGGTACTGGCCGACCTGCTGCAAGCCCCGCAGATCCTGCAACGCCGCAGCGTGACCCGCGCCGCCCTGGATGCCGCGCTGGATGCCGAGCTGCACGCCCCCTGGACCACAGCCCGTATGGCCGCCCTGTTTCACCTGAGCCCCCAGCGCTTCCACGCCCGCCTGCTGGAGCTGACCGGCAGCCCGCCGCAAAGCTATCTGCGCGCCCGACGGCTGCAGCGGGCGATGGCCCTGGTGCAGGCCGGCATACTGCTGGACACCGCCGCCCTGCAGGTGGGCTACCGGACTGCCAGCGCCCTGGCCTACGCGTTGAAGCGCGACCAGGGTGTGGGGGCTAAAAGTCTGCGCAGCTGAATAGCACGAGAGTCTCTCGACATTCCGTAGCGCGCCCTGCCCCACCATCGGCGCATGCACAACAAAACCCTTCTCGGTAGCCTGATGGTGCTGGCCGCCGCCGTTTTATGGGGCACGACCGGCACCGCCCAAAGCCTGGCTCCGCCCCATTTATCCGCCTACTGGATAGGCGCGCTACGGCTGGTGGTGGCCTCGGGCTTCTTTGCCACGTATGGATTTTTGACCGTACCGCGCAGCCGTTGGGCGGGCGACCTGCGGGCGCTGCCCTGGGGCCGGGTGCTGCTGGCGGGCATCTGCGTGGCGGGCTACAACCTGGCGTTTTTTGCAGGGGTCAAGGCCAACGGCGTGGCCATCGGCACGGCGGTGGCGCTGGGCAGCGGGCCGGTTTGGGCGGGCGTGTTGCAGTGGCTGTTTACCCGGCAGATTCCACGCCCGGCCTGGTGGCTGGGTACGCTGCTAGCGGTGGCTGGGGGCACGCTGATGGTACTGGGTGGCGGGGCCGAACATGCCGTCAGCTTGCACGGCACGCTGCTGTGCCTGGCGGCGGGTTTGAGCTACGCGGCCTACGCCGTGCTGAACCAGGGGCTGGTGCGGGCCGCGCCGCCTGCCACGGTGACGCTGTGCGTGTTTGGCGCAGCAGCGCTGGTGGCGGTACCGGTGGCACTGGCGGTGTCTGGGGCGTTCAGCGCCACGGCCGCCGACGTGCTGGCGGTCGGCTACCTAGGCGTGGTGGCCACCGGGCTGGCGTATTTGCTGTTCAGCTACGCGCTACGCTGGGTAGCCAGCGCCACCGCAGTGACGCTGGCGCTGGCCGAGCCGCTGGTGGCCTTTGGCCTGGCGGTAGCCGTGCTGCACGAGCAGACCACGCTGGGCGCGTGGATCGGCCTGGGCGGTGTCTTAGCCGGATTGGCCGTGGTGATGGCCGCCGAGGTGCGGGGGTCTAAGCCTGCTGCGGCTCCAGCATCTTGACGTACAGCGAGGCCCCGGTCAGGTCTTTCAAGGTGACGGTCATGGCGCGGGTTTTGGCATCGATGTCCACCTGGCCGAAGAACTGGAAGCCGCCGTTGGGAGCGGTGTTTTGCACCGGTGGGGCTTTTTGGTAGGCCACTTGCATGCCAAAGGTGCCATCCACCTTGCAGGGGCCAAAGCTGCCCGAATTCAGCGGACCTGAGACGAACTCCCAAAACGGCGCAAAGTCGCTGAACTGGGCCTTGTTGGGGTCGAAGTAGTGGGCGGCGGTGTAGTGCACGTCGGCCGTTAGCCACACTACGTTCTGGATGCCAGCGCGTTTGATCTCGCGCAGCAGGCGGGCGATTTCGATCTCGCGGCCCAGAGGCTGGCCATCGTCGCCATTGGCGATCGCCTCCCATTTGTCGCGGCCTTCGGCATCCTTGCCGTCGGGCACGTGCAGGCTGATGGGCATGTCGGCGGCAATCACCTTCCACACGGCTTTGGACTGCTTCAGGCCGTCCAACAGCCAGTCCACCTGCGGGCGGCCCATGAAGGCGCTGTCGGCGGTCTCGGTGGTTTGCAGGTTGGCGCTGTTGGCACCGCGGTAGCTGCGCATATCCACCACAAACATGTCGAGCAGCGGGCCCTGCGGCAGGTAGCGGTAGACGCGCTGGCTCTCCACATCGGCGGTGCGGCGCAGGGGAGCGTATTCGTGGAAGGCCTGGGCACCGTAGGCAGTGAGCAGGGGCATGTTTTTCTGCGTATAGCGGGCGTCGCCGCGCAGGTCTTTGGAGTCTGACCAGTTGTTGGTCACCTCGTGGTCGTCCCATTGCCAGATCTGCGGCACGTCGGCGGCCATGCGGCGGATGTTGGCATCCAGCAGGTTGTAGCGATGGCGGCCCCGGTAGTCGTTCAGGGTCTCGGCGACCTTGCTGACTTCTTCGGTGACGATGTTGTTCCACAGCGTGCCGTCGGGCAGCGTGACCTGGGCGCTGATGGGGCCATCGGCGTAGATGGTGTCGCCGCTGTGCAAAAAGAAGTCGGGGTTGACCTTGCGCATCTGCTCGTAGATCGACATGCCGCCCCAGGCTTCGTTGATGCCCCAGCCCTGGCCCGCGGTATCGCCGCTCCAGGTGAAGCGCACGTCGCGCAGCGCTTTGCTACCCGCCGCTGCGGGCAGGCGCAGGTGGCCGCGCACCGGCTCGGACAGCACGCGCTCGTTGTGCAGGTCTTGCAGCACGACGCGGTAAAAAATCTCTTGCCCGGCGGGCAGGCTGGCCAGGTCCAGGCGGCCGGTGAAGTCGCTGCCCTCCATCAGGTAGGGGCCGCGCACGCGCGTGGGGTTGGCAAAGCTGGCGCTGGTAGACCAATCGACCCACATGCGGGCCGGGCGGTCGCTGCGGGTCCAGACCATGGCAGCGTCGGATTTCGGGTCGCCGCTTTGCACACCCTGGGCCATTTGCGGGCGCATGCTGTCGCGGGTGATGATGGCCGGGGCCACTGGCGGGGTTTGGGCAAAGCTGTGCAGCGGGGCAACCACGGTGGCGCCAGTGAGGGCGGTGGTGGCGTTCAGGAATGTGCGGCGGTCCATGGCAAGTCTCTGGTAGTAGATCAAGGGGGTGGCCGCATTGTGAAAAAGCCAAATGTCATGCGTGTGACGCGGGCACAATTTTTTATAAAAAATAGGCCTCTAGCGCATACGCCACATAAACCTATAGCTACATAAAACAGAGCAAAAACAAAATCCCCTGGTGCTGGGCTATCGCACACCGTTTCCGCGCATTAACATGCGATTGGTTCACAACGTTACAAAAGTACACAACGGAGACCTGATGGCCCCCATTCATGCTCCCCGCGCATCGGTTGCCCGCAAGCTGGCCTTGCTCTCGCTGGTCGGTTTGGCGGCGGTGCTGCTGGCCCTGGCGGTGGCGATTGGCGTGATCGAACAGCGCACCACCCACGCACAGCTCGTCAGTACCGTGACCGAGCGGGTGCAAAGCATGGTGACGGTGGCCGATGCCTATGACCGCATCAACCGCGAACTGGTGCAGCGTGCGTTTCGCAGCTTTCGCAACAACTTTGGCCCCACGCTCAGCCTGGACCCGGCCACCGGCCAATTAAGCAATGCTGGCAAAGTGCTCAACGACGACTTTCAGGCCGTGGATGACTTCAACCACGACACCGGCGGCGTGGCCACGGTGTTTGCTAAAAAGGGCGAGGATTTCCTGCGCATCACCACCTCGCTGAAAAAGCAGGACGGCGCGCGCGCCATGGGCACGTTGCTGGACCGCAGCCACCCGGCCTATGCGCTGATCCAGGCCGGCCAAAGCTACACCGGCCCGGCGGTATTGTTTGGCACGCCGTACATGACACGCTACGAGCCTATCAAGGACGCGGCTGGGGCCACCATTGGCATCTTTTTTGTGGGCAGCGACATCACCCTGCAACAGGCGGCGCTGGACAAGCAGGTAGCCGAATCCAAGTTTTTTGCCACAGGCGGCATCTATCTGCTGGACGCGCGCGGCCCGCTGGCCGATGCCAAGTTCAGCATCCACCCCACGGCCAAAGGAAAAAAAGTGCTGGAAGCCTTTCCCCAAGCCGAACCGTTCCTGACCGCCCTGTCCACCGCACCCGACGGCTATGTGCGCAAGGCCGCCACGCTGCTGGGCAGCACACCCACCGACACCTGGGCGGTGATGCGCAAGACCGCGGCGGGCACCAACTGGCTGGTGGCCGAGGTGCCCGAGAGCGAGGCCATGGCCGAGTACTGGCGCAACATGGCCGTGGTCTGGAGCCTGCTGGCTGCCACTACCGTGTTGCTGGGCGTGGGCCTGTATGTGTTGGTGCGGCGCACCGTAAGCCTGCCCCTGGCTGAGCTGACGGTGGCCGTCACCGCGTAGCCCACGGCGATCTGACCCGGGCTTTCAGCACCCAGCGCCAGGACGAAATCGGCGCACTGGTGAACGAGGTGGAAGGCATGCGCCAGCGCTATCTGCAAGCCCTGTCGCAGGTGCGCTCCGCCGTGGAAAGTATAGGTACGGCCAGTGCCGAAATCGCCAGCGGCAACCAGGACTTGAGCGTGCGCACCGAGCAAACCGCCAGTAACCTGCAGCGCACCGCCAGCAGCATGGAGCAGCTCACCAGCACGGTGCAGCAGTCCGCCGACTCGGCGCGCCAGGCCAACCAGCTGGCCGCGTCCGCTGCCGCTGTGGCCGCCCGTGGCGGTGCGGTGGTAGGCGAAGTGGTAGCCACCATGACTGACATCAACCACAGCTCGAAAAAGATTGCCGACATCATCGGCGTGATCGACGGCATTGCCTTCCAGACCAATATCTTGGCGCTGAACGCCGCCGTCGAAGCCGCCCGTGCGGGCGAACAGGGGCGCGGCTTTGCGGTGGTGGCATCGGAAGTGCGCAGCCTGGCCCAGCGCAGCGCAGAAGCTGCCAAAGAGATCAAGACGCTGATCGGTGCGTCGGTAGAAAAGGTGGAGTCCGGTTCGCGGCTGGTGCAGAACGCGGGCACCACCATGAATGAAATCGTCAGCTCGGTGAAGCGGGTCAGCGACACCATCGGCGAGATCACCGCCGCCGCCGCCGAGCAGTCGGACGGCATCGGCCAGGTCAACAGCACCGTGGGCCAGCTGGACCAGATGACCCAGCAAAACGCTGCGTTGGTCGAACAGTCTGCCGCTGCCGCCGAGAGCCTGCGCGACCAGGCCGAGCGGCTGGCGCAGGCGGTGGCCGTGTTCAAGCTGGTTTAGTAACGCTTACCCGTCACCAATAGCGCCAGCCGCATCACCAGCATGGCCACGTATTCCAGGGCGCGCTGGCGCAGCGGGCGGGCGGCGTAGGTGGCGGGGTCCATCACCTGGCCGCCCTCGGCCATCGCCTGCAGCAGGCGCTCGCGCAGGGCCTGGGCAAAGGCGGCATCGTCCACCACCACATTGGCTTCGCGGGCCAGCAGCAGGCTCAGGGGGTCCAGGTTGCTGGAGCCCACCGTGGCCCAGTGGCCATCCACCACCGCCACCTTGGCATGCAAAAAACTGGGCGCGTATTCATGGATCTCCACGCCCGCGCCCAGCAACACGCCGTACACCGGCCGCGCCGCGTAAAACTGCATAAAGTATTCGTACTTGCCCTGCAGCAGCAACTGCACCCGCACGCCGCGTTCGGCCGCCGCCACCAGCGCCTGGCGCAGGCGAAAGCCGGGCACAAAGTAGGCGTTGGCAATGATGATCTCGTGCCGGGCCCCGGCGATGGCCCGCAGGTAGGCGCGCTCGATCCGGGTGCGGCTGCGTAAATTGTCGCGTAAAACCAGTGCAGCGCTGGTGGATTCTGCATCATTCGCTATGGTTTCAGGAGCATGAGCGCTGCGGGACTTGGCAGATAAAAAGGTCTGCACAGCCTCTTGCAGCTTGTGCTGGCGCAGGTCGCGCACGGCCTGCAGCCGCCGCCACAGCACCTGCATGGTGGTGTCGGTGTACGCCACGATGGGGCCGGTGATGCGCACCGCAAAATCAAAGCGCGGGGCTTTGAGTGTCCCAAAGTTGGGGTCGTGGAAGTCGTCCAGGATATTGATGCCGCCGCAAAACGCCACTGCACCATCCCACCCGCTATCGACCACGCACAGCTTGCGGTGCAGCCGCCGCCAGCGCGTGGGCAGCAGCAAGGCCAGCATGTTCACCGGCGAATACACCCGCCACTGCACGCCCGCAGCCGCAAAACGCTCGCGCCAGGCCTGGGGCAGTGCGCCGGTGCCCAGGCCATCCACCACCACGCAGGTCTGCACTCCGCGTTGGGCGGCGCGCAGCAGCGCTTCGGCCACCTCGGCACCCGCGCCGGTGCAGTCAAAAATATAGGTTTCCAGCCGTACCGCATGCTGGGCTGCGTCCATGGCGGCGACCAGGGCGGGGAAGAAAGCGCGGCTGCCCTCCAGCAGGTCGATGCCATGGCCCTTTCTTAGACGGGTATGCAGGCGGGGACGGGAGCGCGGCATGCGGCTCACATTTCAAACTCTGCCAGCAGCGGCAGGTGGTCCGACATGCGCCACCAGATGCGCCCGCGTGGCACCTCCAGCCCCACCGGCTTGAGGCCGCGCGCGTAGACGTAGTCCAGTTGCGCCAGCGGCAGGCGCGACGGGTAGGTGCGCACACCGGGCTTGTCAAAGGCGTGCAAGTGGATGCGGTTCAGCGCGTGGCGCATCTGGCTGCCCCAATCGTTGAAGTCGCCCGCCACGATCACGGGCGCATCGGGTGGCACGTCGCGGGCTATGTAGGTAGCCAGCTGCTGCACCTGGCGCGCGCGGCTGGCCGGGATCAGCCCCAGGTGCACCACGATCACATGGACGGGCACGCCGTCCACCACCACATGCACATGCAGCAGGCCGCGCTGCTCGAAGCGGTGGTCCGACATGTCCTCGTGCTTGTGCCAGACCACCGGCCAGCGCGACAGCAAGGCGTTGCCGTGCTCGCCGTGGCGGGTGATGGCATTGGTTTGGTACACCGCCTCGTAACCTTCGGGGGCCAGGTAGTCGGCCTGCGGCAGGTCGGGCCAGTGGGTGAAGTATTTTTGTTCGCTGCGGTTGAGCTTGCGCACCTCTTGCAGGCAGATGATGTCGGCATCCAGCTGCTCCACCGCGTGGCCCAGATTGTGGATTTCCAGCCGCCGGGTCGGCCCCAGACCTTGAACGCCTTTGTGGATGTTGTAGGTGGCTACGCGGAGGATCGTCATAGCGGGAGAAGGGTCATGGCATAAAGCGGGGCAGCATCAGTATCGCCTCGGCGTTGGAAGGTGAAAAGCAGGCAAGCGCCGCCGCATGGTACGGCAACCATTGGCAGGCCGTGTGTTCACGTGGACTCAGCACCACGGGCGTGTGGGCGGGCACCTGCAGGCTGAACAGATGCTCTCGGTTCTGCAGCACGCCGGGCGCGTAGCGGTGCCGCCACTGGGGGTAAATGGTGTAGATATTTTCCAGCTGCCAGTCGCGCAACTGGCTAGGCGGCACGTGGATGCCTGTTTCTTCCGCCACCTCGCGGGCGGCGGTAGCCCGGAAATCCTCAAGCGGCGTGTCTTTGCTGCCGGTGACCGATTGCCAGAAGTCTTCGGCATCGGCCCGCCGGATCAGCAATACATCCAGTGCCGCGGTATGGATCACCACCAGCACAGACTGAGGGATTTTGAACGTACTCAACTGTGCGCGGCCAAAAACTGGTCTACCTCGCTGCGGTCAGGTCCGTTGCCGACGCCACCCGTACGCTGGCATTTCAGCGCCGCTGCGGCGGCCGCAAAGCGAATCGCCGCAAAATCGTTCTGGCCCTGCGCCAAGGCCAGCGCAAGGGCCGCATGGAACACATCGCCCGCGCCGTTGGTGTCCATTGCCCTCACCGGAAATGCGTCGATGCTGTGCATTACACCGCCGTGCCGCATCCAGCGCACGCCGCGCGGACCCAGGGTGACCACCGCTACCTGGGTCCCTGCGTCCAGCGCGGATTGCAGCGCCACTGAAATCAACAGCCCCGGCGCAAACGCAGCCAGGCCAGATTCTGAAAACACCGACCAGTCGGCCAACGCGCTCAGGGTTTGCAAATCTTCCTGGGGGGACAAATCGCCATCCAGCACGCTCAGCACCCCGTTTGCACGCGTCCAATGCAAGGCCGCCAACGAACCGGGCATCCAGCGCGGATCGACCATCACCACGTTCGACCCCTGCAAACCCGACACCTCCATCGGCAGCGCCTTGCGCAAAGCATCCCCCCGGCAGTTGAAGATTTGCCGCTCGCCATTCGCATCAATCACCACGGCCGAGATCGACGAGGTCGCCCCCGGCACCCGCTGCAAGCCCGCGCAGTCCACGCCCAGACTCTGCACCCGCCGCGCCAAAAATTGGCCGGCTTCGTCATCGCCCACCGCACCAAACAACCCGACCCGCGCGCCCAACCGGGTGGCTGCAATCGCCGCATTGGCCGCCATGCCACCCGACACCATGCGGTATTGCTGGGCTGGTGTTTTGGTGGGCTGGTGCGGAAACGCCGCAATGTCAAAACAATGGTCCAGGGCCGCGTGCCCGACCGTGCTGATACGCGGACCCAACGCAGAAGCATCCGTGCTGCTGTGCACACCCAATATCTCACCCATAGCGCCTCTCTGTGGTCCACCGCTTCGTGCGCCCACACCTGGCCCACGCTGTCAGTGCATTGTGGCGCAAGCACCACCACACCCAAAGTGGTCTATCGTGCAGGGTTGATAAGAAATTTAATGAAATGGCCTCTTGCGCATACAGGAAATACACATACCGCTACTAAATTGAGAGCATCCACAAAAATTTTATCCACTCCCAAACCACAAGCCAGGCGATCACCCTTAAATCACCACGATTTAGTGCATAATAGTGGGCTTGCCACAGTGAATTAGCCCACTAGATTGGCACCATTTTTAAAAGTGGGTTCTTAGCTCAGTTGGTAGAGCAGCGGACTCTTAATCCGTAGGTCGACAGTTCGAATCTGTCAGGACCCACCACTTTTAAGTAAGATAAAGCTAAGCATGTAATTACTTAATTTTAAAAGCCTCCTTTGTGGAGGCTTTTTCGTTTCTGGCTACATGTGACCTGCACCGTCCGATGGCGGATGGACTCCATTTCAATATGCACGCCAACCGTCTTCACAGTAGGTGCAGCCAAACCATAGCCCCAGATCAAACATCTTGCCAAACCAATCTGCACTATGCCCCTATTAAAGGGTGATAGGCGTTGAATTTGGTGATTTGGGTGGTTCGCAAATATTTACAATCTGAAACACTTGATTGCAATCTGATTGTGGCGCTAAATGACTTCAGTAGATTGTTTCCGCAGCACCGAAAGCTACCTATGAACTTCAAAGATCTCAAAATCGGCATCCGTCTTACCGCGGGTATTGTCTTGGCGGCACTGCTGCTCGCCATCCTCGTGGTCACCGGGCTTAGGAGCATGGACTCGATCAAGGCTGAATTGAGTCTGATCACTACGGACCGGATGCCAAAAATTGCGCTAGGTCATGATGTCAAAGACAATCTGTATCAACGCGCCGTCATAACGCGCAATATCGTGCTGCTAGAAGATGCGCCAAGCATCCAGCAAATGACCCAGCAGTTGGCCCAGAATAGAAGTGACTATATCAATCTGGACAAGCAACTGCGTGACTCGGTGACAAGTCCGGCTGGCAAGGCCAGCCTTGGAAGAATGGAAGCATCGATCGATGCGATGACTGTACTTGTCAACAAGGTGGTGGAGCTCGGTATCGTCAATGACAATGCGGAGGCAACCAAGCTGCTGTTGAGCGATGTAGCTCCACTCCAAGCTACAGCCCTGGCCGCCGCCGCCGATTTCGTAAAAAGCCAAACCGATGAGGGGCAGCTGGCACAAGAGCGCGCGCAGGGGGAGTATGTGGCTGCCTACACCTTGCTGGTATGCCTGGGATTGGGTGCCATTGCCCTTTTGGGACTTCTGGGCTGGCTTCTCGTACGTTCAATCACCCGTCCTTTGAACCAAGCCGTGGAAGTATCCCGCGCCGTGGCAGCAGGCGATTTGAGCTTGCAGTTTGAAGCCTCAGGCAAAAATGAAACCGCGCAACTGCTGATTGCATTGAAGAGCATGCAGGCCAGCCTGTCCCAGGTGGTTGGCAATGTGCGCCAGAACGCCGAAGGTGTAGCCACGGCCAGTGTGCAGATTTCGCAGGGTAACAACGACTTATCGGCCCGCACCGAGCAACAGGCCAGCGCACTCGAGGAAACCGCCGCCTCTATGGAGGAACTCAGCTCCACCGTGAAGCAAAACGCCGACAACGCGCGCCAAGCCAACCAACTGGCGCAGAGCGCATCGACCGTGGCCGTGCGCGGCGGCGGCGTGGTGGGCCAGGTGGTCGAGACCATGAAGGGCATCAACGACAGCTCGAAAAAAATCTCGGACATCATCAGTGTGATCGACGGCATCGCCTTCCAGACCAATATCCTGGCACTCAACGCAGCGGTGGAAGCTGCGCGGGCCGGCGAACAGGGCCGCGGCTTTGCGGTGGTGGCAAGCGAAGTGCGCAGCCTGGCCGGTCGCTCGGCCGAGGCGGCCAAGGAAATCAAGGCCTTGATCTCTGCCAGCGTGGACCGGGTGGAACAAGGTACGGTGCTGGTGGACCAGGCAGGCGTGACGATGCAGGAAGTGGTGACCTCGATCCGGCGCGTGACCGACATCATGGGCGAGATCAGCGCAGCCAGCGCGGAGCAATCCGCCGGTGTCAGCCAGGTTGGTGAAGCCGTCACCCAAATGGACCAAGCCACGCAACAGAACGCCGCACTGGTCGAAGAAATGGCGGCGGCTGCCAGCAGCCTGAACACGCAAGCGCAAGAAATGGTGGGGGCTGTCGCGGTATTCAAACTGGCCCCAGGCGGTGGTGCTGGGGCACCCGGCCAGCCCACACCTGCGATGGCGTCGAGGTTCGTGTCCCACTCTGTTGTGGGCAACAGGGCACAGCACCAGGCCAACATTGCGCCGAAAAAGCCTGTCCAAAGTGCCACCTTCACATCCAAACCCGCGACGCTTCTTACACCCGGAAAACCAAAATCTGCAGCCACTGCGGTGGCCGACAAAGACGATGGATGGAGCAGCTTCTGATGGACGGCGGTGTGCCCGGCGAAGTACCGGCCGAGCAACTCCTAGCCCTTGTTTGCGCCTTGAATGGCATGCGAGACGGGTTGGTTCTGGTTTCGCTGCTGCTCCAAGATGCGCGGTTTGAGCTAGCGCTCGCACACCAAGGTTTGCCGCCGCCCTTCGCCTTTTCTCGCCACTAGCAACTTCGGCTATTCCCAAACGTAGCCGTGGCGGTGCCGCAGCCGACCCAATAGCCAGTAGGCCAGGCCCGCAAAGTGCCGCATGCCGATGCCTCCGGCTTGGCAGGGGCCCGGCATGGGGCCTATTACAGCCCTCGCAGCACAGCTAACCGAGTGTCCAATTTCCGTTTCCAGGTTTAACCCAAACCTTGATATGGATCAGCCCGTGCTACGCGCATCCAGACATGATGGGGCCGACACCACCCTATGTGCTGCAGCGCACAGACCCAGGCCCCACACCACCGTACGGTAGCTCCCCTGCCCCACCAGAGCCTCTGCCCGCTCTTTGGGAGGCCGCGCAATTGAACCAAAGGCCATTCGTTATGCAATACAAGGATTACTACGCAACGCTGGACCTGCCGCGAGACGCCAGCCTGGACCAGGTCAAGAAGGCCTACCGCAAGCTGGCGCGCCAAACCCATCCCGACGTGTCCAAAGCGGCCGATGCCGAGGCCCGCTTCAAAGAAGCCGCCGAGGCCTACGCCACCCTGAAAGACCCCGAAAAGCGCGCCGCCTACGACGCGCTGGGCCGCCCCCCAGTCGGCGAAGAATTTGCCCCGCCGCCGCAGTGGCGGCACGAGCACGCCGCCGATGCCGCTGCGTTCGACAACCTGGACCTGGCCGATCTGCTGGCCGCGCTGGGCCGGGGCCACCGCGGGGCTGGCCACGGCCCGGTCGCTACCCCGGGCCGCGACTATGAAAACACCGTATCACTGCAGCTGGAAGACGCGCACCTTGGCACCACACTCAACCTGGACCTGGCCGATGCAGGCGGCACGCGCACGCTGGAGGTGACCATCCCGCCCGGCACCCGCGAGGGCCAAAAGCTGCGGCTGCGCGGCAAAGGCGGCAAAGGCCGCCACGGCGGGCCCGATGGCGACATCTACCTGCACATCACGCTGGCCCCGCACCCGCTGTTCCGCGCCGACCACCACGACCTGTACTTTGACCTGGCACTGGCCCCGTGGGAGGCCAGCCTGGGTGCCGACATCGAAGTACCCACACTGGACGGCCCGGTGCTGCTGACTGTGCCCGCAGGCACCCGCGCCGGGCGCAAGCTGCGGCTGCGCGGCCGGGGCCTGGCCCAAGGCAAAGCCGGGCACGGCGACCTGTATGCGCTAGTGCATATCGACGTGGCCGCCAAGCCGTCCGAGCAGGAACAGGCGATGTACCTTGAGCTATCGCGCATCTCGAATTTCAATCCCCGCCCCCACACCCCACATGCAGCCAAGGCCGCCAAGGAAACGCCATGAACCTTACCCTGATTGAATGGGTCTGGCTGGATGCCAGCGAAACCATGACGCTGGCTGAACTGTCCAGCTGCTGCGGCATGGACACGGACGATCTGCAAGAGCTGGTGGAGTACAGCGCTTTGGTGCCGCTACAACCCGCCACACAGCCACCCAGCTTCAGCGCCGAATGGGTTACCCCGCTGCGCACCGCAGGCAAGTTGCGCAGCGACTTTGACCTCGAACTCTTCACCGTGGCCCTGCTGCTGGGCCACCTGAACCGCATCGAAACCCTGGAGCGCCAGGTGAAGTCGCTCCAGGCCTTGGTCCCCGCCCACTTCGCCTAAACCTACCTGACACCCCTGGAGAGCCCCATGCAACATTTCCAAATTGCGGTTGTCGTCGGCAGCCTGCGCAAAGACTCGCTCAACCACCAACTGGCGGCGGCCATCATCCGGCTGGCACCAAGCAACTTCTCGTTCAAGCTGCTGCAGATTGGCGACCTGCCGTTGTACAACCAGGACGACGATACCCACCAGGCCGAACCGGTGATCCGTTTGAAGCAAGACATTGCGGCATCGCAAGGCCTGCTGTTTGTCACGCCCGAGTACAACCGCTCCATCCCTGGCGTACTCAAAAACGCCATTGACCACGCCTCCCGCCCCTACGGCCACAACGCCTGGGCCGGTAAGCCTACAGGGGTGCTGGGCGTGTCGGTGGGGGCCATCGGCACAGCACTGGCACAGCAACATCTGCGCAATATTCTGGCCTACCTGGACGCGCCCACCATGGACCAACCCGAGGCCTTCATCCACGCCCAGCAAGGCTTGTTTGATGCACATGGCAACATCGGCGCGGGCAGCCAGGAATTTTTGCAAGGCTGGATGGACCGCTTTGTGGCCTGGGTGCAAAAGCAGACCAACACCATCGCCACCATGGCAACCAAATAACCTCCCAACTACGGAGCTCCCATGCCCCAAAACAACCTAGTAAATCGCCGGATCGTGCTGGCTTCGCGTCCGGTCGGCGCCCCTACCGAAGCCAACCTGCGCCTGGAAGAAATTCTGATCCCCACCCCCGCTGCGGGCCAGGTGCTGTTGCGCACCCTGTACCTGTCGCTCGACCCGTACATGCGCGGCCGCATGAGCGATGCCAAGTCGTACGCACCACCGGTGGCGATCGGCGCGGTCATGGTGGGCGGCACGGTGTCGCGCGTACAAGCCTCTGAAAACCCTGCCTTCCAGGTGGGGGATCTGGTGCTGGGCTACAGCGGCTGGCAAGACTACGCCCTGTCCGACGGGCTGGGGCTGACCAAGATCGAAACCCCGTTGGCAAGCCCATCCTTGCCACTGGGCGCACTGGGCATGCCCGGTTTTACCGCCACTATGGGTTTGCTCGATATTGGCCAACCTAAAGCCGGTGAAACCGTGGTGGTGGCGGCCGCCAGCGGTGCCGTGGGCTCGGTAGTGGGGCAAATCGCCAAGATCAAAGGCTGCCGCGCGGTGGGCATTGCCGGCGGGGCCGACAAATGCCGGTATGTGGTGGAAGAGCTGGGCTTTGATGCCTGTATCGACCGCCACAGCGCCGATCTGGACGTGCAACTGGCGGCCGCCTGCCCCCAGGGCATTGACGTGTACTTCGAGAATGTCGGTGGTGCAGTGTTTGATGCCGTGTTGCCGCTGCTCAACGTGCACGCCCGCGTGCCCCTGTGCGGCATCATCGCCCAATACAACGCCACCGCGCTACCGCCTGGCCCAGACCGTCTGGGGCTGCTGGCGCGCACACTGCTGAGCAAGCGGATCAAGATGCAGGGCTTCATCATCTTTGACGACTACGGTCCCCGCTACGGTGAATTTTTCCAGCAAATGAACACCTGGCTCCAAGCCGGGCAGGTGAAGTTTCGCGAAGACATAGTGGACGGGCTGGAGAACGCCCCGCAAGCCTTCATCGGGCTGCTGGAGGGCAAGAACTTCGGCAAGCTGGTCATCCGCGTCGCTGGCGATTAAGCCCACCGCAAGCGCAGGTGCTGCTGGTGGCGCAAACCACTGTCACAGAATGCGCGTCACTTGCATAAAGATAGCATCCCAGCTAGATAGAACATGCGCCAGATGCCTAAAAAGCTTGGTATTTTTGAACCAAGCTGCAGGCCGCCGTCTTGTAGGCGGCACCGGCATACATCCATACGGGGCAGCCGCGAAGCTTTCTCGGCGCTTTTGTCCTACAGGGTTTCCGCGGCATTTGGCGTGCAATAGAGTCTTGCTTTAGGAGCCATCTATGTCCTTACATTTTCTGAAAGAGCTGTCGTCTTACGAGGGTGATATCTATGTCAACAATCCGATGGAGGTCGGGTGGCTGGTCGTGCTTAAAAACAAGGGTTTGGTCGATGCCGATATTGGGCCGCCCGCACTCACCCAATACCCCAGCCGCCCTCCGATGTACGCCATTGCACGTGGCCTGACGGCCAAGGGCTACGCCGCCCTGGGCATGCAGCCCCGGCGCAAACCGTCGCTATGGCGCGAAGTATTGGGCTTGCACCGCCGAAAGTTTCCCTCACTCAAGTTTCGCAAAACAGAGCCCCAGCCTGCGTTGAAGTGGTGGTGATAACCGTTGTGGGGCACAACCGAGGCAAGAAGCTTACCCATGCCCATCCCATTTGCTATCTAAAAAATAGCTACTAGCACAAGAGAAATATAGGCTGGAAGCTTAAAAAGCACATATTTTTGAAATCAAACATGTGGTTCCGCATGCCCAGCGTTGGGCGCGATGGGGTGCGCCGTCGCAAGGGTTTTCAAAAGACTGCTTCAAAATAGATACTTCTGAAAACCCGCCCTCCGCCCCTGCCCCATGAACGATTTACAAAGCTTGTCGACTCTCGGCCTGGAGCTACCCAGTCCAGCTTATCTGGTGGGCATGCTTCTATTCAGCCTTATCGGCTACGCAGCCTACCGCCGCGGGCGTAGCAGCCGGCGCAGCGTGCTTACCTGGACCGGCGTTGCGCTCATGCTCTACCCCTATGCGGTGCCGCAAACTTGGTTGCTGTGGCTGGTGGGTGCGGCGCTGAGCGGCTGGCTCTATCTAAAGTGGAATTGATCCCTTTCAGGTGCATACTAAAAGTGTTTTGTAATCTTTGAAAAATACCCCCATGGCCGACGAGAACCCCGCCCCTGCCTACAAAGAAATCAAGCCCCGCTTTGGCCGGCTGCTGAGCGCGTGCGTCATCGCCGTGCTGTTTTGTGGTGGGCTGGTGTGGTTTGCGGGCACCTACCTGCTGGACTGCTGCGGGCCCTGATCGGCACCCCATGAACATCACCTCCTCCACGTCATCCGCCACCTCCGCAATTGCCTTCTCTGGCCTGCAGGCCGCAGAAACCCGGCTGCAGGCCTCTGCCCACAACATAGCCAATAGCCAAACCGAGGGGTTTCGCCCATTGCAGGTGGAACAAAGCACCCAGTCGGGCGGCGGTGTCCGCACCCAGGTGGAACGCTCCAGCCAGCCCAGCCCGGGGCTGGAAGACGATGTGGTCGCCCAGTTGCAGGCCAAAAACGCATTCCTTGCCAACCTGAGCGTATTCAAAACCAACGATGCAATGCTGGGAACGCTGCTGAACGCACAGGCCTGAAGCTCCCCAAACCCCGTGGAACCCCGCCCCGACGACCTCTCTACCAGCCAGGCGCTGGTCATCGACAGCCATGCCACCTCCCGCTCCATCCTGGTGGCACAGTTGCGGGAATTTGGTGTGGGCAAGGTGGTGCAGTGCATCAACACCACCACCGCGCGCAAATTGCTGGAACAAGAGCGCTTCGACGTAGTGCTGTGCGAGCACGCGTTTGAAAGCCGGGGCTACTCCGGGCAAGACCTGGTGGACGACCTGCGGCGCAACCAGCTGCTGCCGTTTTCTACCGTTTTCATCATGGTCACGGCCGAGGCCACCTATGCCAAGGTGGCCGATGCTGCCGAATCGGCACTGGACGGCTATTTGCTCAAGCCGCACAGCGCCAACAGCCTGGGTGAACGACTCTACCAAGCCCGCACACGCAAGCTGTCGCTGCGCGAAATCTTTGAAGCCATCGACAACGGCGACTTTGACCACGCCGCCCGCCTGTGCCTGCAGCGCTTTGCGACCAAGGGCCCGTTCTGGCTGTATGCGGCGCGCATGGCCGCCGACCTGCTGCTGCGCACCGGCCAGTTTGAGCGGGCCCAAACCCTCTTCAACGCCGTGATTGCCACCAAACCCATGCTCTGGGCCCAACTGGGCATCGCCCGCACACTGCTAGAAAGCGGCCAGACCGCCAAAGCCACCAGCGCACTGGAAAAGCTGCTGGTCGAGCACCCGGACTACGCCGATGCCTACGACATGCTGGGCCGGGCCCAGTTTGAGCTCGGCAAGTACCCGCTGGCCCTGGAGGCCTACCAAACCGCCGCGCAGCTCTCGCCCCACTCTATCACCCGGGCGCAAAACTTCGGCCTGCTGATGGCCTACGTGGGCGACCGCAAACAGGCCGAACAGCTGCTGGAGCGCACGGTGCGCATAGGCCTGGACTCCAAAATGCTGGACTGCCAGGCCCTGGTGCTGCTGGCGTTTTTGCGGCTGGAGTCCGGCGACAAAAAGGCCCTGCTGCGCTGCCAAGAGGATTTCAAAAAAGTCGCGGCCCGCAGCACTGACACGCTGCGTACCGAGCGCCAGGCTGCCACCATTGGCGCGCTGGTGATGCTGCAAGAGCAGCAGTTCCCTGCGGCGGTCGAGGTGGTCAAAGCACTCGCCGAACAGCTCACAGCCCCCGAATTTGACTTTGAGGCCGCCGCCAACCTGCTGACCCTGGCCTGCGCGCTGGCGCAGCGGCGGGTGTTCATCGACAAGATCGAGGCCGTGGTCGATACCCTGGGCATGCGCTTTTGCACCACCCGGCCCTTGAGCGAGCTGCTGACCATCTCGGCCGCCGCCCACCCGGCCTATGCCGAACGCATCCGCGCCTGCAACACCCACATCACCCAGATCACCGAAAGTGCGATGTCGCTGAGCCTGCACGGCAACCCGCGGGGTGCGGTAGACAACCTGCTGACCCCCGGCCAAAGCACGCTGAACGCCCGGCTCATCGACACCGCTTTTCTGGTGCTGCAGCGCTACGGCGACAGCATGGACGACGGTGCCAGCCTGCGGGCCCGCGTGCAAGATCTGCGCACCCGCTTTGCCCCGGCCCACAGCCGTTCGGTGCTGGGCGACCTCAAACGGCCCGCAGGCGCGCTGATGCTGCGCACCGGGGGCGGCACCAAGGCGCGCGCCCTGCCCGGCTGGCAGCCCGCAGAGCCGCCGGTGCCGCGCCACGCATTTTTGCCCCCGGGCCTCTTGCCTTCCGATCCACTTTGATTTTTTTTGACGATGTCCTGGCACGCCCAACTTGACCTGAACTACCGCCTTGAAGCCGCCCGCAGCGTGGCCCGCCACCAACACCAGGGCCCGCTGCGCATTCTGCAAAGCCTATACCCCGAAGGCGATGCCATCTGCCACAACGTGCTGGTGCACCCGCCCGGCGGGCTGGTCGGCGGCGACACGCTGGACATCAGAGTGCAGGTGGAACCCGGTGCCCACGGCCTGATCACCACGCCCGGTGCCACACGGTTTTATCGCTCAGCGGGCGAGTTGGCGCTGCAAAACACCCACATTAAAGTCGCCGCAGGCGGACGGCTGGAATGGCTGCCTACCGAGGCGATTTGCTACCACCAGTGCCATGCCGAAAACCGCGTGCGCTTTGCGCTGGAGCCGGGGGCGGAATTGATAGGTTGGGATGTCACCGCATTCGGCCTGCCGCAAGCCAACCAGCCGTTTGCCCAGGGCCAGTTTGTGCAGCACCTGGAACTGCCCGGCGTGTGGCTGGAGCGCGGTCGCATCAATGCCTTGGACACACGGCTGATGGACAGTCCGCTGGGGCTGGCCGGCAATAGGTGCATGGCCTCCCTCTTTTTTCTGGCGGGCAGCAAGCTGGACAAGCACCGGCAGTCGGTGGCGCTGGATGTGGCCCGGCAAGTCATCGACAGCCATAGCCTGCATAACACCGCAGGAGCCACCAGCCCGGATGGCCAGGTCGTGGTGGTGCGGGTGCTGGCCCCGCTGGTCGAGCCCGCGATGGACCTGGTGAAACAGGTGTGGGCAGCCTGGAGGGCACACTTCTGGGGCTTGTCGGCAAACCGCCCCCGCATCTGGGCCATGTAGGTTAAAAGTGCCTCTAGCGCATGTAGCGCCTGCGCTGGCAGCTACATAAAAGATAGTAAATGGGTACAAGACGAACCCAACTCGACAGAGCTGAAAACAAGCTCAAGAAACGAGCCTGCCTTATGCGTGAAACACCGCGGAACTGGCTCCGCCAGGCCGCTGGTGTTGCCCCCTGCAAGGGGGTTGGCGCTGCCACACGCAGTGGGCAAGCCTGGGGGTAAGCCTAGTTACCACCCACCAGCATTTGCACGAACATTTGCAGCTTGGTGTTGGTCTCGGAGCCCAAGGCAGTGAACTCCAGACCGGCCAGCAAATGGCCGTCCTCGTGTTTGGTCTTCATCACGCGGGCGAAGATGTCGGTTACCGGGTATTCGACCAGGGTCATGTCGAAGTTCAGCTTTACGTCGAAACCCACCTCGATCGGCAGGTCCAGCTCCAGCAGCACACCGTGGTAGCCAATGTCGAGAATGTGGGCCTTGATGGGGCTGGGCAGCACGGTGGTGCCTTCCAGAATCTGCAGGCTGCACGGAATGCGCACCTCGGCCCGGTGGCTGCGGCGGAACTCCTGGCGCGGCACCTTCAGGTGCATGCTGGGGATGGCGATCAGCTCGCGCACCTTCACCGGCACCAGCTTGCCCGCCACAAACACCTCCACCGGCTCGGTGGCCGACACCGTGCCATTGCAGCGCTGGTAGGTGGTTTCACTGATCAGCACCTGGCCGCGCAGGCTGAAGGATTCGATGCGCGAGGCCAGGCTGACCTGGTTGCCAATCACCGTGTACTGCGAAAACGCTTCCGAGCCAAACCGGCCCGCGATCACCGTGCCGGTGTTCAGACCAATGCCCATGAACAGCTCGGGCATGCGGCCACGCTGGTACTGGTCGTTCAGCAGGCGCATGGCCAATTGCATCTCTACCGCACAGGCCATGGCACGCATCACATCGTCGGGCCGCTCCACGGGCGCGCCAAACAGCACGGTCATGGAGTCGCCGGTGAATTTGTCGATCACGCCCTGGTAGCGGTAGATCACCGCACTCATGCGCTCCAGGCACAGGTTGAGCATGGTCACGATGGTGCCCGCGGGCTGGGTGGCGGTGAGTGCGATGAAGCCGCGCAGGTCGGCCACCAGGATGGTGACCTCGCGGCTCACCACCGGCACATCGGCCGTGGCCGGGCCACCCAGGGCGGCTTCGACAATCGCCGCCAGCTCGGCCTCTACGGCAGACGACACCGGCGCACCGGTTTCTCGCGCCAGCAGCGCCTGTAGGCGACTGTGCGCCTCCGTCCTCAGATCAGTTTTCATGCGGTAAATGTCCCATGTGTGTAAGCAAAGTCAGAATAGGGCTGCGTCCGATTATGGTCAAGATGCAACACCCTGTAACGCGCTCAGTTCCCGGCGACACCATCGGCCTTGAACATGGCCTTGATACCGCGCACGGCTTGCCGGATACGGGCCTCGTTTTCGATCAGGGCAAAGCGCACATGGCCGTCGCCGTGGTCGCCAAAACCGATGCCAGGCGATACCGACACCTTGGCCTTGGCCAGCAGCTGGGTCGCAAACTCCAGCGAGCCCAACGCCGCGTAGTGCTCAGGGATACGCGCCCAGATGTACATGCTGGCCTTGGGGCAATCGACCTGCCAGCCAGCCTCCATCAGGCCTTTGTAGAGCACGTCGCGGCGGCTTTGGTAGGTGGCGGCGATTTCGGCCACGCAGCTCTGGTCGCCCTCCAGCGCAGCGATGGCGGCTACCTGCAGCGGGGTGAAGGTGCCGTAATCGTGGTAGCTCTTGATGCGTGCCAAGGCCGCTACCAGGTCAGGATTGCCCACCATGAAGCCGATGCGCCAACCCGCCATGTTGTAGCTTTTGCTCAGGGTGAAGAATTCCACCGCAATGTCTTTGGCGCCCGGCACCTGCATGATGCTGGGGGCCTTCCAGCCGTCGAAGGTGATGTCGGCGTAGGCCAGGTCGTGCACCACAAAGATGTCGTGCTTCTTGGCCAGGGCCACCACCTTCTCGAAGAAGGGCAGCTCCACGCACTGCGCCGTGGGGTTGCTGGGGAAGCCCAGCACCATCATCTTCGGCTTGGGGTAGCTGCCGCGGATGGCTTTTTCCAGCTCGGCGAAGAAGTCCACGCCCTCGGTCAGCGGCACGCTGCGGATATCGGCACCGGCAATCACCGCGCCGTAGATGTGGATGGGGTAGCTGGGGTCGGGCACCAGCACGGTGTCGCCGCGGTCCAGCGTGGCCAGCATCAGGTGGGCCAGGCCTTCCTTGGAGCCGATGGTGACGATGGCCTCGCTGTCGGGGTCGATATCTACCGCATAGCGGGTTTTGTACCATTGCGAAATTGCCCGGCGCAGGCGCGGAATGCCCTTGCTGGCCGAATAGCCGTGGGTGTCGGGCCGCTGCGCGACCTCGGTGAGCTTGGCGACGATATGGGCCGGGGTGGCCCCATCGGGGTTGCCCATGCTCATGTCGATGATGTCCTCGCCGCGGCGGCGCGCGGCCAGCTTGAGTTCGGCCGTGATGTTGAAAACGTAGGGAGGAAGGCGGTCAATGCGCGCAAAACGGCGCTTGCCTGCGGAAGATGCAGCCATGTGTAAAAATCTCACGTAAGCGCCCGGAACCGTCCGAGCGACGTGGCCTGCCGATGTGGACTAGCCCGTTGAAATCTTATCAGACAGCTAGCGAACCACCCATTTCATGCAGAACCCACGCCCACAAGAACCACCGCAGAACTGGCTCTGCCAGGCTGCTGGTGGTGCCCCCTGCAAGGGGGTTGGCGGAAGATGCGCAGCACTGCAGCCTGGGGGTGAGCCATTGGCCTATGCGCTGAGGTTGACTAACTCGCCCGTAGCCTGCCCCTGGGCATTCACCACGGGCGGCAGCTGCAGCGATGCGGACGGCGGGCTGGCATACATCCGGGACACCGCACCCGAGCCTAGCACCCGGGGCTCGGTGCTGGCTCCGCGCTGGGTTTGCACGTAATTGGCGACCAGTTGGTTGCTGCGCTCGGCCAGGCTGCTGGCGTTGTCTTGGCTGACCTTGGCGGTGCGGTCGGCGTTATCGGCTTGCCTGCGCAGATCGTCGGCGTTGGCCTGCGCTTGCTCGGCATCGCGCCGGGCCTGGACCACCCGCGTTTTATCCACCGTGGCCGCAGGGGACGGTGTGGCATTGCTGATGGCGGCTAAACCAACCATGGCGGAACGCTACGCGCGCTGCGCCCGTTCAGGCGGTGGTGTTGATGATGCGCCCGGTGGTTTGGCCCTGGCTGTTGACCACCGGCTTGGGCGGTGGTGCGGGCTTTACCTCGGCCGCCTTTTGGGAATCGGCATCGGCTTGCCGGGCCACGCGTTGGGCTTGCTGGGCTTCTTCGCTGCGCTTGGCGGGCTGGGTGGACGCGGCGGGCTGCCGATAAACGGAAGAAACATCCATGGCGGACTCCTGGTGTGGGCTCTTGATTTTAGGAGCGTACAGGCTGGTATGCAATGGCTACCTGGCAGTGTGGTGGCTGTGAAAGAAATTTATAAAAAATAGGCCTTCAGCGCATATATTGCCTACACATTTAGCTACAAAAGTAATAGCTTGCGCAGCAGCACGCGCTGCGCTGACAATAGCGCTCTTTTTACTCTTGCGACCTCCCCATGCCGACCACTCTGCCGCTGCGCCACTTTTTGTTAGCCCTGGCCGTGGTGGCGGTGTGGGGGAGCAATTTTGTGGTGATCAAGGTGGCGCTGCTGCACTTCCCCCCGCTGTTCTTTGCGGCCTTGCGGTTTACCTTGGCGCTGCTGCCTGCGGTGTTCTTTCTGCCGCGCCCGGCGGTATCCTGGGGCAACCTGGCGGCCTACGGGCTGCTGATTGGCGTAGGGCAGTTTGGCGTGCTGTTTGTGGCGATGCAGGGGCATATCTCGCCGGGGCTGGCATCGCTGGTGGTGCAGACCCAGGTGTTCTTCACCATTGCGCTGGCCATGCGCACCACGCGCGAACGCCTGCAGCCCTTCCAGTGGCTGGCCTTGCTGCTGGCAGTGGCCGGGATTGTTGTCATCGTGCTGCACACCGACGGCAGCACCACACCCCTGGGCCTGGCAATGACGTTGCTCGCGGCCCTGTGCTGGGGCGGCGGCAACACGGCATCGCGCCAGGCGGGCAAGGTGAACATGCTGGCCTACGTGGTGTGGTCCAGCCTGTTTGCGGCACCGCCCTTGCTGCTGCTGTCGTTGGTGTTTGAAGGCACTGCGGCCTGGCAAACCAGCGTGCAGCAGGCCGACCTGGCCAGCTGGCTGGCGGTGGTCTGGCAAGCCTGGGGCAATAGCCTGTTTGGCTACGGTGTCTGGGCCTGGTTGCTGGCGCGCTACCCGGCCAGCACCATCAGTCCCACGGCCTTGATGGTGCCGGTCTTCGGCATGGGTACGGCGGCCTGGTGGCTAAACGAGCCTCTGCCCACCTGGAAGCTGGTCGCCGCCGGCTTGGTGATGCTGGGCCTGGCGCTGAACCTGCTGTGGCCGCTGCTACGGTCCAGACTGCGGCTCCGCCTGCAGCCCCGGTAAAGATACATAAAAACAGGCTTTAGCGCATGTTATACATACACAAATAGCTATTAAATATATAGCAATCTTATTGAGTTGCTGAAGCGGCTGTGCGCAGCGTGTTTTCTGCCGCCCAGGCCCAGGCTTCGCTGGACAGCTCCAGCACGCGGGCGGCGCTGGTGAAACCGTCAGCGGCGGCGCTGGCTTCGCTGGCGGTCTGGTTTTCTACCTCCACCGCGGTGCGCAGATAGACAAACCAGGGGCCGGATTGCGACAGCAGGGCCTGCGCGCCTTCGGGTGGCAGGCTCAGGGTGGTCACCACTTCAGCCGGGGCCATTTTCAGAATCAGGCCCAGCATCGAGGCCAAACCCAGGGTGAAGAAGCGGCCCGGCTCGGATTCGCCACGCTCCGTGGCCAGCAGCTCGACCAGCCGCGCGCGCCACAGCGCCACCTCTTGCAAGGCCGAAGACAGCTTGCGGCTGCCCGCAAACTGCATCAGCATCAGCGACAGCCAGCGGTGCAGGTCGTTGCGGCCCAGCAGCATTACCGCCTGGTCGATGCTGGAGATGCCGCCCAGGTGGGCGTAGCTGGCGCTGTTCATGCGCTGCAGCAGCCGCACCGACACGCCGATATCGCCCTTGATGTCGCCCACGATGACCGCCGTGTCGGCCCCCGCAGCCAGCTTGCTGATCAACAGCGCCACGCGGCCCACTTCCGGTGCCAGCGGCCCGGCCTTGGCCAGGGTGGTAGCCATGTCCGACGCTGTCAGGCTGCCGCTGGCCAGGCGCACGCCGCCTTGCAGGGCGCGCTCCAGGTCTTCCACATTGGCCATGTCAGTGGCGATAAAAGGAATATTCGCCAGGCCCGCAGGCGGGGCCTTCACGGCCGCGATGAGCCCAGTCACCGCCTCGGGCGTGCCAGGCCGGACCAGCAGAAAGTCGGGGTTGGAGCCCATGGACTGCCCGGCCCCCCAAGCCAGCTTGGCCCCCACCGCGCGAAACTCGGCCACCTTGGCCGCCACGCCGAACATCACCTCGGACGACAAGGGTGCAGCCGACGCATCAAACTCCACCCCAATCACTGTGCCCGCGTCATTTTTGGGCACCCCTGCCAGCGCCAGCCAGGCGGCAGGCAGGCGCGCAAAGCCGATGCGCCCGTCCATGGCCACCAGCCGCGCCGCAACCAGCACCGCTGCCACGTGGGCCGCCTGCGCGACCGGGTCGGCCCCCATGGCCAGCACCCGCAGCGCCGCATCGTCAATACGGAACTCAAAACCCGCCACCTGCCCATTGGCCCCCATCAAGGGCCGCCGCGCCGCCAGAGCGACAGGTTTTGGGCGGGATAGAGGCGCTATTGGTGCTGGAGCCACCGCAGCGGGCGGCGGGCTGGTGACTGGCAAGGGACGGGTGCTGCGGACGCTGGGCTGGGGGGCGGGAGCCGGGGTACCCCCAAACAGCTTGGAGAGCACACGTTGGAAAAAGGAGGTCATGGGCTTAGAACTTTGTCCGGTGAGGAATCAGGTGTGCAATGGCCTCCACTTTATCGCCTTCTGCCCCAGTTTGAAGGATTTTGTTACATCGAAACGACTCCGCCACCAGCGACCATGCAGAACGCACACCTTCCAGAAACACCACAAAACAGGCTATGCCAGGCTGCGGGTGTTGCTCCCTGCATGCCACACCGGGCTTGCGAAAGAAGCGCAGCTCTGTAGCCTGGGGGGTGCCTAAATTGCCACCAGATTGCGCACGCCGTTGGCTTCCATGTCCTTGCCCAGGCCGCGGGCGATGAACTCGCCGCGCTCCATCACTAGGTAGTCGTCGGCCAACTCTTGCGCAAAATCATAGTACTGCTCCACCAGCAAAATCGCCATATCGCCCCGGTCGGCCAGCATGCGGATGACGCGGCCGATATCTTTGATGATGCTGGGCTGGATGCCTTCGGTGGGCTCGTCCAGGATCAGCAGCTTCGGCCCTGCCGCCAGCGCGCGGGCAATGGCCAGCTGCTGCTGCTGCCCGCCCGACAAGTCGCCGCCACGCCGGTTAATCATCTGCTTGAGCACCGGGAACAGCGTGAACAGTTCGGCCGGAATCGGCGTGCTGGCGCTCTTGTAGGCCAGGCCCATGCGCATGTTTTCTTCCACCGTGAGGCGGGCGAAGATTTCGCGGCCCTGCGGCACAAAGCCCACGCCAGCGCGGGCGCGCTCGTAGGGCGTGAAGCCCTGGATGGGTTTGCCGTCGAGTTCAATGCTGCCGGTTTTGATGGCCACCAGGCCCATCAGCGACTTGAGCAGTGTGGTCTTGCCCACGCCGTTGCGGCCCAGCAGCACGGTGACCTTGCCCAGGCTGCATTGCAGGCTGACATCGCGCAGGATGTGCGAGCCGCCGTAGTATTGGTTGATGTTTTTGACGTTCAGCATGGTGGATGGGTCTGGTTGGGTTAGGGGTGCAGGCCGTTAACGTCTATCCGCCAATAGGGGTCAGAGCCCAAATGCGGGAGGCATCGTTCTCTACCCGCCAGCAGACTGTGCGCAATTGGGATCTGACCCCTATTGGCTAGAGGGACAGCTTCACCGGCCAAGGTATACCTCGATCACCCGCTCATCCGCCTGCACCTGGTCCAGCGTGCCCTGCGCGAGCACAGAGCCGTCGCACAGCACGGTGACGATCTCGCTGATGGTGCGGATGAAACTCATATCGTGCTCCACCACCATCAGCGAATGCTTGCCTTTCAGCGTCAAAAACAGCTCGGCGGTGCGGGCGGTTTCCTCGTCGGTCATGCCGGCCACGGGCTCGTCCAGCAGCAGCAGCTTGGGGTCTTGCATCAACAGCATGCCGATCTCCAGCCACTGCTTTTGCCCGTGGCTGAGGTTGCCGGCCTGGCGCGTCACGCTGTCGGCCAAATGGATGGTGACCAGCATCTCGGCCAGCTTGTCGCTCTGCGCTGAATCCAGCTTGAACAGCATGGACGACTTGACGCTTTTGTCCATTTTCAGCGCCAGCTCCAGGTTCTCGAACACGCTGAGCTGCTCGAACACCGTGGGCTTTTGGAACTTGCGGCCAATGCCCAACTGGGCGATTTGCGGCTCGTTGTGGCGCAGCAAGTCGATGGTGCTGCCGAAAAACACCGTGCCCGCATTCGGCCGGGTCTTGCCGGTGATGATGTCCATCATGGTGGTCTTGCCCGCACCGTTAGGACCGATGATGCAGCGCAGCTCGCCGGGCGCAATGTCCAGCGACAGGCCGTTGATGGCCTTGAAGCCGTCAAAGCTCACATGCACGTCTTCCAGGTACAGAATGCGGCCATGGGACACATCCACCTCGCCGGGCGTATGCACCCGAGAGAAACCGGCTTCGCGGCCACCGGATTCGGTGTTGCCGGACACATAGGCCGGGTCCTTGGCTTCCAAGCGACGCGCGCCCTCTTCCATCAGATCGGGGGTCATGCCTTCGCTCCCTTCAACTTCTTCACCAAACCGACCACGCCATCGGGGAGGAACAACGTGACGGCAATAAACAAGGCGCCCAAAAAGTACAGCCAGAACTCAGGATAGGCCACGGTAAGCCAGCTCTTGGCCCCGTTGACAATGAAGGCCCCCAGAATCGGCCCGATCAGCGTGGCACGTCCGCCCACCGCCGCCCACACGGCGATCTCGATGGAGTTCGCCGGGCTCATTTCACTGGGGTTGATGATGCCCACCTGGGTCACGTACAGCGCCCCGGCCACACCGCACATCACGGCAGAGATCACCCAGATGCTGAGCTTGTAGCCCAACGGCGAATAGCCTGAGAACATGACCCGGGTTTCTGCGTCGCGGATGGCCTGCAGCACGCGGCCATATTTGCTGCCCACCAGCCATTTGGCAAACAAGAAGAAGCCCAGCAGCGTCAACCCCGTCAGCACAAACAAGGCCATGCGCATCGAGGTAGTGGCCATGGGCACGCCCAGGATGCGTTTGAAGTCGGTAAAGCCGTTGTTGCCGCCAAAGCCGGTCTCATTGCGAAAGAACAGCAGCATGGCCGCAAAAGTCATGGCCTGGGTGATGATGGAAAAGTACACGCCCTTGATGCGCGAGCGAAAAGCAAAGAAGCCAAAAATCAGCGCCACCAGGCCGGGGGCAAACACCACCAGAAACAGCGTGGCACCAAAGCTGCCACTCAGCGCCCAGTGCCAGGGCAGCTCTTTCCACGACAGGAAGACCATGAAGTCCGGCAGGTCGCTTTTGTAGTTGCCGTCGTGGCCGATCTGGCGCATCAGGTACATGCCCATGGCATAGCCGCCCAGCGCGAAGAACATGCCGTGGCCCAGGCTCAAGATGCCGGTGTAGCCCCAGATCAGGTCCATGGCCAGGGCGGCGATGGCGTAGCACATGATCTTGCCGACCAGGCCGATGGCGTAGTCGCTCATGTGCCAAACGCTGTCGGCGGGCACCAACAGGTTCAGCAGCGGTGCCACGGCGCAAACCACGATCAGCGCCACGATAAAACTGCTCCAGCCGCTGCGGGTCAACAGCGGGTCTTTGGTTGGTAAATTAACTTTGCTCATGCTTCTGCACTCCGGCCCTTCATGGCGAAAATTCCTTGGGGGCGCTTCTGGATGAAAATGATGATCAGCACCAGCACGGCAATCTTGGCCAGCACCGCGCCGGTCAAGCCCTCCAGAAACTTGTTCAAAATGCCCAGGCCCATGGCGGCGTAGACGGTGCCCGCCAGTTGGCCCACGCCACCCAGCACCACCACCATGAACGCGTCCACGATGTAACCCTGGCCCAGGTCGGGGCCGACATTGCCGACCTGGCTCAGGGCACATCCGGCCAGCCCGGCAATGCCCGAGCCCAGTGCAAAAGCGTAGGTGTCGATGCGCGCGGTGTTGACCCCCATGCACGAGGCGATGGGGCGGTTTTGCGTGACGCCGCGCACAAACAGGCCCAGGCGGGTTTTACCGATCAACCAGCCCACGCCCAGCAGCACGGCCACGGCAAACGCAATAATGACGATGCGGTTGTAGGGCAGCGACAGATTCGCCATGACCTGCAGGCCGCCGCTCATCCACACCGGGTTTTCCACGCCCACGTTTTGCGCACCAAACAGGCTGCGCACGCCCTGCTGCAGCATCAGGCTGATACCCCAGGTGGCCAGCAGCGTCTCCAGCGGGCGGCCATACAGAAAGCGCAGCACACTGCGTTCCAGCGCCGCGCCCACCAGGGCCGATGCCAGGAACGACACCGGCACGGCGGCCAGCAGATACCAGTCAAACGCGCCCGGCAAATACTTGAGAAAAACGGTTTGCACCAGGTAGGTGGCGTAGGCGCCGATCATCATCAGCTCGCCGTGGGCCATGTTGATCACGCCCATCAGCCCGTAGGTGATGGCCAGGCCCAGGGCCACCAGTAGCAGGATGGAGCCCAGGCTGATGCCGCTAAAAATCGCGCCCAGCTTGTCGCCCCAGGCCAGCGAGGCCTCGACCTTGGCCAGGGCAGCGTTCAGGGCTACCTTTACGTCGGCATCTGCCTCCGTGGTCAGGCGCGCCAGCAGCACGGTCTTGGTGCTGGGGTTGCCGCTGTCGGCCAGGGTTTTGGCGGCCTCCAGGCGGCGGGCCTTGTCAGTGCTGTTGAGCAGCAGGGCACCGCGCAGCAGGCCGAGCTGGTCTTTGATGGCGGGCACCGTCTCGGCGGCAAAGGCCTTTTCCACCAACGCCAGCTTGTTCTCGTCGGGCTCGGCCAGCAGGGTCTTGACCGCGGCGGCGCGCAGCTTGTCGTCTTTGGAGAATAGCTTGACGGCGGCCAGCGCATTGTCCAGCTCGCCGCGCATTTGGTTGTTGTTGATGATGTCTTCGGCGTCCGCAGGCAGCGCAACAATGGCACCCGTGATCGGGTCTACCGCCTTATCACCCTGCAGCACAAAAACCTTGTCGCCCAGGGTCTTGACCTGGTCATCGGAGAGGGCTTGGATGAAGGCGACGGTCTTGTCGTCGGCGCTGACAACGGCCTTGTTCAAGGCCTCGATACGCGTTTCGGTTTCGCCAATAGCCAAGCCTTTTACCTCGTCAGCGCTCAGTGCATAAGCGTGACCAGCTACTAAAAGCGTAGCAGCAAAGAGTAGTTGTCGAATCAACATGGAGCGGCCTGTTGGTTGGGCATGGAAGCGATACCAGATCTGAATGCAAATAGTGTTCCAACAGGCCCCGCCCGCCGAAAAAAAGGCGCCTCTCACCCAAAGCAAGAGGCGCCCGGAGAAAAAACAGGAGGTGCCCGTTGAACGTCAAACGAAGCACCGCACCCTCAAGCCAAGAACGCACCCTCTTTTTCCAGGGATACCGCAGAACCGGCTATGCCGGGCTGCTGGTATCGCCCCCTGCAAGGGGGTTGGCGAAAGAAGCGAAGCTCTGCAGCCTGGGGGTGTTATTTTTTGACGGGTTCGTCGGGCTTGCCAGCGTTGCCTTCGATGAACGGGCTCCATGGCACGGCCTTGACCGGGCCGGGTGTCTTCCACACCACGTTGAACTGGCCGTCGGCCTTGATTTCGCCGATGAACACCGACTTGTGCAGGTGGTGGTTTTTGGCATCCATTTCGGACACGATGCCCGAGGGTGCGTTGAACTTCTGGCCGGCCATGGCCGCGATCACCTTGTCGGTGTCGGTGCTGTTGGCCTTCTTCACAGCCTGGGCCCACATGTTGATGCCGATGTAGGTGGCTTCCATCGGGTCGTTGGTCAAAGGCTTGTCGGCACCGGGCAGGTTCTTGGCCTTGGCGTAGGCAGACCACTTCTTGATGAACTCGGTGTTGGCGGGGCTCTTGATCGTCATGAAGTAGTTCCAGGCGGCCAGGTGGCCCACCAGCGGCTTGGTGTCCACACCGCGCAGCTCTTCTTCGCCCACCGAGAAAGCCACCACGGGCACGTCCTTGGCCTTCAGGCCGGCGTTGCCCAGTTCTTTGTAGAACGGCACGTTGGAGTCACCGTTGATGGTGGACACCACGGCGGTCTTGCCACCGGCAGAGAACTTCTTGATGTCAGCTACGATGGTTTGGTAATCGCTATGGCCAAACGGGGTGTACTTCTCGTCGATGTCGGTCTCTTTCACGCCCTTGCTGATCAGGTAGGCGCGCAAAATCTTGTTGGTGGTGCGGGGGTACACATAGTCGGTGCCCAGCAGGACCCAGCGCTTGGCACCACCACCGGCCTTGCTCATCAAATAATCCACCGCGGGGATGGCTTGTTGGTTAGGCGCAGCACCCGTGTAGAACACGTTCTTGGACAGCTCTTCACCCTCGTACTGCACGGGGTAGAACAGCAGGCCGTTCATCTCTTCCACAACCGGCAGCACCGACTTGCGCGACACCGAGGTCCAGCAGCCGAAGATCACGGAAACCTTGTCCTGGCCCAGCAGCTGCTTGGTCTTTTCAGCGAACAGCGGCCAGTTGGACGCGGGGTCCACCACTACAGGTTCGAGCTTCTTGCCCAGCAAACCACCCTTGGCATTGATTTCGTCAATTGCCATCAGCACGGTGTCTTTCAACACGGTTTCCGAGATGGCCATGGTGCCCGACAGGCTGTGCAGCACACCGACCTTGATGGTGTCGGCCGCAAAGGCAGGGACGATGGACAGGCTGCTCAGAGCCACGGCGGCGGTAATTGCCTTGAGAGTAAATCGACGTTGCATGTGTGCTTCTCCGTAAAGTAAATGAACCCGGCTCGCCGCGGTGTGCCGGTGCAGGCTTTGTGCGGCGATGGGTGGACTTTAGGGATGCACGGAAGGATCGGGAATACGCCGGGTGGCGTATGGGGCATGATCTCTGGCAAGTTCAGTTCTCAACCGGAATCCCCATGCAATTCGAAAAAGGCGGTCTTTGGCGCAATTGGGTCGGCAACCAGTCGTGCATCGCGCGCTACAAGGGTGCGCCCACGTCCGAGGCGCAGTTGTGCGAGATGGTGGCCGAGGCCGACCGGCGCGATTTGAACCTGCGCGTGGCGGGCTCGGGCCATAGCTTTACCCCGGTGGTGGGCACCGGCGGGCTGCTGCTGTCGCTGGCGCAGATGCAGGGCGTGCGCCGCTTTGACGGTGCAAAAAAGCAGGTCACGGTGGCCGCGGGCACGCGCATCCACGACTTGGCGATAGCGCTCAAAGCACACGGCTTTTCGCTGGTGAACCAGGGCGATATCGACTCGCAGGCGGTGGCGGGCGCGTTCACCACCGGCACCCACGGCACCGGGAGCACGCTGGGCTGTCTGGCCACGTCGATTGCCGGGCTGCGGCTGGTGCAGCCCGATGGCAGCGTGCTGGTGGTGAACGGGTCGGACCAGGATCTGCTGCACGCCGCCCAGGTGTCGGTGGGCACGCTGGGGGTGATTTCCGAACTGACGCTGCAGGTCACCGATGCCTACCACCTGCATGAACACGTGTGGCGCGACGACTTCGAAACCTGCATGGCCCGCCACGACGAGCTGGCCGCCACGCACCGGCATTTCGGCTTTTTCTGGTGCCCCACGCCGCACAGCCGCCAGTTGTACTGCCTGGCCGATACGGCCGATGCGCCCCTGACCACGACATCGAAAACCGCCGACGTGTGCGAGATGAAGATGATCGACATCTCCGACCGCCCCGCGCTGGACAAGCCGTTTGAAAAAATCGCCTACTCGTCCGAGATCTACCCCATCGAGTACGTGCCCAACTTCCACGAGTTGGAGTACGCCGTGCCGGTACAGCACGGCAAAGAGGCAGTGCGCGCCGTGCGCGAGTTGATGCTCACCAAGCACACCAACTGCATCTTCCCCATCGAATACCGCTTCACCGCGGGCGACCCGGCGTGGATCAGCCCGTTCCACCAGCAGGACAGCATCACGCTGTCGGTGTCCGGCCAGCCGGGCGTGGACTATTGGGATTATTTACGCGATGTAGATGCCATCTTGCGCCGGTTTGGCTCGCGTCCGCACTGGGGCAAGATGCATTTTCTGGACACCGACGACGTGACCGCGCTGTACCCGCGCGCCGCCGATTTCCGCGCCCTGCGGCGCAAGCTGGACCCGCAAGGACGCTTTCTGAACGACCATGTACGGGCATTGCTGGGTTAAGCAAAAAATAGGCCTCTAGCGCATGTACCACCTACACCATTAGCTACTTATTTAATAGCGTTCACATTACTGCCGCACCGCTTCCACCTGCACCACCAAACGCACATTCTTGGGTAGGCCCAGGCTGACACCCAGGTCCATGCCGTAGTCGGTGCGGTCGATGGTGGTCTCGAAACTGCCGCTGCACACTTCGGGCTCCGGCGCAGGCGGCGTGCGGCAGGCAAAGTGGTTCACCTGCAGCAGCACCGGCAGGGTCTTGCCCAGCAGGGTGAGGTTGCCCAGCACCCCGGCCAGGTTCTCGCCGCTGAACAGAAATTGGTCGCCCAGAAAGTGGATGCGAGGGTACTGGCTGGCGTTGAACAGCTCGGTGCTGACCAGAATGGAGTCGATGAAAGCCACGCCCGAGCGGACCGATGCAGCCTCGATGCTGACATCGGCCCGCCCGGTTTTGGCCGCCATGTCCAGCTGGATGCTGCCGGTGTGCCGTTCAAACCGCCCGCTGCTGATGCTGCCCAACTCGTAGGTGGTGCTGGTGCGCACCGGGTCGATGCTGTAGGTGGCCGCCTGGGCACTGGCCGAGGCTGCGCACCACCAGACCAGCAGCACACACGCCGTGTTTATTCGCACCGCTGCACCACCACTTTGTGCTGCGCGATGGTGGCGCGAAACGCTTCACTGGTGGATGCCCAATCCACCACATCGACCCGTATGGGCAAGTCCGATGACTCGAAAGCCTCGGCGATGTCGGCCATCTGTGCCAGCGTCAGCGGCTGCGGGCTGATCAACGCCAGGTCAAGATCCGAATACGGTTTGGCCGTGTGCCGGGCACGCGAACCAAATGCCCAAACTTCGGTGTCGGGCACTTGCTCCCGCAAAATGCGCTGCACCTCAGCCCAGTCGCCAGGAGGCAGGTCGATCGGCGGCGGGACGGCGGTCAGGCTGGAGTTGGGCACGGCGGGGCTATTCCAGCGCACTGCGGCGACCCAGCTCGGCCAGCAGAGCCTGGGCTTCTGCCAAAAAATCCGGGGCCAAGGCAAACACCGCCTCGGCTTTGGCGGCGTCGTAGGTGTGGCTACTGTCGGTGCGGGCTTGTCGGAAGATTTTCCAGCGGAGCCAATCCGAACGCAAAAGCCCGCGCTCGTTGCCCAGCCGGACGAGGTTTTGAAAACTACCCGTGTCCAAATCTGCAGGGCTGGCCTCGGTCGCCTCCAGATAGCGCTTGAGCATTTTCCAGCTCAGTTCGTACGTAAATTCAAAGCACTGGATGACGGAATTGCGCAATTGCTCTCGCAAGCCCGGGTCGGCCAAGGACGCGGGCGAGAAGGCATAGGCCAGGCTTTTTTCAAGCTGCGCAATGGCGTTGGACAAGGGGCTGTAGTCAAGACGCATGGCTGGGCTTTCAGGGAAATCTGAGATGGATAGGACTTACGCAGCGCCCCCTGTGTCGCCCTCTGGGCGCACTGGGGGTCTTGCGCAAGTCCTCATGGATTGTGCTACGGCCTGCTGTCGTTCGCAGCTTCTCAGGGCGCCAGCACGCGGATCTGCACCAGCTGCCGGATGTCGGCGGCGGCCTCGCTGCTGTAGCTGCCGGGCTGGGCTTGCCCGCCCCCGGTGGCCGCCACCGTAACCCACTGGCCCAGGGGCGCGCTGACGGTGGTGGCCAGCTGGCTGCGGGCCTGGCTGGGGAGTTCGGCATTGCCGGTGGGGGCCTGCAGGCTGGAAGACTCCACGGCGATGGTGATGCGCACCGGCTGGCGGGCACCAGGCCAGCGCGGCTGCACGGCCATGCTCTGGCCCGCCTGCATCCACACCATGCCGTAGCTGACACCGCTGCCGTCACGGCCCGAGCCCACCGACTGCACAAAGCGCATCGGCAGGTTCTGGCCCATGGCCAGCGTGGCCTTTTCGCCATTACGCACCTGGATGCGCTGGAAAGTCAGCGGCGCGGCGGCGGGCTGGGTGCTGAGGGTGTGGGCATCGGGTTCGCTGATCTGCCGCAGCTCCACCACCAAGTCGCGTGGGGGTAGCTGGGCCTGTGCGGGTAGCGTGGACAGCAGCCCCAGAGCGGCCGTGGCAAAGAGCGTGAATGCAGTGTTGGGCATGCCGCACATTGTTCCACGCCATCGCAAACAGCGCCTGGCGCGTTGGAACATGTTCAAGGTCTAAGAGCGCAGAGACAGGGGTTTCACACGCCACTTCCAGGCCTATCCCGGTGCGCCACTGCCTATATTGATTCCAAGGGCGGCGTACCAATCTACAGAGCACAAGGGGCGCATATGCACACGATCAACATCCACAACGACCCAGGCAGCCATTTGCTGCTAGGGGTGGACTTCAAGTGGCTGATGGCGGGCCAAGGCTATACCGTGGACCCGCAACGCCTGCTGCACGACCCCGCCTATGCCGACACCTGCCTGCAATGCGCCCAGCGCTCTGGTTGCGCCGCGCTGCAAGCCTGCGCTGTGTACCTGCGCGAGGTGCTGGCGCAGACCGTCCACTAATTTTTCGACTGGCCCGCCAAACGCAGGGCCAGTACGCTCAATGCGTCGTAAGCCGTTCCCGCTTCGGCATTCCAGGCTTTCACCGCCTCCGCTTGGCGGGCTATGGCTGCCGTGTCGCCCCGGGCGGCCGGTCCGGTCAAGGCCGCAGCCGGGCCCAGCGCAGTGATGTTGTGCACCGCGTGGGCCAATAAGCTGGCGCGCAGATCGGGGATCAGCTCGGCGGGCACACCCACGCTGCGCCACGCGTCTTCCGCCACGCTTTGCAGCACCGGCATGAAGTTGGTGGCAAATACGGCCGCTGCGTGGTAGAGCAGTTTCTGTTCCGAGGCCACGCTGAAGCAGCGCGCGCCGATGTCGGTGTAGGCGGCCCGCAGCAGGCCGCAGGCGCGGGTATGGCCCTCCAGCGCGCAGGCCGTGCCGGGGAACTGGGCCAGGGCGGCCTCTACCGAGGCAAAACTCAAAATGCAATGTGCGCTGGCCGTCTGCCAGCCCAGGGTCACCAGCGGTGCCAGTTGCGCACTGCCCAGCGCCCCGCTGCAGTGGAAAGCCACGGTTTGCGCACCCATGGCGGACGATGCAGCAAACGCGGTGGCCAACCCTTGCACCACCTGGGGCAACTGCGTATCGGGCACGGCCAGCATCCACACGTCGGCCGGTCGCATAGCCTGCAGTGCGTCCACCGGACGGCCCGCGCCGATGGCGACACAGGCGGCCCGCGCGCTGGCGAGGCTGCCGGTCAACACGTCTTGCACCGCAAACGTGCCCTGCTGCTGCCACAGCCGCGCCAGCGTTTGGCCCACACGGCCAGCGCCTACCAGGTTGAGTGTTTTCAAAGGAGTCGCTTTCTGTAATTGAACGGTCACAATTCATTGTGCCAAAGATACCGCCACCCGCCGCGCACTCTACTTTTGATAGCTACCCGCGCAGATGCAACCTGCGCTAGCGGCCTATTTTCCTTAAAAATACCGGCCCGCGCAGAACTGGCATAGTCGTTGCACCAACACTGTTGACACTGCCAACACTCCAACGCCATGCCTACCCACACCCCACCCGACCACGGCCTGCAAGCGAAAGCTGTGGTTGAGCACTTTCTGCAAACCATCATGGTGCCCGACCCCGAAGGCGCCCGCGCCTTCACCGCGCCCGACCTGCGCATCCGCTTCACCGGGGGCCGTGCCATGCGCGACCCGGCCGAATGCAGCCGCTTCAACGCCAGCCGCTACGCCTGGGTGAAAAAGCGCTTCGAGCAGACCGACGTGGTGGCCGGTGCCACCGAGGCCGAGGCCATCGTCTACAACATCGGCACGCTGTATGGCGCCTGGCCCGACGGCACCCTGTTCGAGGGCAACCGCTATGTAGACCGCTACGTGGTGCGCCACGGCCTGATCGTGCAGATGGATGTGTGGAACGACAGCGCCGAATGGCTGCTGCAGCGCGCAGGCCTGGTGCCATGAGCCTGGCCACCTCCACCCGGGGCATGGTCACCAGCCCCCACGGCCCGGCCACCGAAGCCGGTCTGGCCGTGCTGGCCCAGGGCGGCAACGCCATCGAGGCGGTGATTGCCACGGCGGCCAGCCTGTGCGTCACCTACCCGCATTTTTGCGGCCTGGGCGGCGATGCCTTCATGCTGGTTGCCGACGCGCACGGCCAGGTACGCAGCCTCTCGGGCATCGGCCAGGCCGCCCAGACATTGCCCGCCTACCATGGCAGCATCCCCACGCGCGGCCCGCAGGCCATGCTGACCAGTGCAGCGGCGGTGGACGTGTGGGCCCAGGCCTTTGCCATCAGCCGCGAGCAGTGGGCGGGCCAAGAGAGCTGGGCCGGGCTGCTCACCCCTGCCATCACCCTGGCCCGCGACGGCTTTGCCATCTCGGAGTCCGAGCGCTTCTGGCTGCAGTTCCGCCAGCCCGAAGCCAGCGCGCTGCCCGATGTTTTCGCCCACTTCTTGGTCGATGGTGCCGTGCCCGCACCGCAACAGTTGCGCCACCAGCACGCCCTGGCCGCCACGCTGGAGACCCTGGCATTGCGCGGCCCGCGAGACTTCTACGAGGGCCAGCTGGCCGCCACCATCGCCCGGGGCCTGGCCCAGGCCGGTTCCCCCCTGACCGCAGCCGACCTGGCACAGACCCGCGCCCGCGCCGAAGTCCCGCTGCAGCTGCCCTACCGCGACGGCACCCTGGTGGCCCACCGCCCGCCCACCCAAGGCATCACCACGCTGGAGATCATGGGCATCCTGGACCGGTTTGACCTGCGCAGCATCCCCGAGGGCAGCGCCGACTACTACCACCTGCTGGTCGAAGCCGTGAAGCGCGCCTTCATAGACCGCAACCGCCTCATTGCCGACCCAGACCACACCCCGGTGCCCGTTGAGCGCCTGCTATCCCCCGCCCACCTGGACCAGCTCGCCGCCTCCATCCGCATGGACCAGGCCCTGCCCTGGCCGCATACCTTCCAGACCGGCGACACCGTCTTCCTGGCCGCCGCCGACCGCCATGGCAACGCCGTGTCCATGCTGGCCACCACCTACTTCGACTGGGGCAGCGGTGTGGTGGCGGGCGATACCGGCATGCTGTGGCACAACCGGGGCGCGGCCTTCTCGCTGGACCCGCAGCACCCCAACTGCCTGGCCCCCGGCAAACGCCCGTTCCACACGCTGAACCCCGGCATGTATCTGCAACAAGGCAAGCCAACCATCCTGTACGGCACCCAGGGTGCCGACGGCCAGCCGCAAACCCTGGCCGCCATCCTCACCCGCATGATTGACTACCGTCTAGACCCTTACACCGCCCTGGCCCGCCCGCGCTTTCTGCTGGGCAAAACCTTCTCCGACGCGCGCGACTCCCTCAAACTGGAAGACGATGTACCCGCCGAAGTCTTCGCCGACCTGGCCCGCCGCGGCCACGCCCTCAGCCCCCTGCCCGCCCACAGCCCGCTGATGGGGCACCCAGGGGCGATCCGCATTGATCCCGCCACCGGCGTGATGACCGGGGCGCACGACCCACGCAGCGATGGGCGAGCGATGGGGTTGGCAGATTAGGTGCAGGCTCGCAGGTTTTTATCTTTTTGATAGCTAACAGCGCAGGCTCTATATGCGCTAGAGCCATAAAAAGCATATTGACCTCGGCCTGGGTAGCTGCGGAGCACCAACGCCAAGCGAGACGCCTAGCCTCACTACACTGCGCTCAATGACTCCCCCTCCACTACCGCCGCACCGACCAAACCACCCCACCTCCTATTTCTGGAGCGGCGACACCTTGCGCAGCCGCTGTGTCAGCAGCGTCGTGCGGCATGGCACGGTCGAGGTGCCTGCGCCCCCGGCACGGCTGGTGGCGGATTGGGAAAGGGAAACTTCTTTAGCCCTGGAGCCAGGAGACGTTGAGGCCCTGTCGCTGCCAAGGGCGCGAATGCGCTGGCCAGACTACAAACACTGCGTACAGGCAGTTTCCGACTGGACGCAAACACACGGTCTGCATGGCGTGCTGGCCGCCAGCGATGTGGCCCTGATGGCCTGCCGCGGCGCGCGCTTCCACCATGATGGTGCGCAGTACGGCAGTGCCGCCTTTTGCAATCTCTTCCTGGGCGAAGACAAGGGGCTGGACGTGCACTTCCCGGCCACAGGCCACCGCATTCCCCTGGCCCGGGGCACCGTGCTGCTGTTCGATACGGGCCAGCCCCACGCCGTTATCCAGCGCGGCAGCACGGGCTTCAACCTGGCCGACTTCCCACCCGAGCGAGATTGCACCCAGGTCTTCCTGACCTGGGAGTTGCCCATCGAAAACGCCGATTTGGGAGCCGCACTGCAGATTGCCTTTGACACCGACCCTGCGACCGCATTGCGGTTGGATGCAGAGCAAGTCTGGCTGAACGGCGCAGCGGCCAGCGTGTGCCCGCAGTCTGGTCGGTGGTGCCAGGCGGATTGAGCGCCAGGCCAGACCGCGGTGCAGCCCCCAACGGCTACATTCGTCTCTGAACATTATTCCCCGCCAGCCTTTATCCAGCACGTGTCCACAGAAACAGTACCCGCTCCCACCGACAGCCCGTGGCAGACCCAACGCATGTCCCCGCGCGCGCGGCTGTCGCTGGGGCTGCTGCTGTCTGTGCTGATCCACGCGCTGCTGCTGAGCCTGACCTACGGTGGCCAGGACACCGGGCTGCCAGGCTTCGGTTTCCCCTGGCAGGACCGGCGGGGCGAGGTGCCTGAACGGCCGCAGTTGCATGTGGTGCTTGATCCGGCACCGGTCCCCTCCTCAAAGCCGCCACAGAGCACGGGCGATGCCCGGCCCGTAGCGGCTAGCCCGGCACCCACCACTGCCACAGCCGCCACGGTCGCCGTGGCGGCAACGACAAACCCTTTACACACCAATTCACCTACCGATTCACCTACCGACCCAACCAGCCAGACCGCGCTGCCCAGCGCCCTCGAACCTAACGTGGCGGCCACTGACCGCACCGAGGGAGCCACGTGGATCGTGCCTTCCCGTCCCCCGGTACCCATGCCCTCCGCCGAGGCCACGCCGACGGAAACCAAACGCCGGCAGGCTGTCGCACGACAGGAGGCTGCCGCGCAACGCAAGACCGCGCGGCAGGAAGCCGCACAGTTAGCCACCGCACTCCAGGAAGCAGAGCGGACCGAAACCGCCCGGCTAGACGCCGAGCGCCGAGCTGCAGCGCTCCGAACAGCCGCACAGGTCGAAGCGGCGCAACTGGAGGTCGAGCGCCAGCAGGCTACGCGGCAGACGCAAGCACGCCAGGAAGCGGCCAACGCAGCGCGGGCCGAGGCCGAACGTCTGGAAGCTTTGCACCAAGAGGCCGACCGCCAGGAGAGCGCGCGCCAGGCAGTGGTCCTGGTCGAAGCTGCGAGGCTACAGGCCCAACGCACAGACGCTGCCCGCCAGGAAGCCGCGCGTATTGAATCGGCGCGTGCCGAAGCCGCACAGTTGGAGGCCGAACGCTTGGAGGCCACGCGGCAGGCCGCGGTGCAACAAGAGGCAGCCAAGGCCGCGCGCGCCGAGGCCGAACGCCTGGAAGCATCCCGTCAGAACGCCGCGCGCCAGGAAGCAACACGGGCTGAAGCAACTCGGCTGGAGGCAGCACGGCAAGAGGCCGTCCGCCAAGACATTGCACTGGCCGAAGCTGCGCGTTTGGAAGCTGCCCGCCAGGAAGCCGCGCAGCAGGCCACTGCGCGACAGGAGGCAACGCAACAGGAGGCCGCAAAGGCCGCACGCGCCGAAGCCGAACGGCAGGATGCAACGAAGCAGGTGGCAGCGCGGCTAGAAGCGGTACGCGCAGAGACGGCGGCGCGGGTCGAAGCTGCACGGGCCGAAGCGGCGCGGTTGGAGGCCGACCGGCAAGCCACCGAGAGGCAGGAAACAGCAAAGACCGCGCGCGCAGAAACCGAGCGCCAGGAAGCAGCACGGGCAGAGGCCGCGCGCCAGGAAGCCGCAACGCAGGCGACAGCGAAACAGCAAGCCGCCCAGAAGGACGCTGCCCGCCAGGAGGCGGCGCGGGCTGAGGCCAGCCGCCAAGAAACGGCACGGACCGAAGCGGCAAGGTCAGAAACCGACCGCCAGGAGGCCGAACGGCAGGCTGCTGCGCGACAAGAAGCCGCCCAAAAAGATGCCGTCCGCCTGGAAGCGGCACGGGCGGACGCCGCACGCCAAGAGGCGGCGCGCGCGGCGGCGGACCAACGGGAGGAAAGGCTGAAGGCGATAGGACGGCAACTGAACGCCGAGGCGGACCGCCGGGATGCCGCTGCGGCTGCGGCGCGCCCACCTCTATCGACACTGCCCTCATCATGGAGCAGCGCACGCCGAGGCCGCATCTTCGGGCGCAGCGATACCAACGCGGAACTCGTCCAGTACGCCGAAGCCTGGAGCCGCAAGATCGAGCTCAACATGACCTTTGACGCAGTCCGCGAAGCCGCGAAGCAGCCCCACACCGATCCCCTGGTAATGGTGGCGGTGCGCAGCGATGGTTCGGTGGAATCGGTCAGCTTCGTGCGTTCCAGCGGCGTGCCGGCCCTGGACGAAGCGATACGCGGCCTGGTGCACAGCCAGGCCAATTACCAGGCCTTCCAGCCCGCCCTGGCACGCGAATTCGACGTGGTCGAAATCCGCCGCAGCTGGCACTTCGACATGGCGGTGCGGCTGTATTGACAGGACGTTGCATGCCCTGGGCATTACGCCAAGCGGGTGTTGGCGAGTGCGAAACACATATGCGTAGATACCAGTTGGAAACCACACGCAAGAGGTTGCAATTTAAAACAAATTAGCTGGCAAAAACCAGCGTTAAACGGGCATTTGTAGGCTTGTTCTTACAGCGCATTTCGGTGCTGTAAAGCACTATTGCCTACCTATCACCACGGAGCCATCTATGAAACTTTTACCGAAATTAGGGAGCTGCATTTTGGCTTCCCTGTGCCTGTCAGCAAACGCCATCCCCATCGCCAGCCCTGGTACTGAGGGCTACAGCGTGGTGGCTGCCAACACGGGCGACATCATCGCAACCTTCAGAGGAAGCACGGCGTCTTACAGCGACGATTTGTACTTGAATGGCCTGAAGATTTTCAATAGCCTGTCCTCCGCCGTGGACAGCATGGTGAATCTGGGTAGCTTTGCGGCTGGCACAGAGTTGATTTTTCAGCTCGGGGTGAACAATACAGGCCAGCTTTTTTACAGCGGAGACGCTTCGCGCAATGCCGATCTCACTGCGCATGCCCGGGTTGAATCGGACTGGCTTGTGCCGGGCACAACCTTGGTGAGTTTCGAGGATTTGCTTTTCGGCCCCTACAACTACAACGATCTCAGCTTCTCATTCACCAACACGATCGGCGTCAGTGATCCAACCCCCATACCAGAACCTGCAAGCCTGGCGCTAGTGCTGATAGGCCTAGCGGCCCTTGGAACGGTTTATCGGCGCAGGTAGCTCTTGAAGGTTGGGCGGCGAAGGGGCTGTGTCAGTCAAACATCAATTGCTATTATTTATATAGCAACTAGCGTATATAGAACATGCGCCAGAGGCCTAAAAAGCTTGTAACTCACTCCTTACCCCGGTTGTATCGGTCCACCTTGCGCATGCCCGACGCATCACCGGGCACGGCCCGCTGCAGGGCCTCTTGCCCGCGTTGGTAGCCGTACTGCCATTGCGCGTTCATGGCCTGCACGTAGGCCGCGTAGTCGGTGGGTTGGGCCAGCACGATACGGTTGCGCCACCACTGCAGCTGCCTTTGCACCGGCTGCACTGGCAGCGCGGTGGCCACGTCCGAGGTGTCAAACCACACGTCGGCTGCTTGGGCGTTGACATGGCGCAGGCGCTGGTTGCCGTCCAGCCCCAGCACGGCGCGCCAGGCGGGAATTTCGAAATGCTGGTTGAACGATTCCTTGAACTCCAGCATCACCATGTCAGCCAGCCGGTGCGCCAGCTCCATGGGGAACAGGTCCACCACCCCGCCGATGTAGTGGTCTGCCCCATGGCGGTAAGTGGGGAAGTAGTAGAAGTCGGTAATGGCCATGCGCGCGGCGGCATCCAGCGGCAGGCTGGTGTCGGCCCGCACCCCGTGGGCAACAGCGTGGTCACCCCAGCGCGGGTCGGCAAACGGCGATGCCATGCCCTGCACCAGGGCCGCTACACGCGGTGGCCCAAAGACGGTTTGCGCAAACAGCTTGCGATCACCCCTGGCCTGGCCTACGTTGGCCGGGCCAAACAGCAGTTGGCCGCCGATGGTGGCTACGGTGACGTCGGACTGGGCCGCAGGCGGCGGCAGGGGCAAAACGGGGGGTACGTCAAACAGGTAATCGGTGAACAGGTCCGGCACCTGGGGTGCGGGCTGGTGCGACAGCTTGCGCCGGGCCACCCCGGCCAACGTACGCACGATGCTGGCCTGCGGCGCGGGCTGCAGGCTGCCCCAGAACCGGTACATCTGCGGCGAGCTAAGCCAAGCCAAGCGCTGCGCGTCGTCGGGCAGCGCCTGGATGATGGCCGCCGCAATCGCCCCGCCACAGGTGGCCAGCAGCAGATCGGGCGCACGGCCCGCATCGCGCGCGGCGGCATACATCCCCAGGTAGATGCCAAAGCGGAAGCCGCCGCCCGCAAAGACCATGCAGCGTTGGTATTTAACGTGGTCTTTAGGGGGTGTGAGGTGCATGCGGGGACGATAACCGACGCTGCTGTGTTCGCCCCTGACCTGCTGGCTACGCTGGCGGAGGAAGGGGCGCGCTAGGGATGCTACAGTTTTTAGGCCTATTTTTGGATGCCAAAAATCCGCTACCTGCCGGTTGAATAAGCGTGAGGTGCTCTTATCTTTTTGACACAAATTAGCTATCTTTCCGGTTGCACGGGCGGTAGCCAGAGGGGTCGGATCACGATTGCGTGCTGAATTGCCTGTTGCCATGCCGTCTGCTTGCCCGCATTCGTGCTCCGACCCCTGTGGCGGGTTGGCGTAGATGGAGGTGCTAGGTTCCATCGGAATCGTCGGCCGGGTGATGCGCTCGGCCGGGGACGCTGGCAGGCACCCAGAAAATGTCAACGCCAACCCACCAATCAGGTTAGAGCACACACGCGGTTGGGCGGGAGGGTCGACATCCACTTTTCGGTGCGCGGGGATGATTCGACCCCCATGGCTACAACCCGAGCCATCGAAACAAATTACTTCAATTTTGATAGTGAAAAATAGGAGCTGCTTGCGCCCAATTCATAAGCACAGGCAGCCATTTCGATACCTAAAAATGGCCTAAAAACTTGAGAACTTCAGGGAACCTGTCCCGCCGGCCCGGCAATACCCTCCTCCGCCAGCACGCAGCCCTTGCCGGTGCGGCGGCACTGGTCTTGTTCGCGCCAGTAGCCACCGTGGCTGATGCAGCCGGTTTGGCAGATCACGCGGTCGGCGGCGTCGGCGTGGACTTGCAAATCTTCCGCCGCTTCGGGCTCCAGCTGCGCCAGGCTTTCGCGCAGCCAGGCCACCAGCGTGTCGCGCACGATGGCGCGGGCGCGCAGGCGGACGATCTGGGCTTGCAGCGCGGCGATTTGCTGTACATGGTCCACCACCACCGCGCTCACACGGGCCTGGGCGCTGGCCAGCATGCGCACCAAGGCGGCGTGCTCGCAGGCCACATCGGACAGGGCGGGTTTGCGTTGAAAAACATGGACGCGGGCTTCATGGATCACCATCAACATCTCCTCTTCAAGCCATCAATAGTTGCAGACTGCCATCCGCGTCGTGCACCGGGTGCACGTCCACCTGCCAGATGCGGCTGACGGTGTCGGCACTCAGCACCTGGGCGGGCGGGCCGTCGGCCTGGACCTGGCCGTCTTGCAGCAGCAGCGCCTGGTCGGCGTAACGCAAGGCCAGGTTCAGGTCGTGCAGCACGGCAACCACACCCACATCGTGCTCGTGCGCCCAGCGGCGCGCTAGGCGCAGCACAGCGTGCTGGTGGTGCACATCCAGCGCGGCGGTGGGTTCGTCCAGCAGTAGCCAGCGGCTATCGCCCTCAGCGGCGGGCTCCCAGATTTGTGCCAGCACGCGGGCCAACTGGGCACGGGCGCGTTCACCGCCGCTCAGGGTGTTGAGCACGCGGTGGGCCAGGGCCAGCACGCCGGTGGCCTGCATGGCGCGCTGCACGATGTCGGTCTCACCGCTGCTGGGCTGCTGGCGGTGCGGATAGCGGCCCAGTTCCACCACGTCTTGCACGGTGTAGTCGAAGGCAATCGACAGGTCTTGCGGCAGCAGCGCGCGGCGGCGGGCCAGGGCCTGGGCGGGGTAGCTGTCCAACGCCTGGTTCTGCAAAAACACCTTGCCCTGGCTGGCCTTGCGTTGGCCGCACAGCAGCGAAAGCAGCGTGGACTTGCCCGCGCCGTTGGGCCCCAGAATGGCGGTGAACGCCCCCGTGGCAAACCGTGCCGTGAGGGCGTGCAACAGCGTGGCCCCGCCGACCACGCAGGACACGGCCTGCGCCTCTAAGTAATAAGTCATGGCAATAACTCCATCGCGTTAAAACGCAAACCACCACGTACGGAACACCAAGGATGTCGGTCGCCAAGAACACCACGGAACCGGCTTTGCCGGGCCGAAGGTGTTGCCCCCTGCAAGGGGGTGGGCGCAGCGACACACAGTGCGCGAAGCCTGGGGGTGTGCATCAGACTCTTTCTTTGAACTGGCGCAGCAGCACCAAAAAGAAAGGCACGCCGACCAGTGCGGTCAGCACGCCCAGCGGCAATTCAGCCGGTTGCACCGCGGTGCGGGCCACGCTGTCGGCCAGCAGCACCAGGGCCGCGCCCAGCATGGCGGAGCCGGGCAGCACCACGCGGTGGTCCGGCCCGGCGACCAGGCGCACGCATTGCGGGGCCAGCAGGCCGACGAAGCCGATCATCCCGGTGGTGGCGGTGACAGCACCCACGGCCAGTGCGGTGACACCAATGGCCAGGCGCTTGGTGCGCTCCACGTCCACGCCCAGCAGCACCGCCTGCGCTTCGCCCAATGCGATGGCATTTAAGGGTCTAGCGCAGGTAGCGCCTGCGCAAGCAGCTATTAAAACGATAGTACAGACCAAAATCACGGCGCTCCAGCGTGCACCGCCCAGGCTGCCCAGCAGCCAGAACTGCAGGCTGCGCAACTGCTCATCGCTGGCCAGAAAGCTCAACCCGCCCAGCCCGGCCCCGGCCAGCGCGTTGATGGCCACACCGGCCAGCAGCATCAGCCCCACGCGGGTGCCGCCATCCGACTGGGCCAGCATGTAAATCAGCGCTGTGACCGACAGGCTGCCTGCAAACGCCGTCGCTACCAGCGTCCAACTGCCCAGGCTGCGCGGCAAATCCGGGAAGTAGCGGCTGCCCAGCACGATGGTGATGCCCGCCGCCAGCGCCGCGCCGCTGCTCACGCCAATCAAACCGGGGTCGGCCAGTGGGTTGCGAAACAGGCCTTGCATCAACGCGCCCGACAGCCCCAGCCCCGCGCCCGCCGCCAGCCCCAGGAACAGGCGCGGCAGGCGGATGTTGAGAAACACGAGCTGCTCGGGCGAACCGTCCAGCCCGCCGCTGACCAAGGCCCACAGCGTCCTGGCGATGTCAGCCACGCTGATGCCATAGGCCCCGCGCGCGCTGGCGTTGAGCAGGCTGAGCAGTACCAGGGCGCTGCCCAGCAGCAGCACGTGCTGGCCCGACATGCGGCGGGTGTGCAGGCTCATGCCTTCAATACCAGCTTCTGGTGCAGGCTGCGCACCGTGGCGGGCAGGCGCGGGCCAAAGCCCAACAGCTCCAGCGCGTCCAGGTGCAGCAGGGCCTTGGTTTTGAAGGCCGGGGTCAACGCCAGCTCGGGGCGGCTCCAGAATTTATCCAGCCCGCCCTGGGCTTCGATGCCCTGGGTGGTGGTGAGGATCAGATCGGGCGCGGCGGCGGCCATGGCCTCTGCCGTCATGGGGCGGTAGCCGTTGAATCCACCCATTACGTTCTGCGCGCCCACCAGCTGCAGCATGGCATGGGCCGCGGTTTTTTCGCCCGCCACCTGCACGGTGGCGCTATGCGACAGAATGAAGAGCACACGCGGCTTGCGGCCTTTGAATTGGGCCACATGCTGCTGCACGCGGACCCAGTCCGCATCCAGCGTGGCCTGCAAGGCGCGGGCCTGGGTCTCGCGCCCGGCACCGCGCCCCACGGCCTGCAGCTTGCGCTGCACTTCGGCCCAGCTGTGGTCGGAGTCGATCACCTCGACCTTGACCCCAGCACTGCGCAACTGGTCCAGCACCACGGGCGGCCCGGCCTCGGTGGTAGCGATCACCGCGTCGGGCTTGAGCGCCAGAAGGCCCTCGGCCGACAGGGTGCGCATGTAGCCGACCTTGGGCGTGCTTTGCGCCGCCAGCGGGTACAGGCTGGTGGTGTCGGTGCCGACCAGTTGCGCCTCAGCGCCCAGGGCGTAGACGCATTCGGTAAGTGCGCCGCCGACCGTCACCAGCCTCGGCAGTTTAGCCGTCTGCGCCTGGACGAGCACCGGCGCAAGCGCGGCCCACCCCAACACAGCGCGGCGGCGCAAGGCTAGTGTTTTGCTCATGCGGGCACGGCCTCCAGTGTGGGCAGCCCGGCCACCAGGTCGCGCCAGCTTGGCAGCTCGGGCTGGCCGGGCTTGCGCGCGCCGAAGAACATGGCCATTAATTCACCTGCGTGGTCGAACACTTCGACCGAGGTGACCACACCGTCTGCCGTGGGCTTCTCGACGCGCCAGACATGGGCGATGGAGTCCTCGCGCAGGTGCAGGTTGAAGGTAGGGTCGATGACGTTGAGCCATTGGACTCCACGAATGTCCATGGGTTCGATGCGTTTGACCGGGCCGGTGTGGATCTGGATACAACCCCGGCTACCGACGAAGACCATGATGGGCAGCCCGTCGAACGCAGCAGATTGCAGCAGCTCGCGCGGTGCCAGGGTGGACAGGCTGTGGGTAAACCGGCCCTGCACCAGGCGCAGGCTTTGCTGGCGCTCGGCACCGAACTTCTTCAGCAGCCCAAAGAATTCGTGCGTGTCTTGCAGCGCAGCCCAGGCATCCCCCAGGCCCGCCACGTCGATCGCGGCATCGGGCTGGGGCGCTGGTGCGGGTACGGCGGGGGTGAAGGCGGCAGGGCTGGTGGTTGCCGTAAAGCGCTGCACCACGGCTTCGAACGCGGCGCGGTCGGTGGCATCGCGCTGGAAAATCTTGTGCACGGCGAGACCGTGGGCATCGAAGAACTGCAGGCTCACATTCGGGCGGTTCTGCGGGTTGGCGGCCAGCTCGGTCACGGCGAAGCCCGCGTGCCACTGGCCGAAAAACAGGCGCAGGTCGATGTCTTCGCCCAGGGCCAGGCCCATCGCACCGCTGGGGCCCATCGCCGACAGATTGGTGTAGATGCCGGTTTTCTCGTGCACGGTGCTCTCGTTGCGGGTCAGGCCCATCAGCGGGCCGCAGGGCTCCAGGGCCTTGAGCACGTCGATCCACGGGCCGGTCAATGCAATGGCTTTGGGCGGGTAGGCGTGTGCACCGCAGTGGGCGGCCACGGCAGCACCTTCGCTGCTGCCGATGGACTCTGCGGCTTCTTTGGCGCGTTTTCCGCTGGCGCGGGCGGCGGCAAAGGCGGCGCGCAGGTCTTCGGGGGTGGCGAATAAAAGGGTCATTGGACGGTCTCAGGGGTGGTGTGCCACAGCGGGGTGGCAGCGGGCAGGTCAATGTGCTCGGAAACGGTACGTGCCGGATGGGTTTGCTGCAGCCAGCGGGTGTGCAGGTTCCAGAGCAGGGTTTTGAAGTCGGGCGAAAGCATGGGGTGCTCGGACAGGTGGAGCAAGTTCTGCACGACTTTTTGCGCCATCTGGGTGCGGTGGTCGTCGCAGCAGCCTTGCACGTAGCCGGTCATCAGCGCCAGCGAGCTGGCCAGCAGAGCCTCTGCACAGGGCATGGCGTATTCCTCGTCGGCGCCGGTGTGGTTTGTGGGGTCGGTGGGGCGGGTGGTGCGGGTCATAGCTGTCATCTCCTTTTAAATGGTGCAAAGAATGCAAAAGTGAGGACCGGTGCGATCCTGGAACACCGCAGAACTGGCTTTGCCAGGCTGCTGGTGTTGCCCCCTGCAAGGGGGTTGGCGAAAGATGCGTAGCACTGCAGCCTGGGGGTATTCAAAACTCAGCGACTAAGGACACTTGCAGGCTGCGGCCAGGTTGGCTGAATGCGTCGATCACCCGCACCTGGGCGGCGGTGGCGTTGCGCACGTCGCTCCAGTTCCAGTACTTTTTGTTGGTGAGGTTGGCCACGGTGACGTTCAGGCGCAGGTCTTTGCGGATGCGCCACTGGCCGCCCACGTCCAGCGTGGTGGTGGCCGGGGTGACGAACAGGGCGGCATTGGTGTCACTCTGCTTTTTGGCAGCGTGGTGGGCCAGGTCCAGCCGCAGATCCCAGGGGCCAGTGGCGTACTGCAGGCCGGCGCGGATCTTGGCGGGGTCGATGGAGTCCAGCGGCTTGCCGGTGTCGCTGTCTTTGCCGCGCGCATAGCCGTAGTTGAACAGCGTGGTGAGCTGCCCGCCTGCGACCCGGCCCCAGTCCCAACTGCCCTTGACCTCGAAGCCGCTGATGCGGGCATTGCCCACGTTGATGGACTGGAACACCGTGGGGTTGGCCGCCGTGCCTGCACCGCCCACCTGCACCGAGTCTTAGATCAAGTCCTTGAACCGGCCGGTGAAGGCGGCCAGGTCCAGCGTGAGAGCGTCCAGGCGGCCGCGGGCACCGATTTCGAAGTTCTGGCTCTTCTCGGGCTTGAGGTTGGGGTTGGGAATGGTTTTGTAGAACTGGGTGACGTTCTCAAAAAATGCATTCACCTGGCCTGCGTTGGGCGCTTTGAAGCCCGAGGCGACGTTGCCAAACACGCTCCACTGCGGCGTGGCGCGGTACAACACGCCCAGCTTGGGCGATACCGCCGAATCGGACAGCGATACCGCCGTCGCACCAAAGCCCGCCTGGCTGGCGTCGATCTTGAAGCGGTCCAGCCGCAGGCCGGGGGTGACGCTCCAGTCGCCCAGCATGGCTTCGTCTTGCAGGTACAGCGCGACGCTGGATTCGATGGTGTCGGGGAAGCGCTTGAGTGGAAAGGTTTCGCCTGCGGGCGGGGTCACCCCGGTGCCCAGGGTCTGGATACTGGCGCGGGTGGTGTCCACGCCGTAGGTCAGCTTGTGCGCGGTGTCACCGCCCAGACGCAAGATTTTGTTGGCCTGCAAGCCCAGCTGCCAGGTGTCTTCGTCGTAGGTGGTGTTGCGCACCCGGTCTGCGGCGGTGTTGCGGTCCTCGGTGGCGATTTCTCGGGAACCTGCGGACTGGTAGCTGAGCACCGTTTGCAGGCTGTCGGCCAAGGCGGCCCCCAGCTGGTAGCGTGCGTCCCACGTCAGGCGGTCGCGCTGCAGGGTGGTGTTGGCGGTAGAGCCGAGCGTGGAGGTGGATGCCGTGGCGGCCACGGCCACGGCAGACAGCAGGTTGTAGTCGGCCTTTTTTTCCACATGCTCAAAGGTCAGCACGTGCTTTTGGTCGGCGTTGGGGCGCACCACCAGCTTGCCCAGCAAGGAGGTGCCGCGGTCCGTCTCGGGGTTGGGCGTGGTGCGGGTGGTGTTGGCCGCGTCGTTGCTGCCCATATTCTTCAACGCATCGGATCGGCTGGCATGGACACCGATGAGCCATTCCACGGTGTCGCTGGCCCGGCCGGCTAGCGTGGTGCCGACGGACAGGCCGTTGTCATCGCTGCTGGCCGATACCGCGGCCCGGCCGCCAAAGGTTTTGCCGTTGGTCAAAAAGTCGGATGGCTCGTAGGTGATGAAGTTGACCAACCCAGCCACGCCGTCGGACCCGTAGAGCACCGACACCGGGCCACGCACCACCTCCACCCGTTTGACCAGGCCGATGTCGAAGTAGTCGCGGCCAAAGGCGTTGGCACTGAACACGTAGCTGCGCGGCATGCGGATGCCGTCCTCCAGCAGCAGCACGCGGTTGCCGTCCAGCCCGCGGATGTTGAAGCCCGCATTGCCATCGCGCCCGGTATTGCCCGAGGCCAGGGTGAACCGGGCCGGAGCGCGCTTCACCGACACATTGGGCAGGTCTTTGGCCAGGTCGCGGATGTCGTGGATCTGCTGGCTTTCCAGGTCTTGCGGGCCGATCACGTCGATACTCATGGGCAGCCCATCGGGGTCTTGCGCGCTGCGCGAGCCGCTGACCACCACCTCACGCAGTGTGGTGGCCGCTGCCACCTGTGTAGATTGGGCTTGCGCCGACAAGGCTGCGCCTATGGAGATACCCATCAGCCAAACGAGTTCGCGCAGGGCGAAGGGAAAAGAACAAGAAGCAGAGGAAGCAAAAGCCACAGTGGAACCTGACAACAGTTGAAAAAAGTCAACGGCTGGCTGGTGGCGGGCGCAGGCGGCTGGTTTAAGCGCTACACAGGCCGGAATGGCTAGCTGGAATAGGCTTTTATTATATGCGAATAATTCTCATTTGTAAAAAAATTAGACCCTTTGTGCACCAGTCAATGGCTACTGAAACTATGGCAATAATACAAATTAACTATCAAACGACAGTATTTAATAGCCTATCATCCAGCTTGGTAGCCAATGCATACCGCATCCAGCCACTCATGTTTTATAGGAAACCACCATGTCCCTGATCAATACCCAAGTCCAGCCTTTCAAGACCCAAGCCTTCCACAACGGCAAGTTCGTCGAAGTCAGCGACCAGACGCTGAAGGGCAAGTGGTCCGTTTTGATTTTTATGCCGGCCGCCTTTACCTTCAACTGCCCCACCGAAATCGAAGACGCAGCCGACAACTACGGCGAGTTCCAGAAGATGGGTGCCGAGGTCTACATCGTCACCACCGACACGCATTTCTCGCACAAGGTGTGGCACGAGACTTCGCCTGCTGTGGGCAAAGCCAAGTTCCCCCTGGTTGGCGACCCAACCCACACCTTGACCAACGCTTTCGGCGTGCACATCCCTGAAGAAGGCCTGGCACTGCGTGGCACCTTCATCATCAACCCCGAGCTGGTGATCAAGACGGCCGAAATCCACTCCAACGAAATCGCCCGCGATGTCAAGGAAACCGTGCGCAAGCTGAAGGCTGCCCAGTACACCGCCGCCCACCCAGGTGAAGTTTGCCCTGCCAAGTGGAACGAAGGCGCTGCCACCTTGACCCCATCTTTGGACCTGGTCGGCAAAATCTAAGTCTGCGTAATTGAAACCGCCGCTAGCTCACGAGGCTGGCGGCAATATTGACTGAAAGAAAAGTATGTTGGACGACAACCTCAAAGCACAACTGAAAAGCTACCTGGAACGGGTCACAAAGCCGCTCGAGATCACAGCTTCGCTGGATGACAGCAAAGGCGCTGTTGAAATGCGCGGCCTGCTCGAGGACATCATCGCGTTGTCCGACAAGATCACCCTGAAGACTGACGGCACAGACGCGCGCAAGCCCTCTTTCAGCTTGAACCGCATCGGCAGCGACATGAGCCTGCGTTTCGCAGCCATCCCCATGGGCCATGAATTTACCTCGCTGGTGTTGGCCCTGCTGTGGACGGGCGGCCACCCACCCAAGGTGGAGTCCAGCGTGATCGACAGCATCAAGGCGCTGGATGGCGAGTTCAATTTCGAGGTCTATATGTCCTTGAGCTGCCACAACTGCCCGGACGTGGTGCAGGCGCTGACGCTGATGTCGGTGCTCAATCCCAAGATCAAGACCGTCATTGTGGATGGCGCGCTTTACCAAGACGAGGTTAATGCCCGCGAAGTGATGGCCGTGCCCAGCATCTACCTGAACGGCAGCCATTTCGGCTCAGGCCGCATGACGGTAGAAGAAATCGTCACCAAGCTCGACACCGGCGCAGCCGATAAAGATGCCGCCCGGCTCTCGGCCAAAGACCCGTATGACGTGCTGGTGGTCGGCGGTGGCCCCGCAGGCGCAGCCGCTGCGGTGTACGCCGCCCGCAAGGGCATCCGCACCGGCATCGCCGCCGAGCGCTTTGGCGGGCAGGTGAACGACACCATGGCCATCGAGAATTTCATCTCCGTGCTGGAGACCGACGGCCCCAAGTTCGCCATGGGCCTGGACGCGCATGTGAAAGCCTACGGTGTGGACGTGATGAACCTGCAACGCGGCGACAAGCTGATCCCGGCGGCTACGCCCGGTGGCCTGGTCGAAGTGCAACTGGCCAACGGTGGCTCGCTGAAGTCTAAAACCGTGATCGTGACCACTGGCGCGCGCTGGCGCAACGTCAACGTGCCCGGCGAGCAAGAATACAAAAACAAGGGCGTAGCCTATTGCCCGCACTGCGATGGTCCGCTGTTCAAGGGCAAGCGCGTGGCAGTGATCGGTGGCGGCAACTCGGGTGTCGAGGCGGCGATCGACCTGGCAGGGCTGGTGGCGCATGTGACCCTGATCGAGTTTGGCGAAGCGATGCGGGCCGATGCCGTACTAGTCAAAAAGCTGCACAGCCTGCCTAACGTGACGGTGCATGTGTCGGCCCAAACCACCGAGTTGACCGGCGACGGCAGCAAGCTCAATGGCTTGACCTACACCGACCGCACCACCAGCCAGAGCCACCATGTGGAGCTGGAAGGCTGCTTCGTGCAAATCGGCCTGGTGCCCAACACCGAATGGCTCAAGGGCACGATCGAGCTCAGCAAGCATGGCGAAATCATCGTCGACAACCGCGGCCAAACCTCGGTGCCTGGTGTGTTCGCCGCCGGTGACGCCACCACCGTGCCGTTCAAGCAGATCATCATCGCAGCAGGCGATGGGGCCAAGGCCGCGCTGGGCGCTTTCGATCACCTGATTCGCAGCGCTGGTTGAACACCCCCAGGCTTGCTCACTGCCCCGGAATCGGCTTGCAAAGCCGAGAACGCAGGTAGCAGCGCCACCCCCCTTGCAGGGGGCAACACCAGCGGCCTGGCAAAGCCAGTTCCGCGGTGTTTCTGGAACAGACAGCTCGCGGTTATACGCTTGGCGTAGGTCCCACCGGTGGGGGAATCAATACGGCAATTGAAAGCCGTTGCGACCGGCGTTGATGCGGATGGCGGTAGGTTTGCCATCCAGCTCCTGGGCCGACAGCGACACGCTGGCCCCGGCCACCAGCAGGCTGCGGTCGGCCGGGCGGAAGGTGACGATGGGCGCGTCGGTGGGCACCACGATGGCCCGCGCACCGTCCTTGTACTTCAGCTGCAGCGTGCGGCCCGTGGGCGAAGCCACCACATCGGCCACCGTGGCATTGGTCATGGTGCTTTGCGGCTGCAGGTCAAACGGGCGGTGGCCTTCGCCTGCGCCGCGTGCGGATTCGGGGAATACGGTGACCGCAATCGCCCGCTCGCTACCGTCGGGCTGGGGTACGGCGGCGGTACCGATGAAGCTGCCGGGCTGGATGTCCGCCAGCGCAATCGGATACACCTCGGCTACCACCAAATTCGCAGGCAGTGCCAGCGCCACTACCTCGCCACCGCGGACCTGCACGGTCAGGGTGTCGGCGGTCACGCTTTGCACCGTGCCACGCAAGCGCAGCGTGGGAGTTGCCGACTGGGCGGCGCATATGTTAGCCGCCAAAAACAAGGCCAGGGCCGCAGTGCGGCGTGTCATCAAGATCATGAAAAATCGCTTCGGTAAAGTTGAGCGGCCAGTCTATCGAAGCGCTGTAAAGCCGCTAAATCACAGGGCTTCTCTCTGCTCCATGAGGCGCAGCAAAGTTCGCTGCAGCACCCGGGCATCGCTGCTGGCGCGGTGGCGCTGTAAACCCAGTTCGCCGGCCACCTGCTTCTTGACATCGTGCCAGCGGGCGGCCTCGTCCTCGCTCAGTAAGGAGCGCAGGTTTTCCAGCTTGAAGTACGGGCTCATGTCCACCGCCTCGAACAAGGCACCGATCCAGGTGAAGTCGTTGGCCCAGCCATCGGAATACACCGTTTGCCCGCGCAAATGGGTGTTGAGCAAATGGGCCACATCCAGCGCGGAGCGGCCGACCTTTTGGGTCAGTTCACGGCTGATGTGGTGCAGTTTTTCAGCTTCAGGGTCCCAGTGCACCCACTCGGGCTCAGGGCGGATCAGAGAGCAAAAGGTTTTGCCATCCGGCAAGATGCAACCCACTTCGATCGGATAGCTCTGACGGCCAAAGCCCGAGGCCTCGATATCGAGCACAGCGGGAACAAAGGTGGTAACAAGCATGTAATCCACTTTACACGGCGAAGAGCCTAATGACGATGGTTTTGGATCAAAAACAGGCGCTGTTTTATCCCCTTGCGAATGCCTATCACGTGTGTTCGTACTCAGACTGAAAAGCTGGGGGCATAGCCTCTGATTTTTTGATTTACCGCGCTACGTCGCCGACAATACAAAACGACGGTATTTCGCGACCACACATTCAAAAAAGGACGGCCACCATGAAGGGCGACATCCAAGTCATCGCGCATCTGCAAGCGCAACTTAAAAACGAGCTCACCGCCATCAACCAGTATTTCCTGCACTACCGCATGTACAAGCACTGGGGTCTGGACAAGCTGGCAAAGAAAGAATACGAGGAATCCATCGGCGAAATGAAGCACGCCGACAAACTGATGGACCGCATCTTCATGCTCGACGGCCTGCCCAACCTGCAAGACCTGGCCAAGATTTTGGTGGGTGAAGACGTGCCAGAGTGCCTGAACTGCGACCTGAAGGCCGAGTACGGCGCGCAAGCCACCATCAAGGACGGCATCGCCCATTGCGAAACCGTGCGCGACTACGTCTCCCGCGACCTGCTGCAAGGTATCCTGGACGACACCGAAGAGCACATCGACTTCCTGGAAACCCAGATCGACCTGCTCGGCAAGGTCGGCATTCAAAACTATCTGCAAAGCCAGATGGGCGAGTTGGCGTAACTTTGGGTCATCCCAGGCTAAACACTGCGTGTTTCCGCCGCCGCTCTTGCAGGGGGCAACACCAGCAGCCCGGCTAAGCAAGTTCTAGCGGAAAGCTGGGTTGTAAAAAATAGCGACTGAAGGCAACTTCAGTCGCTATTTTTTTGGTAGCTACCAGCGCAGGTAGGACCTGCGCAAACAGTCTTTTTTCTATAAATAGTGCACCACCAGTGCCCCACTTGGCAACGCGGCCTGCCCCACTTGCACCAGATGCTGGTGGTGGGTGAACAGCAGCACCTGGCCGCCTTCGGCAAAGCGGGCCAGGGCCTGGAAGATGTGGGTGGCACGGGTGTCGTCGCTGGTCATGAGCACGTCGTCCAGCACCAAAGGCATGGCCGGGCCATCACCACGTTGCAGCTCCAGTGCGGCCAAGCGCAAGGCCAGATAAAGCTGGTCGGCCGTGCCTTCGCTCATGGCTTCGATGCCGATCAGGCGACCATCTGTGCCTTCGGCCTGCAGCACGGGGCGCTCGGCGGAGGTGTCCACCACCAGCTTGGGATAGCGGCCCCCGGTTATCAAACCAAAATACTCGGAAGCCAGCCGCACCATGGGGGCCTGGGCGCGTTCGCGAAAGCGCCTCAACGCTTCTTCCAGCAGGCTGTCGGCCAGGCGCAGTTGCATCCAGGGCGGCACGGCGGCGCGCAGGCGGGCCACGGCGGATTCCATCTGTTCGCGGGCCTCGGCGGCGGCGGCAGAAGTGTCGATGGCCTCCAGCGCCTGGCGGGTGGTGTGGACGGTGGCGCTGGCGGTGGCAATATCGGCCTCCAGCTGCGTCACCTGGGTGTCCAGAGCGGCGCGTTCTGCATCCAGGTCCACCGCATCGCGCCCGGCGAGTTCGGTGTGTAGATCTGCCAGCGGGCGGGCGGTGGCCTGGCGCAGTTGCGCGTCGAGGTCGCGCTGTTTGCCCTGCAGGGCGCGCTGGGCGGCAGAGCGGTCTTCGGCTTCGGGCAATGCGGCCGGGCTGTCCACGCCTGCTGCCGTGCACAAGGCTTGCAGGCTGGACTGGCTGGCCGTGATGCGCTGCTGGGCTGCGGCGTGCTGTTGCTGGGCCGTCGCCAGACGGCGGGCCAGCTCATTGGCTTGCAGGGCGTGGGCCTGGGCGCGGGCCAGGCGGGCGCTGAGGCGGTCGGCGAAGTCGTCCATCTGCGCCACGGGCGGCTCGCCCAACAGCGCCGCCAGCACCTGGGCCTGGGCCTGGGCCTGTATATCGTCGGCGCGGGCCTGGTGCTGGGCAATGGCCTGGATGCAGCGGGTCTGGGCGGCGTGGGCGGCTTCTAGCGCGGCCAGTTCGGCTAGGCGGGCTTTGGTTGCGGCGGAGCTGCTGGAGGCGGGTAGGAACAGGCGGGTGGTCCAGGCGGTTTGTGCGGTCCGGGCGGTAGCCAGGGTGGTTTGGTGTTCCGCGATGTGGCGCTGGACGGTGGCGTGCTCGGCGCGCAAGGTCTCGCGCTGAAGGGCTTCGGCGCGGGCCTGGGCACCGGCATCCTGGGCAGCGCGCAGCCAGGCGCTGGCCTGGGTGACCAAACCGGTCCCGGCAGCTGGACATCCGGCGGCTTGCAGGGCCTGGACCAGTGCCTCGGTACGGGTGTGGACGGCCTGGGCGGCATCGGCCTGCTCGCGCTGGAGCTGTTGCTGGCGCTCGCACAGTTCGATAGCCGTGGCACGCTGGGCCTGCCATTCGCGCAAGGCGGCGGGCGGGTGCGGGGGTAGGTTCGCGTTGTCCAGGGTCTGGAGCCAATCGCGTTGTTGTTGGGCCGCTTGCGTAGCACCATCGGCCAGCTGCTGGGCGATGGCGTGGCGGCGGGTATCGGCCTCATGGATACGCAACGCGCATTCTGCGGCCTGGGTGGCGCGCGCTGCGCCTTCGCGCAGCAGGTCGGCCTGGCGGTCGGCCTCGGTTTGGGTGGGCTCGAAGGCGGCCAGGGTGGCGGGCGAAGCGGTGTCGTGCCCGTACGCTTGCTTCACGTCCAGCCAGCGGGCATCGCGCTGCTGGCGGGCGGCTTGCAGGCTCTGGGCGGTGACGATTTCGCCCACGGCCGCGAGCTGCTGCTGGCGGCGCTGCTGGGTGCTGCGTTCGCGCTGCAGGTCGGCATCTTCCCTGCGCAGGGCTTCGATTTGCAAGGCCGCATCCAGTTGGGCCTTTTCGGTCTGGGCGATGTCGGCCAGCAGCAGCGGTCGGGCGGCTTGCAGGACGGTGGTGCTGGGCAAGCGCAGGTCGGCCAAGGCATGCTGGATGCGCTGGTCCAGGATATCGATCTCGCGCTGGGCCTCGGCCTGGCGCTGGGGTGTGTCGCCCAGGGCCAGGGCCTGTTGCAGGGCGGACTCGACGGTGGCCAGCAAGGCCGGGGGCACCGGGCTGCGGTCTTCCGGGGTCTGATCCCGTTGTGCGTCCAGCTGGGCCAAGCGCTCCTGTTGCTGGGCCAGCGCCTGGGTGTGGCGGGCCACGGTGTCCAGCAGCTCGTCCAGCGCCACGCGGTCGGCCGGGCCGGGCACGGCGGCCAGCACGGTGTCCAGGCCCGCACCGGGGTGGATGCGCCGGGCCATGTCGGCCAGTGCGGCAGCGCCCTGCCCCGCCTGGGTTTGCAATTGCAGCTGCTCGCCGCGCTGTTGGCGGGCCAGTGCGCAGGCCTGCACCACGCGCTCGATGGCCGGGGCGTGGGCGACCAGCGTAGGCTCTAGCAACAGGGCCTGCCGGGCCTGGGCGCAGGCGGCTTGCTCGGCCTGGGCGGCTTCCAACTGCTCGGTGGCGGCAAGCAGGTTGTGCTGCGCGGCCAGGCGGTGCTCGCGCGCATCAATGGGCAGTAAATTTATAGTGTTTTGTGCCTCTAGCGCATGTTCCACCTGCACGAGCTGCTGCAATAAGGGTAGCACGGCGCGCAGCTCGGTCAGGGTGTGGATGCGCTTGCGCTGGACTTTCAATTGGTCTTGCAGGGCCGAAAGGTGGTCGGTGGCGGCATCCACAGCGCGCTGGCGGTCTTTCCATTCGGCGGGGCGGGTCAGCGCGGCTTTGGACAGGGATTTGTACTCGTCGATCAGCCGCTTGGATTCGGGGATGACGGCCTGCGCGCTGGGCAACAGGAATTTGCGGGCATCGTCCTGCAAGCTGGCCTGCAGGGCCTTGATGCCTTGCAGTCCGGCACTGGCCTCGAACAGGGCGGCACCGAGTTCGCCCTCGCCTTTGAGCAGCTCTTCGCCGCCTTTGCGCAGGCGCGCGTGGTCCAGGCCGAAGCTGCGCTCGAACGCGGCGCGGTCCATGCCACCGGTGAGGGCCTGGGCCACGGCGGCAGACACTGGCGTGGCCAGCGGCAAGCCGGTGGCGGGGTCGGCGGCGGTGAGCGGGTCTTTGGTCTTTTTGCGGCGGGCCACGGCGACCGGCTGGCCGCTGGCATCCTCCAGCACCGCGGTGAGCAGTAGCTTGGGGCTGTCGTGCACGAAGTTGTCTGCACTGCGCGGCGGGATGCCAAAACGCAGGTCGGCCATGGCGCGCAGGGCGGAGGATTTACCGGCTTCGTTCGGGCCGAAGACCAGGTGGATGCGGGCTGGGCTGGCCGTGAAATCCAACAGCTTGTCGGTGAACGGGCCGAAAGCCGACAGGTAGAGTTTTTGCAGCTTCATGCTGCGCTTCCTAGCCGGGCCAGCAGGGTCGATTCGGCATCCATCAGCAAGGCCTTCAGGGTGTCGGGCTCGAGCCAATTTCCGTCGCCCTTGGCCTCGGCGGGCAGTTTGTGCAGCACGTCGCCACAGGCTTTGGTGCTCAAAGCGGCCAGCGCGGCGGGGTCGGCAGCCAGCTCGTCCACCAGGCGCAGCAGCTCGGCCACGGCATCCTCGCCCTGGGCCAGATCAGCGCGGTTGACGGGGGAGCTGAGTTGCAACTGCACCTGCTCGATCCACAGCTCGGCCCCGGCCACGTCTTGCGCGCTAGCGTGCACTGCGGCTTCCAGGGTGCCGGGCTGCTCGGCCTCGGTGGTGTGCAGGGCGGTACCGCCCGTGAGGTGGACGCGCAGGGCGTGCAGGCGGTCGCCCGCGCCGAGGGTGGCTTGTTCCAACGCCGCGGTGATGGCCTGGCTGGCCTGGGCCAGGTTGTCCACGCCGTCCAGCGCCACGCTGAGCTGGTGCCAGCGCACCACGTCGAGCGATATAAACCGCGTCTCCATCTGCCCGCCGGTCACGGTAACGAGTTCGCAGCCCTTGGCCCCGGTTTCATTGGCATGGCGGCCCTGCAGGTTGCCGGGGAAAACCACGCGGGGCGACTCGCACACCACCGCGCGGGTGTGCAGATGGCCCAGCGCCCAGTAGTCGTAGCCCTTGGTTTTGAGCGTGGCCACGGTGGTGGGGGCGTAGGTTTCGTGGATACCGCCACCCGCCGTCAAGCTGGTGTGCAGCAGGCCGACGTTGAACTGGCCGGGCAGCGCAACGGGATAGTGCGGCACCAGGTCTTCGGGCACCTCGCGCTGGGGAAAGCTCTGGCCGTGGATGGCCACGCCCAGGGCGGGCAGGTGCACCGTCTCGGCGCTGCGGCTAGAGAATTTTTTAACGTTATCCGGCAGCACCAGCTCGCGGGTGATGGTGCCCTGCGCGTCGTGGTTGCCCTGGACGAAGAAAACCTGGATGTGGGCACGGCCCAGGCGCACCATTTGGGCGCGGAAGAACAAACCGGTGTGAAAGTCAGGCCAGTCGCGGTCGTATAGGTCGCCTGCCAGCAAGACGAAGTGGACGCGCTCAGCCAAGGCCAGATCGACCAGGTTTTCCAAGGCGCGGCGGGTGGCGTTGCGCAGCCGCTCCACTGGTGCACCGGCATAGCGACTCAGGCCGCGCAAGGGGCTGTCGATGTGCAGGTCGGCGGCGTGGAGGAAGCGGAAAGTACCGGGGATGTCGACGGCGGAAAGTACTACAGTATCCATAGCACCTAGTGTAGGTGGAATGTGCGGCGGAGGCTGATTTTCTATAAATCTAACACCTTCTCCCGCGCCGCAGGAGAAGGTGTCTTATGGCTTACTCGCCGAGGTACGCGGCGCGCACTTTCGGATCCTTCAGCATCTGCTTGGCATCGCCGCTCATGGTGACGATGCCGGACTCCATCACGTAGCCGCGGTCGGCAATACCGAGTGCGCGGCTGGCGTTTTGCTCGACCAGCAGCACGGTCACGCCCTGGGCGTACACGTCTTTCACCACTTCAAAGATCTTGTCCACCATGATGGGCGACAGGCCCATGGAGGGCTCGTCGAGCAGCAGCACCTTGGGGCGGCTCATCAGCGCACGGCCCATGGCCAGCATTTGCTGCTCACCACCCGACATGGTGCCGGCCAGTTGGTCCTTGCGTTCGCGCAGGCGCGGGAAGATGGTGAACATCTTTTCGATGTCTTCCAAAATGCCCGCCTTGTCGTCGCGGATGTACGCGCCCATTTGCAGGTTTTCGGTGATGGTCATGCGGGTGAACACGCCACGGCCTTCGGGCACCATGGCCAGGCCAGCCTTGACCAAGTCCCACGCGCCCTGGCCCTTGATGCTTTTGCCCAGGTAGTGGATGTCGCCACCCACGAATGGCAGCGTGCCGGTGATGGCCTTCATGGTGGTGGTTTTGCCCGCACCGTTGGAGCCGATCAGGCTGACCAGTTCGCCTTCGCGGACTTCAAAGTCCACGCCCTTGACGGCCTGGATGCCACCGTAAGAGACCTTCAGGCCGCTTACTTTGAGCAGCACTTCGCCGGGTTGTTTCATAGGGGTAGTCGCAGTATTGGCCATCTCAATGTCCTCCCGTGCCGAGATAAGCCTCGATCACTTTTTCATTTTTCTGCACTTCGGCAGGGGTGCCTTCGGCAATTTGCTTGCCGTAGTCGAGGACGGTAAGGCGGTCGCACAGGCCCATCATCAGCTTCACGTCGTGCTCGATGAGCAAAATGGTGCGGTTGTCGTTGCGGATCTTGTTGATCAGCTCGCGCAGCATGACTTTTTCGGTCATGTTCATGCCCGCAGCGGGCTCGTCCAGCGCAATGAGTTGCGGATCGGTGGCCAGGGCGCGGGCGATTTCCAGGCGGCGCTGGTCACCGTAGCTCAGGGTGCGGGCCTTGTAGTCGGCCAGTTGGCCGATACCGACGTAGTCCAGCAACTCCTGGGCGCGCTTGGCAATCGCCAGCTCTTCGGTTTTAAAGCCCTTGGTACGGAAGATCGCGCCCAGCAGCCCGGTATGGGTGCGGATGTGGCGGCCGACCATGACGTTCTCCAGCGCGGTCATTTCGGCGAACAAGCGGATGTTCTGGAAGGTGCGCGCAATGCCGGCCTTGGCCACTTCGTGGACCGCAGTGGGCGAGTACGGCTTGCCTGCCAGTTGGAAGGTGCCGCTGTCGGGGGTGTACAGGCCGGTGATCACGTTGAAGAACGTGGTTTTACCGGCACCGTTGGGGCCGATCAGGCCATAGACCTGGCCACGCTGGATGGTGATGCCCACGTCGCTCAAGGCTTGCAGGCCGCCGAAACGCTTGGAAATACCCGCAACCTGCAGGATCACTTCGGATTTTTTGCTGTCTGTCATGGGTGTTCCTTACTTGGCCTTGAGCGATTTTCCGTGGTCGGGCGAGGGCCACAGACCCCGCGGACGCGACAGCATGATGGCGATCATGGCCAGGGCAATCAGCAACTGGCGCAGGATGGCCGAGTCCAGCCGTCCGCCGGTCATGGCCTGCAATGGGCCTGCCAGGTAGCGCAGCACTTCGGGCAGGGCCGACAGCAGCACCGCACCCAGAATCACGCCTGGCAAGTGACCGATACCGCCCAGCACCACCATGGCAACAATCATCACCGACTCCATCAGGCTGAAGGATTCGGGCGACACAAAGCCCTGGAACGCGGCGAACAGCGTGCCAGACACACCGCCAAACGTGGCACCGGTGCCGAAGGCCAGCAGCTTCATATTGCGGGTGTTGATGCCCATGGCCTTGGCGGCGATCTCGTCTTCGCGGATGGCCATCCAGGCGCGGCCCACGCGCGACAGTTCCATGCGGTGGCAGATCACCACGCTGATCACCACCAGCACCAGAAACAGGTAGTAGTACAGGCTGACCGAGGGAATCTCGTAGCTGCCGATGTGCAGGGACTTGCCTAGGTCGATGCCGAAGAACTTCAGCGAGTCGATCTGGTTCAGGCCTTTGGGGCCGTTGGTAATGTTGATGGGGTGGTCCAGGTTGTTCAAAAACACCCGGATGATTTCTCCAAAACCCAGGGTCACGATGGCCAGATAGTCACCGCGCAGCTTCAGCGTGGGCGCGCCCAGCAGCATGCCGAAGAAGCCCGCAATGGCCGCCCCGACCGGCAGAATCATCCACAGCGGCATGTGCAGGCCCTCTGGGAACATGGCGGCAATGGCCGGGAACGCGTCGGTCAACTGGGGCGAAGCCAGCAGGCCATAGGTATAAGCACCCACCGCAAAGAAGGCCACGTAGCCCAGATCGAGCAGGCCGGCAAAGCCGACCACCACGTTCAGGCCCAGGGCCAGCATCACGTAGATCAGCGCCATGTCGGCAATCCGCACCCAGGCGTTGCCAAAGTTTTGCAGAATCAGCGGCAGGACCAGTGCAGCGATGGCACCGACGATCAAAGTTGTTTTGTTCAGTTTCATAGTGGTGCTCCCATCAAGCCCGGTCGGCCACACGTTCACCCAGCAGGCCCGAAGGACGCAGCGTGAGCACAACGATCAGCACGATGAAGGCGAAGATGTCGGAGTAGTTGCTACCCAACACGCCACCGGTCAGCGCGCCGATGTAGCCCGCGCCGATGGATTCGATCAGCCCCAGCAAAATGCCGCCGACCACCGCACCGGCCAGGTTGCCAATTCCGCCAAACACCGCCGCCGTAAAGGCTTTCAGGCCGGGCAGGAAGCCCATGGTGTGCTGTACCGTGCCGTAGTTGGATGCGTACATCACACCGGCAATGGCGGCCAGCACCGCGCCGATGACGAAGGTCGCCGAAATCACCATGTCGGGCTTGACGCCCATCAGGGCAGCAACGCGGGGGTTTTCTGCCGTGGCGCGCATGGCGCGACCCAGCTTGGTGTAGTTGACCAGCCACATCAGCACGGCCAGGGACACGGCGGTCAGGCCTAGGATCAGGATCTGCGTGGGGGTAATCACCGCACCGCCGATGTTGTACGGCGTGGCGGGCAACAGCGTGGGATAGGGTTTGTAGTTGGGCTTCCAGATGATCATGGCCAGGGTTTGCAGCAGGATGGACATGCCGATGGCGGTGATCAAGGGGGCCAGTTTGGGGCTGTTGCGCAGCGGCCGGTAAGCGACTTTTTCAATCACGAAGTTGAGTGTGGCCGAGACGATGCAAGCAATCACCAGCGAAATCAGCAACATCAGCCAGCCGGGAATGCCGGGCATGGAGTCTTGCATGAGTCCGATGATGGTCCAACTGGTCAGCGCGCCGACCATCAGCACCTCGCCGTGCGCAAAGTTGATCAAGTTAATGATGCCGTACACCATCGTGTAGCCCAGGGCTACCAAGGCATACATGCTGCCCAGCACCAGACCGTTGATGATCTGCTGTAGCAAGATATCCATAAATAATTCTCCGTGTGTGTTGTGCATCCACAGGCTGCTGGTGCCAACCATCCAGGATGGCTGGCGGCCTTGTGGGCCCCGCAACTTAACAAAAAACCCGGCAAGTTTGATGGACTTGTGCAGCACCCACAGAGCTGGCCTAAAGCCTGGCTCCCGGTTGCCGCGCAAGTCGTGTCCAACTTGGTGCGGGTTCTGTGGCGAATTGTATCCAGCACGAAACGGGCCAAAACAATGGGTTTAGGGCGTGTTTACCCTTGAAGGTGCATGGATTAGCGGGTTTGCAAAACTATTAGCCAATCTGATTATGCAAATACATCAACGCGCCCAACTTATCGGACATACCGGCTTGCCAAGTGCAGCGATTCAGGCATTGTTCTGCGCCGCATCCGGTAGCAGCGGGCTGTGTGCAACCCGTACCAGGCTGGTCAGGGCGTTTTGCCTTCGGCATCGTTCAGCCGCTTGAGCGTGCGCAGCTTTTCCGCAATGCGGATCTCCAGGCCCCGCTCCACCGGCCGGTAGAAGCTGGCGGCGGCCATGCCGTCGGGCAGGTACTGTTCGCCCGCGGCAAAACCGCCCTCCTCGTCATGGGCGTAGCGGTAGTCCTTACCATAGTCCAGCTCTTTCATCAGCTTGGTGGGGGCATTGCGCAAATGCATGGGCACCGGGCGGGTGCCGTCTTTTTTGATGAAGGCTTTGACCTCGTTGAAGGCCTTGTAGACGGCGTTGGATTTGGCCGCCACGGCCAGGTAGACCACGCATTCGGCCAGCGCCAGCTCGCCCTCGGGGGAGCCCAGGCGTTCGTACACATCGGCCGCGTCCAACGCCAGGCGCAAGGCCCGGGGGTCGGCCAGGCCGATATCTTCGCTGGCCATGCGGACCAGGCGGCGGGCCATGTAGCGCGGGTCGGCCCCGCCGTCGAGCATGCGCACAAACCAGTACAGCGCCGCGTCCGGGTCGGAGCCGCGCACCGATTTGTGCAGCGCGCTGATGGTGTCGTAGAACTGCTCGCCGCCTTTGTCGTAGCGGCGCATGCGTTCGCCCAGCACCTTGAGCAGCCAGGCGTCGCTGATCTCGGCCTGCTTCTCCTGCGTGGCGGCCACGGCCAGGGTTTCCAGCGTATTCAGCAGCCGCCGGGCATCGCCATCGGCGTAGGCCACCAAACGATCAACCGCTATTTTTTCAATAGCTGGAACCGCATGTATCGCCTGTGCGTGGAGCACTATTTGCTCTAAATCTACGGGGGTGAGCGGCTGCAGCACATACACCGCCGCACGCGACAGCAGCGCTGAATTGACTTCGAACGACGGGTTCTCGGTAGTGGCACCCACAAAGGTGAACAGCCCGCTTTCCACATGCGGCAAAAACGCGTCTTGCTGGCTTTTGTTGAAGCGGTGCACCTCGTCCACAAACACAATCGTGCGGCGGCCCTGGGCCTGGGAAATCAGCGCCTGCTCGACCGCGTCGCGGATGTCCTTCACGCCACCCAGCACGGCGCTGATGGTGATGAAGCGCGCGTCAAACGCATCGGCCATCAGCCGGGCGATGGTGGTCTTGCCAGTGCCCGGCGGGCCCCACAGGATGCAGCTGTGCGGCTGGCCCGACTCAAACGCGATGCGCAACGCCATGCCCTCGCCCAGCAGATGCTGCTGGCCAATCACTTCGCCCAGGTTTTTGGGGCGCAAGCGCTCAGCCAAAGGGGCATCGGTAGACAAGGCGGTACGGGTCATGGAGGGTTTGCCAAAGTGAAACCTGATTCTCCCACGCGCCCCTGGCAGCACCCAACAATAGCCTGGCGATCCCTTATCCTCTGCGCACCATGATTTATGTTCCCGTTCCCGTTTCCCGTATCGAGATCCTGCGCCCCCTGCCCATCAATGTGTGGGATGCCAAAGGCAACCTGCTGCTGCGCAAAGGGCAGTCGATTTTGTCGGAGCACCACCGCGAACACCTGGAAGCCCACGGCGCCTGCGCTACCCAACCCGACTACAAGGCCTGGGTCAGCAGCTACGACCGGCTGATCTACGCCCTGCTGCGCGATGGGGCCAGCATCCAGGAAATTGCCAAGGCCACCATGCCGCAAGACATCCTGGAGCTGGACTACACGGTGGGCGAAGACATCACCGGCGGCTGGACCGATGTGCAAGCCGTCTGGGGCACCGTACTGCAAACTGGTGCTGCCGCCAAAAACCCGCTGGGTCGACTAGACGGCGTGCAAAAACGCGCCATGGAACTGCTGGAAAAAGACCCGGACGACAGCCTGTTCAGCCTGTTCCAGGCGCTGGCCGACAAAACCCTGGGCTACTGCGCCACCCATGCGCTGCTGTGCGCCGTGGTGTGCGAGCTGACGGCCCGCAAGCTGGAACTGGATGCTTTTGTGCGTCCCATCCTGATGCAAGCCGCTCTGACCATGAACACCAGTATGGCCAAGCTGCAAGACACGCTGGCCACCCAACCTACCCCGCCCGATGCCGGACAAAAACAGCTAATCCACGACCACCCAGCGCTAAGCGAGGCTATTTTGCGCGGCTTCGGCGTGGTCAACGAGGACCTGCTGGACATCGTGCGCCTGCACCATGACCGGATGGATGCCAAGGGCCTGGAGCGCAACCGGGAATGCCGCCGCATCCTGCACCTGGCCGATGTGCTGATCGGCAAAATGGCCCAACGCTCCACCCGGCCCGGGCTGTCGGCGCTGGGCGCGGCCAAGTCCAACATCGTGGGCGTGCCGGACGAAGATGCCCGGGTCGGCAAGGCCATGACCAACGCCATCGGCTTTTACCCGCCCGGTACTTACGTGATGCTGGCCAACGGTGAAAAAGCCGTCAGCGTCAAAAAAGGCGCTGCAGTCAACACCCCGCTGGTGGTCAGCATTGCCAATGCGCAAGGCCTGCCCCTGGGTATTTACGTGCTGCGCGACACCCGCGAAAAGCCGTTCGCCATCCAGTCCCCGGTGGCCGCTGATAACGTCAAGATCAGCCACGAGCGGGTGCAGAAGGCTGTGATGAAGGTGATTCCGGCGACTTAAACGGGTTTTTAGGCCTCTGCCTCGGGCCACAGGTTCGGAAAATAAAACCGCAGCGCATGCAGCGGCACGCCAAAGCGCAATTTGCCATACGGCGTATCGCTTTTCAACAGCCCGCGCTTGAGCAAGGCACTCACCTGCGCCGTGGCCAGCCGGTCGCCCAGGCCGAGCATGGCCTTGAAATCGGCCCGCTCCAGTGCGCCCTGGGTAGCAAACAGGTAGTGCAGGCCGCGCAGTGATTCGGTGCGCACCCCCTGCTTCACCACGTTCTGCTCAAACGCCAAGCAGGCGGCAATGCGGTCCTGCATGCGCGCCAGGTCCAGCAGGCTGGTCATGAAGGCCACCTGGTCGGCGCACACCTCTAGCACATAGGCAATCCAGGCGACCAGGGCTTTTTCAGACAGGTTGCTGCGCCCGTCCAGGTCGCCCGCACGGGGCTCGTCGGCAGCAGCCAAGTGGGCGTAGTAGCGGTCTTGGCTGCGGGCAAAACCGCGCAACACCGACCACAGGCCGTTGCTCAAACCCAGGCGCACCAGCACGCTATCGGTGTGCAGCCGGGCCACGCGGCCATTGCCGTCGCGAAACGGGTGCACCCAGGCCAGACGCTGGTGCGATGCAGCCACGCCCAGCAACTGCAATTCGCCACGGCGCACATCGGCATAAAAGCCCGCCCAGCACTGCAGCATCGGGGCAATCGCCTCAAACGCCGGGGCCGCGTGGACACCCACGCTGACATTGCGGTCGCGCAGCAGGCCGGGCACCAGCACATCGCCTTCGGGTAGGGTGCGGTCGGCGGCGGGGAGTTGGGCAAATAGATGCCTGTGGATGCCGGTAACCGCGTCCAAGCTCCACACCGCACGGTCTGCGGGGGCCGACTCCAGCCAGCTCTCGGTCTGCATATGGGCCACGGCCAAGCGCTGGCGGCGGGCCTTGTCGGCATCGGCGGAATAGTCTTGGCGCAAAGCCTGCTCGATCTCCATCGGCAAAGTGTGCTGGCCTTCAATCTTATTGGAGTAGTACGAGTTCATGGCCCGTAGCAGGTCGCGCAGATCCGTCAGCGCCACCGGCTGGCACAGGGCCGAGAGCTGGTGCGCCGCGCGTTGCAGGTCGTGGGCCTGCTCTAGCAAGCCCGCCCGCTGGGCCTCGCCGGGTAGCAACGGCTCCATTTGGTGGGGCGCATTAAACAGCTTGAATTTTTGCGAGATAGGTGGCATGCCTAACTCTATGTTTTATAAAGTCTTATGGAAACTATAAAACTTGAATTTGCGAGATTATGTGCAGCTATTGCTTGACAATATCCGCGCCCGCGGGCGGCTTGAACTGGAACGAGTCTGACGCGAGTGCCGGGTTCACCTCCACCTTGGCAAAGGTCATGACCGAGCGCTGTCCAAAGCTGTCCAGAATTTCCAGCGCGGCCAGTTCGGTGGTTTTGCCATCGGCCTTGAAGCCGACGCGCACGGTTTGTAGCTGGCCGTCTTTGGCCTTGGGCGTGGCCGACACCCATTGCAGGCCGTCTTTGTCGGGCGCGGCCAGTAGCGTGAAATCGGCCTGCAGAGCCCGCAGATCGGGCGCTGCCGCAATCAGCGCGGCGGGCGTGGAGCCCAGCACCGCAGACTGTTTACGCGAAGTGACCTGGTTCAGGTCCACGTCATACAGCCACAGGGTCTGGCCGTCGGCCACGATGCTTTGCTCGAAGGGCTTTTTGTATAGAAACCTAAATTTGCTGGGCCGCTGAAATTCGAAGCTGCCGGTGGAGGTTTTGACGCGCGCCGCCTGCCCTTCCTTGGGTGGCGAGGTGACCACCTGGGTGAAATCGGCCCGACCAGACTTTACCGTCTTGACAAAATTTTCTAAGCTTTCCAGGCCGTCTGCGCAGGCAACACCTGCACTAGTAGCTATCAATAACGCAGCAAATAGTTTTTTCATAATGTTATTCCGCGCGGGCCGGGACGAGAATTTCGCGTTGACCGGCACCGCTCATGGCGCTGACCAAACCGGCTTTTTCCATGTCTTCCACCAGGCGGGCGGCGCGGTTATAGCCGATCTTCAGGTGCCGCTGCACCAGAGAGATACTGGCTTTGCGGTTCTTCAGCACCACTTCCACGGCCATGTCGTACATCGGATCTTTTTCACCACCGCTGCCACCCCCCATCACACCATCAACACCCTCCCCGTCTTCGCCATCGACCGTGCCGCCTTCCAGCACGCCTTCGATGTAGTCAGGCTCACCCTGGCTCTTCAAGTAACTTACAACGCGGTGGACCTCTTCGTCGCTGACAAAGGCACCGTGCACCCGCGTCGGCATGCCGCTGCCAGGCATGTAGAGCATGTCGCCCAGGCCCAGCAGGGCTTCTGCGCCCATCTGGTCCAGGATGGTGCGGCTGTCGATCTTGCTGCTGACCTTGAAGGAGATGCGGGTGGGAATATTGGCCTTGATCAGGCCCGTAATCACATCCACGCTGGGGCGCTGGGTGGCCAGAATCAAGTGGATACCAGCAGCCCGGGCTTTTTGCGCCAGGCGGGCAATCAGCTCTTCGATCTTCTTGCCGACCACCATCATCAGATCGGCCAATTCGTCGATCACCACCACGATGTGCGGCTCGCGCTTTAAAGGCTCGGGGCTGTCGGGCGTGAGGCTGAACGGGTTGTAAATGAACTCTTCGCGCGCTTTGGCTTCGTCGATCTTGGCGTTGTATCCGGCCAGATTACGCACGCCCAGCTTGCTCAGCAGCTTGTAGCGGCGCTCCATCTCGGCCACGCACCAGGTCAGGCCGTGGGCCGCCTGGCGCATGTCGGTAACTACCGGGGCCAGCAGGTGCGGAATGCCTTCGTAGACCGACATTTCCAGCATCTTCGGGTCGATCATCAGCAGGCGCACATCGCGGGCTTCGGCCTTGTACAGCAGGCTCAAAATCATGGCGTTGATACCCACCGACTTGCCGGAGCCGGTGGTACCGGCCACCAGCACGTGCGGCATCTTGGCCAGGTCCACCACCACCGGGTTGCCGATGATGTCCTTGCCCAGGCCCATGGTCAGCAGCGATTTGGCCTCGTGGTAGACCTGCGAGCCCAAAATCTCCGACAAGGTGATGGACTGGCGCTTGGCGTTGGGCAACTCCAGCGCCATGTAGTTTTTGCCGGGGATGGTTTCCACCACCCGGATCGACACCAGGCTCAAACTGCGCGCCAAATCCTTGGCCAAACCGACAATTTGTGAGCCTTTGACGCCGGTGGCAGGCTCAATTTCGTACCGCGTAATGACGGGGCCGGGCGATGCCAGCACCACCCGCACCTCCACACCGAAGTCTTTCAACTTCTTTTCGATCATGCGGCTGGTCATCTCCAGCGTCTCGTGGGCCACGGTTTCCTGGTGCAATTGCGGGCCGTCCAGCAAGTCAACCTGCGGCAGCTTGGAGTCGGGCATTTCGCTAAATAACGGCTTTTGGCGCTCTTTAATGACGCGGGCGCTCTTGGGCGGATCCGCCAGGGTGGGCTCGATCATCACGGGGGTGGGGTGGTGGGCGGCAATTTCTACCCGCTCTTCACGCACCACAGCCTCGCGTTTTTTGGCCGCCACCTTGCCCACGGCCAGATCCTCGGCGACCACCCGCTTTTCGCGCCGCGTTTCCACCAAGGCATAGGCCCAAGCCCCCAGCCGCTCGGCCACATGGCTCCACGAAAAGCGAAACACGGCCGATACGCCAATCACGCCCAGCGCAATCCACACCAGCCCAGACCCGGTAAAGCCCAGCCATTGCACGCCAAACGGCCCCACCAGGTAGCCCAGCACACCGCCCACATGGCCCGGCAGCAGGGGCGCCAGCCGGTACAGGCGAGACCATTCCAGCGCGCTGCTGGCACACAGCAGCAAGACCAGCCCCAGCCAGAAACCCCAGGCAGTGCCCGCCACATGGCCGCTGGGGCGGGGTTTGTCATTGGGGGCGTGGGCGCGCATCCAGTCGGCCAGACCGGCCAACCAGGCCCGCACGCCGGCGGCCAGGCACCACCAGACCGAGAAGCCCAGGCAAAAATAGCTCATGTCGGCGATCCACGCGCCCAGACGACCGCCCCAGTTGTGCACCACCGCGCTCTGGCCCGAGGTGGACCAGGCGGCATCCTGCAAAGAAAACCCCAGCAGGGCCATGCACCAAAACACCAGGGCCAGCAGCCCCAGGATGAGGCCAATTTCGCGCGCGAAGCGGTTAATGCCGGTGCGCATCGGCGACACCACCGGACCAGATGAATTGAGGGTATTGAGAGAGTAAGTCATGGGCAGAAAGAATCTGCGCCTAGCTTACCCCATGCGCCAAGCGGGCTAAAGCGGGAGCGAACCGGATCAGGTCAGCGAACCCAGCACCGATTTGATGTGGGTGGAGCCGTTTTCATTGCCTTCGATGTAACCGCGTTCTTCCAGGTCCTTCATCACCCGGCTGACCATTTCGCGTGAAGCACCGACCATTTTTGCCACATCCTGGCGCGAGATTTTGTCGCGGATGACCATTTGCCCCTCGCCATCCAGCGTGGCGGCTTCGAGCAGCACATGGGCGACCCGGCCGTACACATCCATCAGGGCCAGCGACTCGATCTTTTGGTCGGCCCGGCGCAGGCGCTTGACCAGGCCAGACATGACTGCGCGGGCCATGGGCGTATTGCCCTCCAGGCAGTGGTCGAACTCGGCACGGCCCAGCACCAGGCAGTCGGTAGGCGTCTCGGTTTGGACTGTGGCCGAGTGCGGTTCGTTGTCAATCAGGCTCATTTCGCCTACGTAGTCGCCCACTTGCAAAGTCGCCAGGATGACCTCGCGGCCCCGGCTATCGGTGGTGAGCACACGGGCCCGGCCGCTGAGCACGATGAACAGCGCATTCGACTTGCGGCCTTGCTCGACGATGATTTCGGCGCGCTTGAAGCGCTGCTTGGTGACGGCGTTGGCCACCACATCCGCCTGTTCCGAGCTCATGGACGAGAACAAGGGCACGCGTAACAAAAGCTCTATGTTGGACAACATCGACATGGTGAATTCCTTTCACGTGAGAGCCCTGCAGACCGTGGGTTCTTACAATCTGGGGCAGAATTTCATACAAGATGGTGGACGCATGCACCGGCACAAACGGGCAAAACCTTTTGTGTAGATGCTGTGTAAACCTTAAAAAAGTACCGTGGTCCAGCCAATAGCAGCCTTTTGTTATTTTGTAACAAGAAGCAAACTGTACACGCCCCTTTCTCTTTTTCACTACAGGTTTTTATCCATGTCGAACAATAAACACGCCAAGGTTCTGGTTTTAGGCTCCGGCCCTGCGGGCTACACCGCCGCCATTTACGCCGCCCGCGCCAACCTGAACCCGGTACTGATCACCGGCATCGCGCAAGGCGGCCAGCTAATGACTACCACCGAAGTCGACAACTGGCCGGCCGACGTGATGGGCGTGCAAGGCCCCGAGCTAATGCAGCGCTTCCAGGAGCACGCCGAACGCTTCAAGACCGAAATCATCTTCGACCACATCCACACGGTCGATTTCAGCCAGCGCCCCTTCACCCTCACCGGCGACAGCGGCACTTACACCTGCGACGCGCTGATCCTGGCCACCGGCGCCTCGGCGCAGTACCTGGGCCTGGAATCGGAAACCGCCTTCATGGGCCGGGGCGTGTCGGGCTGCGCTACCTGTGACGGCTTTTTCTACCGCGAGCAAGACGTGTGCGTGGTGGGTGGTGGCAATACCGCGGTGGAAGAAGCGCTGTACTTGTCCAACATCGCCGCCAAGGTAACCCTGGTGCACCGTCGCGACACCTTCAAGGCCGAGGCCATTTTGGTAGACAAGCTGATGGAAAAAGTGGCGGCGGGCAAGATCGAACTCAAGCTGTTCCACACGCTGCAAGAAGTGCTGGGCGATGCCTCTGGCGTGACCGGTATCCGCCTGAAAAGCACCAAGAGCGACGAAACCACCGACATCCACCTCAAAGGCTGCTTCATCGCCATCGGCCACAAACCCAATACTGACATCTTCGCGGGCCAGTTGGACATGAAAGACGGCTACATCATTACCCGCACCGGCCTGCAAGGCTTTGCCACCATGACCAGCGTGCCCGGTGTGTTTGCCGCCGGTGACGTGCAAGACCACATCTACCGCCAGGCCATCACCAGCGCCGGTACGGGATGTATGGCGGCTTTGGATGCCCAACGCTTTCTGGAGCAAGGCGCGCACTAAAACCAAGGTTTAGGTATAAAAAGAGCTGCTAGCGTAGATAGTACCTACGCTCGCAGCTCTTTTTTTGATAGTAAAAGTCTTACGGTGACTTTTTCGGGTTCAGGGTGATGCGCAGGCCTGCGGCTACCACGTCGATGCTGCCGGGTTCATAGCCCCAGCCGTTCACCACGGCCATGTCTTTGGCGCTGATCTGGTGCAGTGGGATGCCGTCCAGCAGGCGCTCTGCCAGCTGCGGGGCCAGGCCTTGCACCACGGCCTGGTATCGCTCGGGCACGCCGCTAAAGCTGAGGGTGTTGACATGCACATCGGCCATGCGCAGGGTCTGGTCGCTGGGCTCGAACTGCACGCCGTAATCCACATCCAGCATGCCGGTAAAGACGGCGCGCGTCAGGCGTTCGGTGACCTGCACCTGAATGGCGGTGCCCAGCCGGTTTTGCGCGGGCAGCAGGCGCAGTTGCGGGGTCTGGGCCTGCAGTTCAAACAATGGGCCGATCTTGCCGGTGTAGGGGAAGCGGGCGGCCAACAGGCTTTGCAGCTTGTCCTGGCTGATGGTGGTGGTGCGCGGGCCGGGCGCGGCACAGCCTGCCAGTGCAGCAACCAGCAGCCAAGATACGGTTCTTTGCATCAAAATAAAGCCTCTTTGTGCATGCCGCTGCGACCTAACTGGATGCGGAGTTTGCGCAGCGCTTCGTTCTGGATCTGGCGCACCCTTTCGCGGGTCAGGCCCAGGCGGTCGCTCAGGGTGTCCAGGGTTTCGGGTTCGCGGTTGTGCAGGCCAAAGCGGCCGTCCAGCACCTCGCGCTCGCGCCGGGTCAGAGTGGCGATCCAGCCTTCCAGCAGGCGTTCGACTTCGTGGCTCTGGGTGGTAGCGGCAGGGTCGGGGGTGTCTTCGTCGGCCAGGGTATCGACCAGGGTCTGGCCGTCTTCGCTGCGGTCCATGGCGGCATCCAGCGAGCGCGGCGACTCTGCCAACGCCAGCAGGTCGGCCACCTCTTGCACATCACGGCCCATCAGGGCGGCGATGTCGTCCACCCGCACGCCTTCGGGACGCTGCACGGCAAAAGCAGCATCGTGCTCCAACGTGCGCCGGGCGCGCAGCACCTGCTGTAGTTCGCGCACCACGTGCACCGGCAGGCGGATGACGCGGCCTTGCTGCATCACCGCGCGCTCCACCGCCTGGCGGATCCACCAGGTGGCGTAGGTCGAGAAGCGGAAACCGCGCTCGGGTTCGAACTTGTCGATGGAGTGCATCAGGCCCAGGTTGCCCTCTTCGATCAGGTCACCCATGGGCACGCCGCGGCCCAGGTAACCCTTGGCGATGCTGACGACCAGGCGCGGGTTGTGCTCGATCATGGCCTGGCGGGCCGCAAAGTCACCGGCGCGGGCGCGGGTGGCCGTGTCGAATTCTTCGGTGGGGGTGAACAGCTCGGTACGCCGCACATCGCGCAGGTACATGCTGAGGGTGTCGTGGCTTTCGGCCCCGGTGACCTGCCACGGTGCCTGGCCTGCGTGTGTCTCGGCAACCGAGCTGCTGCCCTCTTCGCCCAACGCGTCCTCAAGCACAGTTTGGCCGGGCACGTTGGGGGTTTTCATGGCAGTTACCGGTTAGGCAGGTATTTGGCGGGATCGACGGGCTTGCCTTGTCGGCGAATCTCGAAGTGGAGTTTGACACGGTCGGTGTCGCTGCTGCCCATTTCGGCGATTTTTTGGCCCTTGCGCACCGACTGGTCCTCTTTGACCAGCAAGGTCTGGTTATGGGCGTAGGCGGTGAGGTAGGTGTTGTTGTGCTTGAGGATCAGCAGGTTGCCGTAGCCGCGCAGGCCCGCACCGGCATACACCACCCGGCCGTCGGCGGCGGCCAGCACGGCATCGCCGGTTTTGCCGCCCAGGTCCAGGCCCTTGTTTTTAGCTTCGTCAAAGCCAGCCAGCAGGCCGCCGCTGGTGGGCCAGATAAAGGCAATGTCGTCCTCGGCAGCGGCTGCCGCCGGGGCCACGGGGGTGGGGGTTACCGGTTTGGAAGCGGTACTGGCCGGGCTGGAAGCAGCCGAGGCCGCGGGAGCAGGCACGGGCACCGGGGTGACGGTGCTGGAGGCGACCGGGCGGGTCGTCACACCCGTGTCGGTGGCCACAGCATTGGGCGAAATCACCCGCAGCACCTGGCCGACTTCGATCACATTGGGGTTGTCCAGCATATTCCAGCGGGCGATGTCTTTCCAGCTTTGGCCGGAGTCCAGGCCGATGCGGATCAGCGTATCGCCAGGCTTGACGGTGTAGTAGCCGGGCTTGCCTGCATTTTCGGCACCGGGCAAAGGTTTGGCGGGCACGGCCTCCGGGGTGACGGTGGTCGGCTGCGGACGGCTGGTGCCACGGTCCTCCACCGGTGCCTTGTGCACTGCGGGACCAGAGCAAGCGCCCAGCAGCACCAACGACACCAAACCAACGACCCCAACGGCCTTATTCCAACCCGGACTGCGCAACGCGTGCATGTGTATTTTCCTGTAAACATGAACAGGACTTACGCAGCGCCCCCTGTGCGCCCAGAGGGCCGCACAGGGGGCGCTGCGTAAGTCCTAATGAAATAACTTGTCCGGCAGGGGTGTCCAGCACCCCCGTGCGTTCAAGTTATGCAATCCCTGATTTTAGAGGGACAAAATGCACCGCTTCGAGTAACTGCTGTTTCAGGCCCTGGGCGGTTTTGTCCACCACCACCAGCGCCTGCTTGCCGCCACTGGTCACCATGGGGGCGACCAGCCGCCCGCCCACCGCCAACTGGTCTAGCCAAGCCTGCGGAATCGCGTCGCCCCCGGCCGCGGCGATGATGCCCGCGTACGGTGCGCCTTTAGCATAGCCCAGCATGCCGTCGCCAAACAGCAGGTGCACATTGGGCAACCGAAAGTGCCGCAAATTGGCCCGGGCCTTGTCGTGCAGGCCGCGCAGGCGCTCGATGCTGTAGACCTCGCGGGCCAGCACGGCCAGCACGGCCGCCTGGTAGCCGCAGCCGGTGCCGATCTCCAGCACCCGGCCCAGTTGCCCGGCCTTGCCCAGCGCTGAGTCCAGCAGCAGCTCGCCCATACGGGCCACCACATTGGGCTTGGAGATGGTCTGGCCCAGGCCAATCGGCAGGCTGGTGTCTTCGTAGGCCTGGTTGACCAGGGCGGTATCGACAAAGCGGTGCCGCTCCACCTGGCCCATGGCGCGCAGCACCGGTGCCGACACAATGCCCATGGCCGACAGCTTGTGCACCATGCGGACGCGCACGGCATCCGAATCCATGCCATGGCCTGCCGTGGTTTTTATTTCTAATATTTTTAGGGGTCTAGCGCTTATTCCGACTGCACTATTAGCTACATTTTTAATAGCAACCGTCTTGGCCGATGGCGTACCGCTTGAAAAGTCCAGCCGGGCCGGAAACGGGGGCCGCTGTGCCATTCAGTCCGCCGCCAGGCGGGATGCCGTTTGTGCCCAGTAGCCCAGGTTGTCGTGGTCGGTCAGGTCCACCTTCAAAGGGGTCATGGTGACGTGGCCCTGAAGGCTGGCGTGGAAGTCGGTGCCCTCGGCATCGTCTTTGGCGGCCCCGGCGCTACCGATCCAGTACATGGTGTCGCCGCGCGGGCTGTCCATGGTGATGACTTTTTCCGCCGTGTGGCGGCGACCCAGGCGGCAGACCTTCAAGGGCTTGAGCTGGTCCAGCGGCAGGTTGGGAATATTCACATTGAGCAGCCACGGCGGCGCGCCCTCGTGCTGCTGCCGGGCCAGGCGCAGCACCAGATCGCGCGCGGTCTGGGCCGCGGCATCCAGGTGGGCCCAGCCGCCCTGGGTTTGCGAAAACGCAATCGCCGGAATGCCAAACAAATAGCCCTCCATGGCCGCGCCCACGGTGCCCGAGTAAATCGTGTCATCGCCCATGTTGGCACCGTTGTTGATGCCCGAGATCACCAGGTCCGGCCGGTAGCCCAGAAGGCCGGTCAGCGCGATGTGCACGCAGTCAGCCGGGGTGCCGTTTACATACCGAAAACCGTTGGCCGCCCGGTGCACGTACAGCGGCGCGTACAGGGTGAGTGCGTTGGACTTGGCGCTGTTGTTGTGCTCAGGCGCGACCACCTCGACCTCGGCTACGTCTTTCAGCGCGTCATACAGCGCGACGATGCCAGGAGCCTGGAAGCCGTCGTCGTTAGAAATCAAAATTTTCATAAAACAAGCCAGAGTGTTACCGGATTGTAGGGGTCGGGTTACAGGCTTCCCACTCCGGATGCAACGCATGCCAAACCCTGCTGGAGGGCGAAGACCTCGGGCCGCAGCGGGCGGGCGAAGTGGTAACCCTGGGCATAGGTGCACTGCAGATGGCGCAGGCGCTGGGCGATTTCTTCGGTTTCCACGCCCTCGGCCAGCACACTCAGGCCCAGGCTGAGGGCCAGGGAAATGATGCCGCGCACGATGGCGGCGTTGTCCGGATCGTCGATCAAATCGCGCACAAACGACTGGTCAATTTTGATCTTGTCGAACTTGATGCGGCGCAGATAGGCGAAGCTGGAATAACCGGTGCCAAAGTCGTCGATCGACAGCTTTACCCCCAGGGCTTGCAGGCGGCGCAACACGGCAGTCACGGCCTCGCCATCGTGCAGCAGTACGCTTTCGGTCAGTTCCAGCTCCAGCCGGTCGGGGGCGATGCCAGACACCTCCAGCGCCGCCTCCACCTGCTTGAGCACCACGCCGCGCTGGAACTGGCGGGCCGACAGGTTCACCGCCATGATCAACTCGGGCTGCCCCGCGTCGTGCCAGGCGCGCAATTGCAGTGCGGCAGTTTTCAGCACCCAGCCGCCCAGGGCTTCAATCAGCCCGCAGTCTTCGGCAATCGGGATAAATAGGCCGGGGGGAATCGCGCCGCGCTCCGGGTGGTCCCAGCGGCACAGGGCTTCGGCTCCCACCACGCGCCCGCTGGGCAGGTGGATCAGCGGCTGGTATTCCAAGCGCAGGGCGTTATTTTCCAACGCCAGGCGCAGGGCGGACTCCAGCCGCAGGCGCTCCAGCGCCGCCTCGTTCATGGTGGCGTTGGCGAACTGGTAGGTGCCGCGTCCGCCGCGCTTGGCCGCGTACAGGGCCGAGTCGGCGCGCCCAAACAAGGCATCGAACTGGTCGCCATCGGCCGGAAACATGGCGATTCCGGCAGAGATAGACACGTTCACCGGCATATCGGCCAAAGTCATGGGCTGGCCCACGGCATCCATCAACGCCGTCACCATGTGGGCGGCATCGGCCGTGCCTTGCACATTGCGCAGCAAAATCAGGAATTCGTCTCCACTCAAACGCCCCACCACCGAGCGCTCGTCGGCAAACTGGCTCAGCCGCAGGCCCACTTCGCGCAGCATCTGGTCGCCCGCCGCATGGCCCAGTGAATCGTTCAGGGTTTTGAAGTTGTCTACGTCGATGACGATCATGGCCACCTGTTCGTGGGTGGTCTTGGCGTGCTTGAGCACCAAGGTGGAACGCAACGCCACATGGGTGCGGTTGGGCAGGCCGGTAATCACGTCCTGGCTGGACAAGTAAGCGATTTTTTCTTCGGCCGCCTTGCGCGAGCTCAGGTCGGAAAAAGCCGCCACATAGTGCGTCACGTCGCCATGGGCACGCTGGTGCAGGGCCGACAGGCTCAACCATTGGGGATAGACCTCGCCGTTTTTACGGCGGTTCCATATCTCGCCCGTCCAGCGCCCTTCCTCGGCCAAAACCTTCCACATTTGCTGGAAAAAGGCGGCATCGTGCTGCCCGGAGGCCAGCAGTTGCGGGTCACGCCCCATTACTTCGTTGGCCTGGTAGCCGGTAATTTCGGTAAACGCCCCGTTCACCATGATGATGCGGTTGGCCTCGTCGGTGACCATGATGCCGTCGGTGCTTTGCTCCAGCACCCGGCCTGCCAGCTCCAGCTTGGTGGCGGCGATGCGCTGGTCGGTGATGTCCCGGCGCACCATCAGCAGGTGCATCCGTTGGCCGCGCCGCCCGAAGGTCGGCACCCGCACCACATCCAGCCAGCGCACATTGCCCTGGCCATCGTCGGCCACTTCCTGCATGTGCGAAGCCCGGCCCGACTGCCAGGTGGCCTCGTCGGTCAAGGCCGCCTGGCGCAGGCCCTCGTCCTGGGGGTGGCCGCGGTCGGCAATCTCCAGATTGGTGTAGCCGTAGGCTTCTTGTTCGCTCAATCCCAGCACGGCCCGCGCGGCAGGGTTGGTCAGCAGCCAGCGCCCTTCGCCATCTTTGAGGTAGACCATGTCGGGCAAATGCCGGAACACCGAACCCAACAGTTTGTCGCGGTCACGCAGCAGGCGGTCGGACTCCGAACGGGCAGTGACGTCCAGCCCCACACACCACACGGTGTCCGGCTGGGATGCCGTCTGCAAACCGTCGATGCTGGACCAGGCGATACGCCGCTTGTCACCCGATTTGGTGGTCAAGGTCCATTCCATGTCCCGAAAACTAGCGCCCAACTCCAGAAAGTCGGCCAGCTTGCGCGCCAGGTACAAAGGTTCGGGGTACAGCCACTGCAGTGCTTCGGGCTGGTCCACCAACTCTTCGCTGGTGTAGCCCGAGACAGACGCACATTCACGGTTCCAGTAGGTGATGGTGCGGCAGCCACGCAAATCCATGGCGCTTACCAGTACCGGCAAGCCATCCAACACCAACAAAAGCGCACGCAGCCCCACGGGGTCATCGTTTACAGAGCTACGGTCAATACGGAGACTGGGGCGCTTGGTTTGCACACAGGGTTCCTACAGATACGTCGAGGGGTCAGGTGGCAAAAACGTCTTCAAAACTGTGTGCGATGGATACGTTTTAAATACCCATACCCATGCCAACCTGATTTTGAGCATACCCGGGAATGCCGCGCCGCAGACAAGGCGGTACTGGATGTCCCATCCCACAAAAAGGACGCTACCGCCAAAAATAGCGCCCTTGCAGGGAAACCAAGACGCTTTTAAAGCCTGTTAGCTAAGACGCCGTGCGCTGCGGCGTGGTGGTCTGGTACGGCAGCTCCAGCATGTAGGCCAGCGCGATGAAAAGGCTTTGCGCCAGGCCCATGGTGCTGTTGAGCGACCGAAATCCGAAGGTGGAATTGTCTTGCACCACCAGTACCACCTGCGCCAGCTTGGCCAAGGGGCTCATGCGGCTGTCGGTGATGGCGATCAGGCGGGCACCGCGCTCCACGGCCATTTTGGCCACGGCGATGGTCTCGTCGGCGTAGGGCAGAAACGAAATGGCCACCATCACGTCGCCCTTGCGCACCGAGCGCATCTGCCCCAGGTGCATGCTGCCCATACCCGACACCAGGCCGATGCGTTTGTCGGTGTGCTGCAAGGCGTAGTCGAGGTACACCGCTACGGGAAACGAGCGGCGCGAAGCCGCAATCCAGATACTGTCGGCCTCGGCCAGCAGGTCCACGGCCTTCTTAAAGGTGGGGCCGTGCAGGCTGTTTTGCAGCTCTTGCATGCCGGCAATGCTGCCCGACAAAAATTCATTGGCAATCTCCACACTGGACAAGCTGCCCGCGCCCGACTCGATCACGTCGCGGATGCGGGTTTTGTAGTTGCGTGCCGGGGCCAGCTGGCGCGACAGACCTTCGCGAAAAATAGCCTGCATTTCCGAAAAGCCCGAGAACCCGAAATGCTTAGCAAAGCGCACCACGGCCGAAGGCTGCACGCTGCACTGCGATGCCACCTGCTGGATGCCGTCCAGCCCGATGTGGTGGCGGTTGAGTTCCACATGGCGGGCGATCACTTTGAGCTGCTTGCTCAAAGATTCGTATTCGCCAGTAATGCGCTTGATCAGCTGGTCAACGCTGAGTTGCTGGACCTTGTCAACAGCCATGGGCACCCTTGTGTAAAAAAATTTTCATTGACTAATATAAATAGAAATTTCTTGTTATTTTAAGAGCCGCGTTTGTATAATTACTTTCTACCAGGACTTACGCAAGTTCCCCCTGTAAGCCCGAAAGGCGATACAGGGGCGCCGCATAAGTCCTATCCATTCTCAAGAGATAAACAGCCATGCAAACCCCCGATAGTACGTCCAGCCCGGCCATGGTCATCGTCGGCGCGGGCCACTGCGGCGGTCGTGCGGCGCTGGCGCTGCGCACAGCGGGCTGGCAGGCCACCATCCATTTGGTGGGAGACGAACCGCACCACCCCTACGAGCGCCCGCCCCTGTCCAAAGACCTGCTCACCGGCGACAAAACCGCCGAAGCCTGCGCGCTGCTGTCGGATGCCGACCTGGCCACTGCCCACATCACCCGCCATGTCGCGCGGGTGACCGCCATAGACCCAAACGCCCGCAGCATTACCTTGTCCGACGGCCAAACCCTGGCCTACCAGTCGTTGCTGCTGGCCACGGGTGGCAAGGTGCGCACGCTGACCATCCCCGGCGGCGATCTGCCCGAAGTGATGACGCTGCGCAATTTATGCGATGCCGCTGCGCTGGCCCAGCGCCTCACCCCGGGCCAGCGCCTGCTGGTGGTGGGTGGTGGCTTCATCGGACTGGAAGTGGCGGCCTCGGCCCGCAAGCTGGGCTGCGAGGTCACCGTCGTCGAAGGCGCGCCGCGCCTGATGGGCCGCGCCGTGCCCGAGCCGGTGGCCGAGCGCGCCCTGGCCCTGCACCGTGCACGCGGCGTGCGCGTGCTGCTGGGCGTGAGCCCGCAAAGCATTACCCGTACCGCGACCGGCGTGCGCATGGGTCTGCGTATGCAATTGGCCGACGGCAGCAGCATCGAGGCCGACACCATCCTGGCCGGCATTGGCATCGAACCCGATCTGGCGCTGCCGCAGGCGGCCGGGCTGGCGGTGGGCCGCGGCGTGCTGGTCAACGCACACCTGCAATCCAGCGTGCCGGGTATTTTTGCGGCGGGCGATGTGGCCGAGTTCCCCAGCGTGCTGTCTGGCCAGTGGGTACGCCAAGAAACCTGGCACAACGCCGAAACCCAGGCCGCCATTGCCGCGCACAACATGCTGGGCGGTGCGTTGGCTGCCTACACATCCCTGCCCTGGTTCTGGTCCGACCAGTACGACCACCAGTTGCAGGTAATGGGCGAGCCCGCGCAGGCCGCCAGCAGCACCACCCGCACGCTGGACGATGCAGGCGGCATGGTGATTTTTTACCTGGACGCCGATAGCCGCCTGGTCGGTGCCTGCGGCTGGGGCCAAACCAGCTTGGTTGCCAAAGAGCTGAAGCTGGCCCGCACCCTGGTGGAAAGACGCATCAGCGCCAGCGCCGACGTGCTGGCCCACCCCGCCACCAAACTCAAGAGCCTTTTAAGCCATGCAGCCTAAATTACCGATTGGCATCAACCTCGACGGCGTGCTGCACCACGACGGCCTGCCCACACCCGATGCCGCCACCCGCTTTGCCTGGGTGCGCGACAGCGGCGCGTTTGCCTACATCGAGAAAAACTACAACCCGGCCGAAGACTTTGCGCCCTACTTCGACTTGGTGCAGGAATACGGCGTGCCTATCGATGTGTTCGGCGGCATCTTCTGCGCGGGGCGCGATGAAGAGCGCATGCGCTGGTGCGTGGCCACTGGTGGCCAGCTGGGTGCCAAGGTATTCAACATGCAACTCTTCGCCCGGCGGGCCGACGGCGAAGCCATCACCGACCAGCAAGTGGCCGACTTCTTTCTGGATGCCATGCAAGTGGGCGCGCCGGTAGGCTGCCTGCCCAGCCTGGAAGTGCACGTAGACATGTGGAGCGAGCAGTTCGCCCGCGTAGAGCGCGTCGCCGAACTGCTGGCGCGCCACCAGGTCAAGCTGCGCATCACGTTGGACCATTCGCACCTGGTGTTCAAGATGGACCACCCGCAAGAGCTGGCCCTGAGCGGCCTGCCCGCTAACGGTAGCCCCGAAACACTACCCGCCTTCTACCGCCAGTGGCTGAATGAAGACTGGGTGGCCCACGCCCACACCCGCAGCGTCGCCCCCGGCGTGCCCCGTAACAAAGCCATGGACCGCCAACCCGGCCAGCCCGGCCGCGCCATCCAGTACCCCTTCATCGCGCCACCCGCGGGCACGTTCCACAGCGATTGGGATGCGCAAAAACTGGAACCCTGGAAGCAAGCCGTGCGCGAGCTGCTGGCCGCCATGCATGCCAACCCGGCATCCACGCCGCAGCGCATCAGCTGCGAGTTCATTCCGTTTGCCGACTACGGCGGCGGCGGGCGGTATTCGATCTGGGACAACAACCTGGCTTGTGCGGCTTGGTTGCAGGACGAATGGCAAAATTTAAGTAAAAAGAGCTGCTAGCGCAGGTAGTAACTGCGCTAGCAGCTATTTATTTAATAGCATTCAGCGTAACTGCACCAGCACCAGCCCGCCCATTACCTTGGCCGTGTAGGTCTTCAAATTCACACACACCGGCGCCCCCAGCGCCCGCCCATCGCGGATGTCGAAGCGGCCGTTGTGTTTGGGGCACTCGTTGCCGAACCTGCTAAATGGGTGCGCAAAAGTCCACTTCGGGCCCGAAGCGGGCTGCCGTAAAAACCAGCATTGCGATGGTCTTTTCAGTAACGAATGCTGTATTTACAGCAGCATGCCGCCAGACACTTCGATGCGCTGGCCCGTGACCCAGTTGTTACCCTCTGCCAACAGCGCTGCAACCGCACCCCCCACGTCATCGGGAAGACCCACGCGGCCTAAAGCGGTTAAGCCGCTGAGATGGGCGTTTACTTGTGCGTTGTCACGCACCATGCCGTCACCGAAATCCGTTTCTATCGCGCCGGGGGCAATAGTATTTACGGCGATGCCGCGTGAACCCAGCTCCTTGGCCATGTAGCGCGTCATCACTTCAATGCCGCCCTTCATCACGGCATAAGCTGCGTAGCCAGGGAATGTGAAACGGGCCAGACCTGAAGAGGTGTTGATGATCCGGCCACCATCTTTGAGCAACGGCAACAGCTTCTGTGTCAGGAAGAACGTGCCCTTGAGGTGAATGTTGACGAGCAGATCAAACTGCTCTTCAGTTGTCTCAACAAACGAAGCCATGATGCCGATGCCAGCATTGTTCACCAGATAGTCGAACTGCTCACGCTGCCAAGTTTCGGTCAGGACACTCTTCACGCTTTCAGCGAACGCGCCAAAGCTCTTGCTGTCAGCTACATCGAGACGCAGCGCTACGGCACGGCTGCCAAGCGCTTCAATTTGAGCTACAACTTCACGCGCCTGGCCCTCGTTGTCCTTATAGGTAATGATCAAGTGAACGCCTTGTTCCGCAAGCTTGAGCGCTTCGCTACGGCCTAAGCCACGGCTCGCGCCGGTAACAAGTGCGATACGGGGGGATGATTTGTTCATGTTGGTCTCGTTGAGAATGGAAGAAGCTAGAAACTTTAATCGTTCATAATTAATAGATAAACAGTCAAAAAATGATCACATAGTTCATTAAAAAAATACATTTAGCCTATGGATTTAAATGAGCTTCGCATTTTTGCCCGCGTTGCAGAGCGGGCAAGCTTTACCCATGCTGCAGACCAGCTTGGGCTAACCAAAAGCCGCGTTTCCACAGTGGTTCAGCAACTCGAAATGCAGGTGGGGACACGTCTGCTGCAACGCACCACTCGGCATGTACGGTTGACTTCCGACGGAGAACAGTTTCTTGAGCGTTGCAAGGAACTGATTGCAGATGCTGAACAGCTTCAAGGCATGTTTCAGCCTGCGGCAAGCGGATTACGGGGAAGTTTGCGCATCGACATGCCCAACTCTCTGGCCCGAGATGTGATCATCCCGAGGCTGCCTGAATTTCTCTCGGCGCACCCATTGCTAGAGGTAGGCATCAGTACCAGCGACCGCCGCGTAGACGTAGTGCAAGAAGGCTTTGACTGCGTGGTGCGTATTGGGCCATTGCCCGACACGGACTTGATCGCCCGCCCGCTCGGTGTGATGGAGATGTGTAATTTGGCCAGCCCGGCATACCTAGAAACCCACGGCACGCCCAGAACGTTGGCCGACCTTTTACAGCATCGGATCATTCACTACGCTGCTAGGCTCGGAATGCATGGAGCCGGCTGGGAGTATCAAAATGACAGAGAAATCGCTGTCCACCCTATGCACAGTGTGATGGTGGTCAATGGCACGGATGCCTACCAAGCGGCATGCGTGGCGGGTCTGGGTCTTATCCAGGCACCTATTCGTGGTTCACAGCACCTAATGGATAAAGGCTTGCTTGTCGAGGTCATGCCCGATTTCACTGCGCCATCCATGCCGGTGTCTTTGCTTTACCCGTATCGCAGACAAATCGCGCCGAGGGTTATAGCGTTGCTAAATTGGATCGCCCAAGTTGTCGAGGCCTACCTAACACGCACAGACCAACAACCCAACTGAAACGTTGGTCGTACTCTTCTACCAAGCATTGATGCAAATACTCGACTCAAAGCAGACATTGTGAAGGACTGCTTATGGCCGAAAACGGCCGTTCTCCATCTTTGACGGAAAGCGTCCCTTGGCCGTGCCTGACCCACTTTAATGCAAATGGTAAGCCGTCTGATAAAGCCCATTCTGCGCTGTATCTGGGACCTGCATTTGGGCGTTAACGGATGCTGCATTGTCAGAAAAAAATTTTACTCAATGGTCCACTAGTGCATACCTTAACTGCGCTAGCAGCTATCAAATTGATAATTTCAGCACAACGGTTTTCAACCCCGCTGCGGGAAATACCGCTCCACATACCGTTGCATTTCCCCCCGCATAAACCGGCTCGGATCCTCCGCCCGCTCTTCCCACGCAAACACGCAGCTCGACACCACGCCGTCAAAACCCACCTACCCAAAGTCTGAAAGAACAGGTTCCAGGCGATCTGGCCTTGCCCCATGTGCAGGTGCTGGTGCACGCAGACCAGGGTGGCGCCGGGAGGAGTAGCGTTGTAGCACAGCTGGCTGTTTTTTTGGTGGTTGTGCTGGTCAGGTGAAGGTGTCGGCCACGCGCACATGGGCTAGCAAGGGCCCGGCTTCGCACTACGCGGCCAAGTGCCTTTATCACCCCAACTGCACCAACACCTGCCCGCCTTCCACCTTCGCCGGGTAGGTCTTCAGATTGATACACACCGGAGCCCCCAGCGCCCGCCCATCGCGGATGTCGAAGCGGCCGTTGTGTTTGGGGCATTCCACCACGTGCTCCATCACCAGACCGTCGGCCAGGTGGACGTGCTCGTGGGTGCACAGGCCGTCGGTAGCGTAGACCTTGTTCTGGTAGCGGTACACGGCGTAGGTATGGTTGTCATGGTCAAAGCGCATCACGTCTTCGTCGTCGATGTCGTCCAGTGCGCAAACTTCGGTCCAAGCGGTCATGGGGGTGTTTCCTCGTGGTTATTGAATTTATGGGGCGGTTACAGGCACCTGGCGCACCACGTAATAGTGCGGGTCTTTGGCCTGTTTGAGCAGCGCGGGAATGATCTCGCGGTAGGCGGCTGCGGTGCCTCTGTAGGGCGGGGGGCAGTCGGCTTTGATGGTTTCGTGCAACTCGGGCAGCGCGTGGAACGGCACCATGGGGAACATGTGGTGTTCGACGTGGTAGTTCATATTCCAGTAAAGAAAGCGGAACACCGGGTTCATGTACACCGTGCGGCAGTTCTTGCGGTGGTCGAGCACGTTTTCAGGCAGACCCGCATGCTGGGTCAGGCCGAAGAAGGTGTACAGCCAGGTGCCGCCCATCACCGGTAGCAGGCCAAACAAGACCAAGGGCAACCAGCTGGCAAAGTAGACGGCGCTGGCGATCAGCACGGCGTACAGCACCACCCAGACGCGGGCTTCCTTGACCATTTGCGGCCACTCCATCTCGGGCACAAAGGTTTTTTCTTCTTCGCCCAATATGCCGAAGGCATTGCGCAGCACGCGCCACAGCTCGCGCGGGCCGGATTTGAGGGAGAAAAGGTTGAGCAAGATGCCGACAAAGTCTGTGGGCAGCGTCACAGCGACTTCGGGGTCGCGGCCTGTGACTAGGGTATCGGTGTGGTGGCGGGCATGGCTCCACTTCCACACGCTGGGGCGGCGCAGCACCTGGAAGCAGGCCATCTGGTAGAGCACGTCGTTCATCCAGCGGGTTTTGAAGGCGGTGCCGTGGCCCGCCTCGTGCCAGCGCGAATCGGCTGGGCCGGTGTAGATCGTGGCGTAGACAAAGAAAGCCAGCCAAGCCCAGGCCGTGCCCCATGTCGCTACCAGCACCGCACCGGCGGCAATGACCAGCGCGTACCACAGCACCGTGTCGCGGATGGCCTGCGCGTCTTCGCGCTGCATCAGCTGCTTCATGCGGGCGCGTGGCACGGCGCATTTGTACCAGCTGGCGTTGACCAGCCCAGCGGCATGGGCCTGCTTGCCTACGCCGGCGATCAGGTGGTAATCGTCCTGGGTGCGGGTCCAATCTAGACCAGTATGGGGGCCCGCAAAGGCTGTCGATTCGGTGGTGGGCATGGGTCGGTCTCGTTGTGGGCTGCGGATGCCGGATGCTAAAACCAATGCCGTTTGCCGCGTGATGCAAAACCTCAAAAACCATCAAATCATTGCAAAAACTATCATATATTAGAGAAGAAAACTTGCATTTATGGCAGACGCTGCGATGATGTGGCCCCATGAAAGCCAAAATCACCCTGCATGACGTGGCCGAGGCCGCGGGCGTGAGCACCGCCACCGTAGACCGCGTGCTCAACAGCCGCCTGCCGGTACGCGAAGGCACCACGCTGCGCGTCATTGCCGCCGCCGAAAAGCTGGGCTACCACGCCGTGGGCCTGATGCGGGCAAGGCTGAAAGAACGCGTGCCGGTGCGCCACCTGGGCTTTTGCCTGCAAAAGCGCAACGACCATTTCTACCAAACCCTGGCCGCCGCGCTGCAGCAGGCCGCCACCCAGAACCAGCCCGAAACCTGCGTGGCCCACATCACGTTTATGGACGCGCTGGAGCCCGCAGCCATTGCCGCGCAGTTGCTGGAGATGGGCAGCAAGGTGGACGCGCTGGCGGTGGTGGCGGTAGACCACCCGCACGTCACCGCGGCGGTGGAGGGGCTGTTTGAACAAGGCACGCCCTGCTTTGCGCTGCTGAGCGACATCAGCGCGCCGCACAGGGCGGGCTACATCGGGCTGGACAACCGCCAGCGCGGCCGCACCGCCGCCTGGGCCATCAGCCGACTGCAGCGGCACACCACGGGCGAAGTGGGCGTGTTTGTGGGCAGCCACCGCTACCTGGGGCACGAGCTGGCCGAGATCAGCTTTCGCTCGTACCTGCGCGAGAATGCGCCCGGCTTCAAGGTGCTGGACACGCTGGTGAACCTGGAAGACCCGCAGCTCGCCTATGAAGCCACACTGGAGCTGCTGGCCCGCCACCCCGGGCTGGTGGGCCTGCACCTGACCGGCGGCGGCGGCGCGGGCGTGATCCGGGCGCTGCGCGAAGAGGCCGTAGGCCGCGAACTGGTTGTGGTGTGCAACGAGCTCAACGCCACCACCCGCGCCGCGCTGATCGACGGCGTGGTGGACCTGGTGATCCACACCCCGCAAGAACGCCTGGCCCAGACCGCCGTAACCCAGATGCTGGCCGCCACCCTGCCCGGCGCGGTGTTCGCCGGGCCGCAGCAGAAGCTGCTGGCGATGGACTTATTCACGCCCGAGAACATGAACTGATACCCATACCATGCTATAAAAAAAATAGCTACTAGCGCATGCAGTGTCTGCGCTAGAGGCCTTTTTTCTATAAATTCCTGCTATACCATCGTTTGCAGTACCGCGACCGCCAGCGCGTGGTCCTCGGCCTGCGGCAGGCCCGATACCGTCACGGTACCCACCACTTGGCCCACGCCCCGGATGCGGATCGGAAACGCGCCACCGTGGGCGGCGTACTCGCGCGGGTCCAGGCCGGTGGCGGCATCAAAATCTGTGCCTTTGCTGCGGTACAGCGTGCCCATGTAGAACGAGCTGCGGGCAAAGCGGCGCACCACATTGTTTTTGCGGCGCACCCAGTCCACGTTGTCGGGGTTGCAGCCCTCCATGGCGTGCTGGAACAGTTGCAGATCGCCCACGCGTATGTCCACCAACACCGACTGCCCGGACTGCCGCGCGGCGTTCACGATGCCCAGGCCCAGGTTCAGGGCGGTCTCGCTGTTAAAGCGGCCAAATTGCAGGGTCTCTTCCTGGCGCAGCAGCTCTTGCAGCAGGGGTTTTTCGTCTTCAGGCATCAAGGTCTCCGGGTTTAAAAAGTATGCAGTTGGCTGCGCACATATTCTCCTACCCGCAGGCCCTGCGCGGCCACGGTCAGCGCTGGGTTTAGCGCGGCAGACGACGGAAAAAAGCTGGCATCCACCACAAACAGGTTCGGGTGGTCGTAGGCCCGGCACCACGGGTCTAGCGCGGCCTGCGCCGGGTCATGGCCCATGCGCACCGTGCCGCACTGGTGCGATGGCGTGTCGATGCCAAACGGGCGGCTCAACACCACTGGAAAGCCCAGGCCGCGCAGCAGCGCCTTGGTGCGCGCCACCAGCGTGGCGTGGCTGGCCATATTGGTGCGCTGCCAGTGCAGTTGCGCACTGCCGTCGGCCAGCGGGCGGATGGTGCTCTCAAAGTGCGGCAAGTCTTCCGACATGGCCAGCCAGTCCACGCTGTGGCGGGTCAGCATGCGGCCCGCCCAGCGCGGCAGCAGCGGCATGGCCGAGCGCACCATGGGCTCCTGGATATTGCCCAACATCTGGATGTGGCCCAGCGGCGTGGGGTGCGCCGGTGTGCCATCGTAAAAGTCATTCAGCGCCAGGGTTTTGGTGAAGCGCGTGGCGTTCACCGCGCCCGGCAGCATGCCCATCAGGCAAGTGGTGTTGTGGTTCATGTAGTAGCGGCCCACGCTGTCCGAGCTATTGGCCAGGCCACGCCGGTGCTGGGCGTTGGCCGAACGCTGCAGCAGCAGGGCCGAGTTGATGGCCCCGGCGCTGAGGATGAACAACGGTGCGCGGATCGTCTGTACCTGGCCCTGGTGCACCACCTCCGCTGCCACGATGCGCTGGCCCTGGGCATCCGTCAGCAGACGCAGCACCTGGCTGCCGGTTTGCAGGGTCACATTAGGGTGCCGCAAGGCCGGGTCGATGAGCCGGGTTTCGGCATCGCCCTTGGCCCCCACGGCGCAAGGAAAAGCATCGCAGGTGCCACAGCGCACGCAGCTGCCACCCGGGTGCAGGTCTACCGCAGACGGCATGTGGAACGGGTGCAGGCCCTGCGCGGCCAGCTTGTCGGCCAGCGCGCCGATCAGCGGCTCGTGCGCAATGGCGGCGTGCGGGTAGGCGCTGGAGCGCGGCGGCTCAGTCGGGTCCTGCCCGGCGTGGCCGTGCACGCCAAACACGCGCTCGGCCTCGGCGTAGTAAGGCTCCAGGTCGGCGTAGGTGATGGGCCAGGCGGGCGAGGTGCCATCGGCGTGTTCGGTGGCCGCAAAGTCGCGTTCGCGCAGGCGGAACATGGCGGTGCCGTAGAACTTGGTATGGCCACCCACAAAGTAGTACTGGCCGGGCTGAAAGGGCTGGCCAGCACCGTCCAGCCAGCGCTCGGGGGCGCGGTAACGGCGCTGGGCGAATACCGCTTCTGCATCGGTGTTTTGCGGCTCGCGCGGCAAGCGTTCGCCGCGCTCCAGCATCAGGATGCGGGCCCCGGTACTGGCCAGGCTGAGCGCCATGGCGCCACCACCCACGCCGGAGCCGATGATGACGATGTCTGCGTCCATGGCCTTTAAATGCACTGTACCGGCGTGCTATGCCCGGTACGCGCCGCTTCCAGCACCGCCAGCGCGGCGGCCAGAGAGCGCAGACCGTCCTCGCCAGTGGCCGAGGGCGCGCCCTGCCCTTGCACCGCACGGTTGAAGGCCGCCAGAGAATGGGCGTACAGGTTGCGCGGCTCCACTGCCACCACGTGCTCGCCGTCGGCGGTGCGCAGCCGCACCTCGCCCACGGGCCGCTGCGTCATCACGTCGCGGCCCACCAGGGAACCCAGGCTGCCGTGGATCTCGATGCCGGTGCCCGCATGCGGGACGTTGAAGGCATCGTGCAGTTGCGCCAGCACGCCGTTGTCAAAGCGCAGCACGGCCATCACGCCATCGGCCAGCGGGCCTGCCGTGGGGGTCATGGCGATGGCCTCTACCGGCTCGGCATCCAGCAGAAAGCGCAGGGTGTCGGCATCGTGCACGGTGATGTCCAGCACCACTCCGCCGCCCGCGTCGGCCTTATTTACACGCCAGCCTTGCAGGTGCGCGGGCAGTTGCACGGCATGGAACACGCGGGCAAACAGCGGCGTGCCGATGGCCCCGCTGCGGATGAGATCGCGCATGGCCTGGTGCGTGGCCGCGTTGCGCAGGTGGTGGTTAGTGCCCAGCACCACCCCGGCGCTTTTGCAGGCCGCCACGATGGCCTGGCCGTCCGCCAGGTGCATGGCCAGAGGCTTTTCGCACAGCACATGTTTGCCCGCAGCGGCAGCGGCAATCGCCTGCGCGGCGTGCAGTTCGTTGGTGGTGCTGATGTAGACGGCACCCACCGCCGGGTCGGCCAGCAACGCATCGAGTGCGGTGTACGACTGGGCAATACCGTGGGCCGCCGCGTAGTCTGCACCGCGCTGGGCGTTGCTGCTGAGCACGGCCGCCACCGTGTTGCCCGGCTGGGCGCGGATCGCGTCGATCATCCATTCGTGCGCGATGGTGCTCGCGCCGATCAGTCCCCAGCCTAAAGGGTGTGCCATGGTGTGCTCCTTGTGTTGTGGAGCCCAGTTTAGGAATTTGCCGCGCCTAGGCTGGCAGAAAAATCGCAGGTTTTGGCACGATTGCCGCATCTCTAGCCACTCCACTGCGCCAATTGCATAATTTGGCCATGCAGCCCTGGTTAGAACAAGTCACCCGCAGCAGCGGCCAGTCGTGGACGCTGTTTGATCGGCAGTTGCCCGCGTTTCCGTTCAACTGGCACTACCACCCCGAGTTCGAACTGACCCTGACGCTCAACAGCAGCGGCCAGCGCTTCGTGGGCGACCACGTGGGCCAGTACGGCGATGCGGACCTGGTGCTGGTCGGCCCGAACTTGCCGCACGCCTGGCAGTCGCGCGCGGCCCTGGACCCGGCCCAGCCGCACCGCGCCCTGGTGCTGTGGTTCCAGCCGCAATGGGCCTACGGCCTGACCCAGCCCTACCCGGAGCTGGACAGCATCGCCCCGCTGCTGGCCGATGCGCGACGTGGCGTGGCCTTCAGCGCAGCTACGGTGGCCACGGTGCTGCCCCGGCTGCTGGCGCTGGTGGACATGGCCCCGGCGCAGCGCTGGCTGGGCCTGGTGGAGGTGCTGTTGCTGCTGGCCGCAGACCGCCAGCGCCAACTGCTGGCCTTGCAAGGCTTTGCGACAGACAGACTACCCCGCGACCGGGCCCGGCTGGACCGGGTGCTCGCGCACCTGCACGCCCACTACGCCGAGCCCATCCGCCTGGAGACCCTGGCCGACTTGGCGGCCATGAGCGAAAGCCAGCTACAACGCGCCTTCAAGCGCAGCACCCGCAACACCGTCAGCAGCTACCTGGCACAGCTGCGCATAGGCCACGCCTGCGCCCTGCTGCTAGACGGCGACCGCCCCATCGCCCAGATAGCAGAGGCTACCGGCTACCGCCAGCAGGGCTATTTCACCCGGCAGTTCCGGGCGGTGAAGGGCATGACACCGCTGGCTTTTAGACGGGGATTTGGCGCGGGTTCCGGGCAGATGTAAACCGCGCCTGAGACCCCAAAAGCAAACCGCCGAGGCTTCCCAGTCTCCCAGGCAGGCACGGCGGATACGGTGGATACGGATAGTTTTTAAATTGCTCTATTTAATGTAGCTACCAGCGCATACAGCACCTGCGCTAGAGCCACTTTTTACCCTTAACTCTTGCGTTTCTTGTTACGGTACTGGTCGGCGACCACGGCGGCGACGATGATGCCGCCCTTGACCATCTCTTGGTAGTAGGCATCGATGCGGATGAAAGTGAAGCCCGACATCATCACGCCCAGAATCAAAATGCCGATGACGGTGCCCGTTACCCGGCCCAAGCCGCCCACCAGCGAGGTGCCGCCAATGACGACTGCCGCAATCGCATCCAGCTCGTAGCTCACGCCCATGCCGGACTGGCCGGAGATGGCGCGGGCAGCGGTGACGGTGCCTGCCACGCCGCTGAGCAAACCAGCAATGGTGTAGATCCAGATCAGATGGCGGTTTACGTTGATGCCCGACACGCGGGCCGCCTGGCGGTTGGCGCCGATGGCGTAGGTGAACTTGCCGAAGCGGGTGTAACGCAGCACGATGTGGGCGATCACCGTGATCACCAAAAATATCACCACCGGGTTGCTGCCCTCGCCGATCCAGGCAAATTCGGGGGTCAACATGCTGACAGGCATGCCGCCGGTAAACCACTTTGCAAAGCCACGGGCAGCCACCATCATGCCCAGCGTGGCGATGAAGGGCGGGATGCCGGTGAATGCAATCAGCGAACCGTTGATCAAACCTACCACCGCGCCCACCAGCACCCCGGCCAGTACCGGCCAGAACGGGCTCAGGTCGGTCAAGTGCGGGAACACGGCGCGCGGAAAGTCCGACACCTGGGCCAGGCTGGCGGCGACTACGGCGGATGCTGCCACCACCGAGCCCGACGACAGGTCAATGCCGCTGGTGATGATGACCATGTTCACGCCGATGGCGATGATGCCGATGACCGACATCTGCAAGATGATGACCTTCAGGCGCTCGGCGTTGAAGATGAAGCTTTGGCCGTTCAGGTACCAGCCAATGGCTTCAAAGAAGACGCTGATGCCTACCAGCACCAGAAAGATGCTGAATTCGGGTGGGAATTTGAACGGCGCTTTGATGGCGGCGGGGGCGACGTGGGCGACGGTGGGGGTGCTCATGGTGCAGGTTTCCTATAGATTTTTTACTTTGCAGCCAGGTCCATGACGGACACCTGGTTGGCATCTTTGCGGTCCAGAATGCCGGTGACTTGGCCGCCGTGCATCACCACAACGCGGTCGCTCATGCCCAGCACTTCGGGCATTTCCGACGAGATCATCAAAATCGCCACGCCGGTACCGGCCAGTTCAGACACCAGGCGGTGGATTTCGGCCTTGGCCCCCACGTCGATGCCGCGGGTGGGTTCGTCCAGAATCAAAATGCGCGGGTTGGTTAGCAGCCAGCGGCCTACCAGCACTTTTTGCTGGTTGCCGCCCGACAGGTTCTGGATGATTTCACCCATGCTGGGGGTTTTGACGCGCAGGCGCTTGGCCATCTCGGCACAGTCTTTGGCCAGTTGCTCGCCCTGCACAAAGCCCTTGGACACGTAGCGCTGGTTCAGCACCGCCGAATCCATGTTGTCCTGGATGTTCAGGCTTAAAAAGCAGCCGGTTTCCTTGCGGTCTTCGGTCAAAAAGGCCATGCCTGCCGCCAGTGCCTTGGTGGGCGAGTCGATGGTGATGGGCACGCCCTTGATACTGATGGTGCCCGAGGTGGCGGGCACTACGCCAAACAGCGCCTCGGCTACGTTCGAGCGGCCCGAGCCGACCAGCCCGGCCATGCCGACGATTTCACCGGCGCGGATGTCAAAGCTCACGTTCTTGAAAATGCCTTCGACGCACAGGTCTTTCACCGACAGCACCACCTCGCCAATCGGCACCTCCATCTTGGGGAACATCTGGGTGATTTCGCGGCCCACCATCATGCGGATGATGTCGTCGCGGGTGACCTCGGTGGAGGCGTGGGTGGCGATGTACTGGCCGTCGCGGAACACCGAGAACTCGTCGGCGATCTCGAACAGCTCGTTCATCTTGTGGGTGATGTAGATGATGCCCTTGCCCTTGGAGCGCAGGCTGCGGATGATGGCAAACAAATGCGCCACTTCGGTCTCGGTGAGCGCCGAGGTGGGCTCGTCCATGATCAGCACGTCGGAATTCCAGGACACGGCCTTGGCAATCTCGACCATCTGGCGGCTGGCCACCGACAGGTTCTGGATTTCTTCGCGCGGCTCGATCTTGATGTTCAGCTCTTGGAACAGCGCGGCGGTCTTGCGGTACAGCTCAGCGTGGTCCACAAAACCGAAGGCATTCTTGGGCTCGCGGGTGATCCACACGTTCTCGGCCACCGTCATGTAGGGCATGAGGTTCAGCTCTTGGTGGATCATGGCGATGCCCAGGTTCAGGGCATCCAGCGGCGACTTCATGTGGATGGGCTTGCCGCGCAGCCGGATATCGCCCTTGTCGGGGATGTAGATGCCCGCAATGATCTTCATCAGCGTGGACTTGCCCGCGCCGTTTTCGCCCATCAGCGCATGCACCGTGCCCGCGCGCAGCTTGAAGCCCACGTTGTTGAGCGCAACCACGCCCGGAAAGATTTTGAGAATGCCGTTGATCTCCAACAGCGGAGGCGCGGCGGCAGCCTGGGCGGCCGGGCGGTCGAGGGTGGCGGTGTCTGACATCCTGGTGGCTTTATGAAAGGGTGGAGGGTGGGCTTGTTGTCGCAAGCCCTCACGCCAAACGCCTCTCCTGCGGGGAAAGGCCTGGCGTGAGGGCTGAGGGTGCCCCGGCAGGGGGCCCCCTCAGATCCGCAATGGCTTAGTTCTTGCCGGTGTACTTGGCCAGGTTGGCGGGGGTGACCAACTCAAACGGCACGTTTACAAAGCGCTCAACGGCTTGCTTCTTGGACAGCTTCAAAGCCGCGTCCATCGCGCCGCTGCCTTGGCCGGCCGCGTTCTGGAACACGGTGACCTTTAGGTCGCCCGCCTTCATGGAGGCCAGCGCGTCCGGGGTGGCGTCGATACCGGCCACGATGGAAGCAGGGGTCCACTTCTTGGAGGCTTTCAGGGCGTTGATGGCACCGATGGCCATTTCGTCGTTGTTGGCGATGATCGCGTCAAACTTCAGGCCGGTAGACAGCCAGTTGGTGGTGATGTCCTGGCCTTGGGTACGGTCCCACTTGCCTTCGCGCTTGTCCAGAATCTTGATGCCGCTGCAAGCCGGGGTGGCCAGCACGTCTTCAATGTCCTTGGTGCGGGTGCGGGCCGCTTCGTTGGACAGCTCGCCCATCAGCACCACGATTTCGCCCTTGCCCTTGAGCAAACGGCAGACTTCCTGGGTTTGCACAGTGCCAGAGACCACTTCGTCAGAGGCCACAAATGCCACACCGGCTGGCAGCTTGGCAAAGTCCACCGGCTTGCGGTTCACATAGACCAGCGGAATCTTGGCATCGGTCACCATCTTGGTGATCTTGGGGGTGACATCGGTGTCCACCGGGTTGACGATGATGGCATCAACCTTCTGGGCGATCAGATTCTGGATCTGGCTCAGCTGTTTACCTACATCGGCCTGGGCATCTTCCACTTGCACCGTCGCACCCGACTTTTTGCCGGCATCGACCACACCGTCTTTCAGAATCGTCAAAAAGGTATCCAGCTGGGCCATGGCCAAGCCCACTTTTTGAGCGTGTGCCGCCAGGGGGGCCAGCAAGGTGGTTGACACGGCTGCGGCAAGTACAAGCTTTTGTAGGTTTTTCATTGGGATGCGTCTCCAGAGTTATTGGTAAACGGCGGGGTTGTGTGCCGTTGGGTTAGGTGAGGCTGGGGCACAAAGAAATACCCTCAACCACGGCCTGTACTGTAATCAAAAAACCCAAAAATAGAAAATAAATTTCTAAGTGATTACACTTAGAGAAAAATATTTCTCTACAATTTATAGTCGTTGCATCTGCCACAGCTCCGTGCTGTACACGCCGCCTTTCCGTACCCACGGGAACCTTTTTCCGCACAACACCGTACCTCGATGAGCCAACTGAACTTCCCCACTGGTCGCCGTATCGACCTCGCCTGCCTGGGCCGCCTGGCAGTAGATCTGTACGCCCAACAATTCGGCAGCCGCCTGGAAGACGCACGCAGCATGGCCATGACCCTGGGTGGCAGCTCGGCCAACCTGGCTTTTGGCGTGGCCCGCTTGGGGCTCAAAAGCGCCATGCTGTCCCGCGTGGGCAACGAGCAAATGGGCCGTTTCCTTACCGAAACCCTGGCCGCCGAGGGCTGCGACACCAGCCAGGTGCAGATCGACCCCGAGCGCCTGACCGGCATGGTTTTGCTGGGCCTGAAAGACCGCGACACCTTCCCCCTGCTGTTCATGCGTGAAAACTGCGCCGACATGGCGGTCGATGCCAGTGAAATCCGCGAAGACTTCATCGCCCAGTGCCGCGCCCTGGCCATCACCGGCACCCACCTCAGCACCCCTGGTACCCGCAGCGCGTCCTTGGCTGCCTTGACCTACGCCAAAAAACACGGCGTGACCCGCGTGCTGGACATCGACTACCGCCCCGTGCTCTGGGGCCTGACCAGCCGCGGCGCGGGCGAGAACCGCTATGTGGCGGATGCACACGTGACCCAGCAACTCCAGGAAGTGCTGCCCGCATTCGATCTGCTGGTGGGCACCGAAGAAGAATTCTTCATCGCCGGGGGCATTGCGGGCGACCTGATGGCCTGCCTGCGCGCCGTACGCCAACTCAGCGCCGCCACCCTGGTGGTTAAGCGCGGGGCCGATGGCTGCACCGTGATCGAAGGTGACATCCCAGCCCACATCGACGACGCGCCCACCTTCCAGGGCGAGCGGGTCGAGGTGCTGAACGTGCTGGGCGCGGGCGACTCCTTCCTGTCCGGCCTGATGGCCAGCCTGCTGCAGGGTAAAGATTGGGCTGCCTCCACCCAGGTGGCCAACGCTTGCGGTGCCATCGTGGTGTCGCGCCACGCCTGCTCCGCCGCCATGCCCACCCCGGCTGAATTGACCCACTGGTTTGGCGGCAGCCGCAACCCCAAGGTAGATGCCGACCAGCAGCTGGCCCATCTGCACCGCGTCACTGCGGCGCGCCCGGATTGGAACGAGATGTGCGTGCTGGCCTTTGACCACCGCAGCCAGTTCTTTGACATGGTGCGCGAAGCCGGTGCCGACGAATCGCGCATCCCCGCGCTCAAAAAGCTGCTGGTCGAAACCGCCGAACAGGTGGAGGCCAGCCACAGCCTGCAAGGCCATGTGGGCGTGCTGATCGACGGTGGCGACTACGGCCGCGATGCCCTTGCCAGCGCCACCGGCCGTGGCTGGTGGGTCGGCAGGCCTATTGAGCTGCCCAGCTCACGCCCGCTGCGCTTTGACGGCACCCGCTCGGTGGGTAGCGCTCTGATTAACTGGCCCACCGAACAGGTGGTGAAATGCCTGGTGCACTACCACCCGGACGACGCATATGCACTTCGTTTAGAGCAAGAGCAAAAAGTGCTGGAACTCTGGGAAGCCACCCGCGCCAGCGGCAACGAGCTGCTGTTGGAAATCATCTGCCCGCGCGCCCTGACCCCCGCTGGCACCGAAGATACCGCCGTGCTGCGCGCCGTGAAGCGCTTCTACAACCTGGGCGTGCAGCCCGAGTGGTGGAAGCTGGCCCCCATGCAGCCCCAGGGCTGGACCGACCTGGCCGCCCTGGTGGCCGAGCGCGACCCGCACTGCCGTGGCGCGGTCATCCTGGGCCTGAACCAGCCCTTGCAACTGCTGGCCGACAGCTTTGCCCAAGCTACCAATCCCATCGTCAAGGGCTTTATGGTTGGGCGCACACTGTGGGCTACGCCCTCGCTGCAGTGGCTCAAAAATGAAATCGACGACGCGGCGTTTAAAAATGCCGTAGCCCAGAACTTCTCCGTCCTGGTGGACGCCTGGCGCAAACGTAAATCTGTCTAATCCATCCGCCCTATGAAAACCCAGAAACTCACCATGTCCCAGGCGCTGGTCAAGCACCTGGCCGCACTGCAAGTCGAGATGGCCGACGGCAGCACCCAGCCCTACTGCGCGGGCGTGTTCACCATCTTTGGCCACGGCAATGTGGCCGGTATTGGCGAAGCCCTGTACGCCGAGCGCGCCACATTGCCCACCTACCGCGCCCACAACGAGCAGGGTATGGCCCACGCGGCCATCGCCTACGCCAAGGCTAATTTTCGGCAAAAAATCATGGCAGTGAGCACCAGCATTGGGCCTGGTGCTACCAATTTAGTAACAGCCGCCGCTGTGGCCCATGTGAACCGCCTGCCGGTGCTGCTGCTACCTGGCGACACCTTTGCCAGCCGCGCCCCGGACCCCGTGCTGCAGCAAATCGAGAACTTTCAGCACGGCGACATGAACGCCAACGACGCGTTCCGCCCCGTCACCCGCTTCTTTGACCGCATCACCCGGCCCGAGCAGATCCTGACCGCCCTGCCCCGCGCCATCCAGGTGCTGACCGATCCGGCCAGCTGCGGCCCGGTGTGCCTGTCGCTGCCGCAAGACGTGCAGACCATGGCCTTTGACTGCCCGGAAAGCTTTCTGCAGCCCGGTACCCTCTACTTCCGCCGCCCGCCCGCCGACACCCGCGAGCTGGACACCGCCGCCGCTTTGCTGAAAACCGCCAAACAACCCCTCATCGTGGCCGGTGGCGGCGTGCTGTACAGCCAGGCCTGGGACGCGCTGCGGGCCTTTGCCGAGAAATACGGCATCCCGGTGGTCGAATCGCATGGCGGCAAGAGCAGCCTGCCCTGGGACCACCCGCTGAACCTGGGCGGCATTGGCGTAGACGGCGGCCCCGCCGCCAACGAAATGGCCCGCGAAGCAGACTTGGTGCTGGCGGTGGGCACCCGCCTGCAAGACTTCACCACCGGCTCGCACGCCCTGTTTGCCAAAGCAAAACTGCTTTGCCTGAATGTGCAAAGCTTTGATGCCACCAAATGGAATGGTGCCGCCCTGGTGGCCGATGCCCGCGTGGGCCTGGCCCAGCTCAGCGCTGCCGCAGGCGACTGGAAAGCAGCACCTGCCTGGACCACCCGCGCCCGCACCCTGGCTGCAGGCTGGGTGGCCCGCGTCACTGAACTCACCACCGCCATCCCCAGAGACGTGCTGCCCTACGACGCAGAGGTCATCGGCACCGTGCGCGATTCGGTAGACAACAGCGATGTGCGCGACGTGGTGGTCTGCGCCGCAGGTACCCTGCCCGCCGAACTGCACAAGCTCTGGCGCGCCACCCGGCCCGGCAACTACCACGTGGAATATGGCTATTCGTGCATGGGCTACGAAGTGGCCGGGGCCTTGGGTGCCAAGATGGCCCGGCCCGACCAGGAAGTCATCGTCATTGTGGGCGACGGCTCTTACATGATGATGAACTCTGAGCTAGCCACTTCGGTGCTGCTGGGCAAAAAGCTGATTGTGGTGATTCTGGACAACCGGGGCTACGGCTGCATCGACCGCCTGCAGCGCGCCAGCGGCATACCCAGCTTCAACAACATGCTGGATGACTGCATTCCCGAGGGCGGCAGCAGCAGCCAGATCGACTTTGCCATGCATGGCCGCAGCATGGGCGCGGATGCCGTGCACGTCAAAGACTTGGCTGAGCTGAAGACCGCCATGGTGGCAGCCCGCGCCGCCACCAAAACGCAGGTGGTGGTGATCGACACCACCCACCACCGCACCACGGCCGAAGGCGGCTGCTGGTGGGAAGTGGCGATTCCCGCTGTCTCCGAGCGCGCAGAAGTGAATGAAGCGCACACACGCTACACCGCCGCCAAACTTGAACAACGCATTTAACTAAAGAGAAGCAACATGACCTGGAACGTACGCATCGGCATCAACCCCCTGTCCTGGATGAACGACGACCTGCCCTCGCTGGGCGGCGAAACCCTGCTGGAAACGGCCCTGAGCGAAGGCAAGGAAATCGGCTACGAAGGCTTCGAGCTGGGCAACAAATTCCCCAAGGACGGCCCTGGCCTGAAAGCCAAGCTGGACGAGTTCGGCCTGGTTTGCGTGTCCGGCTGGTATTCGGGCTTTTTAGGCAACGACTCGGTGGAAGCCGAAATCGAACGCTGCAAGGCCCACATGGCCAAGCTGCAATACAACGGAGTCAAGGTAGTGGTCTATGGCGAATGCGCCGACACCATCCAGGGCCAGATCGACACCCCCGTCTCCAAGCGCCCCCGCTTCGCTGGCGAAGCCCAGTGGAAGGCTTATGCCGACCGCCTGAACGCGTTTGGCGAGCACCTGGTCAAAACCTACGGCATCAAGTTGGCCTACCACCACCACATGGGTGCCTACGTGGAGTCGCCCGCCGACGTGGACAAGCTGATGGCGCTGACCGACCCGACCAAGGTCTTCCTGCTGTTCGACACCGGCCACGCCTACTTCGGCGGTGCCGCCGACCCTGTCGCGCTGCTTAAGAAACACGTGGAACGCGTGGTGCATGTGCATTGCAAGGACGTGCGCGTCCCGGTGATCGCCCAGGCCCGCAACGACGGCTGGAGCTTTCTGAACGGCGTGATCAACGGCACCTTCACTGTGCCCGGCGATGGCGGCCTGGACTACGAAGCCGTGCTGACCACACTGAAAAACGCCGGTTTTGAGGGCTGGCTGGTGGTGGAAGCCGAGCAAGATCCGGCCGTCGCCCCCAGCTACGAGTACGCGAAAAAGGGCTATGACACCCTGCGCGGCCTGGTAGACAAGATCGGCGGCTGAGATGGTCAGCCCCCTCCTCGCCAAAGCCGCCCCAACGGGCCGCGAAATCGTCAACGTCACCCCCGAGCGCGCAGGCTGGACCCACGTGGGCTTCCGCGCCGTGCGCCTGGCCGCCGGCGAAACCGAAACGGTGAACACCAGCACCCGCGAACTCTGCCTGGTGGTGCTCACCGGCACCGTCACCGTCACGGTAGACGGCCAAACCTACGAGAAACTGGGCACCCGTACCAGCGTGTTCGAAGAGGTCTCGCCCGCTGCGGTCTATGTGCCCGGCGGAAAGACCGTGGTGGTGCGGGCCGACACCGATGCCGAGCTGGGCCTGTGCACCGCCCCCGCAGGCGACACGCCCCACGCTGTGCGCGTCATCGACCCGGCCAGCATGCGCCGCAGCGTGCGCGGCCAAGGCACCAACACCCGCTACGTCTGCGACGTGCTGCCCCACGACGACCCGACCGCCGCGCACCTGCTGGTGGTCGAAGTGCTCACCCCGGCCAGCCACTCCAGCAGCTACCCCCCGCACAAGCACGACATCGAGCAGCCGCCGGTCGAGACGCTATTGGAAGAAACCTACTACCACCGCCTGAACCCACCGCAGGGCTTCGCCTTCCAACGCGTCTACACCGACGACCGCAGCCTGGATGAAGCCTGCGCCGTGGAGAACCACGACGTGGTGATGGTCCCGCGCGGCTACCACCCGGTCACCGCACCGCACGGCTACGACCTGTACTACCTGAACGTGATGGCCGGGCCCAACCGCTTCTGGGTCTTCAAGAACGACCCGGCGCATGAGTGGATGTTGAGGCCTGTTTGAGCATGGGCGGAACGGGAGCCGCCGCACCCGTTCCGGCCTTAATTTGAAGTTTTAGCCTATTTTTTCAGGCATTAAAACAGGCTCCTGTGCTTATTCCAAGAGCGTGAGAAGCTCTCTTTTTTAGAATAAAAAAGGAGAGCACTCGCCATTCTTTCTCAGTGCGCACCTAGCGAAAACGTATACCCCGGAAAATTCCGCAGCACCTTCTTGTCCATAGTTGCAAGCCGTACCCCTAGCTGCACCGCCAGCGCCACGAACTCGCAGTCATAGGCTGAGCACTCACTGCTGCGCACCAAATCCAAAACCGCATACGAATCCAGCTCGTACTCCTGTCCGCGCAACAAGGCCTCGGCCTCACGCTGGATCGCATAGGCTTGCTCAAACGTCAGCGTGCCGCGCCGCAGATAGCCTGCCAGGATGTTGCGAAATTCGCTGCGCCACAGAGCGGGGGCGACCCAATCGGCATCCTGGCGCAAGAGGTCTTCCGCCTGCTCGGTAAAGTCACCTGGCAGGTAAAGATAGGCCAGAATATTGGTATCGACAACGATCACGCACGGCCCTCTTCGCGCAGTTGGGCAATGTCTGCGGCGGTGAACGCGCCTGTGGGCAAGGCCTGGCGCAACTGCCGGGCGCGGGTCAGGCGCTCTTCCACGGGTGATTTCTGTGGCAGCAAAATGGCCTCCAGGCACACGAGTACCTCACTATTCAAGCTCCGGCGGTGGGCATCTGCAGCCTGTTTGAGGCGGCCATACAGGGCATCGGGGATGTTTTTTAACGTCAAGGTCGTGGACATAGCGGATCCAACCAAAATGGAACCATTATGGTTTCACCTGCGACAAAGATCAAGCTGGCAAAAGTGCCCTCTGTCATCAAGTCTTCATGCCGTACACCGATGCTGGCGCAGCGGCATGTCGCCGTTGCCACCTTTGCGAGACTTTTATGACTTCCAACAGCACGCCCGCCATCGAACTACCGACCGAGATTTTCGACGAAGAGTTTGAAACCGTAGGCGACCACCACCGCATGGCGGCGCACCACTTTGCGGCGGCGGCCAAGCTGCATTTGCAGGCCGCCACGGCCGATGACGAAGGCGACGACGAGGCTGCGGCCCGCCACGCCTACACAGCCTACCGCCACCAGCTCAACGGCGTGCAGTACGCCGAGATTGCGGTGATGGACAGTGAAACAATGGAAGACGAAGACAGCGTAGAAATCGCTGCCGATTAAGACAAAACGCAGCAGCGTTGAAATGCTCTTCTTTTAATAGCTACTAGCGCAAGCAGAATCTACGCTAGAGGCCTATTTTTTCTAAATTTAGAGCAGATCAACCCGCCGCAGCAGCCCGCAGCTTGTCCTTCTTGCTGGGCCGTTTGCCTTTGATGCCGCCGTTGGTCTGCGCGGGCAGGGACGGTACGGCCAGTTCTACCGGCTCAAATCCCACCACTTCTTCGCGCGGCAGGCTCAGGCCCTGGCGCTTTTCGATAAGGGCGAAGTGGGCTTCGGTGTCGGCGGTAATGAAGCTAAACGCCTCGCCGCTTTGCCCGGCGCGGCCGGTGCGGCCGATGCGGTGCACGTAATCGACGGCAGAGCGCGGCAGGTCGTAATTGACGACTACCGGCAATTCGGCCACGTCGATGCCGCGCGCGGCCAGGTCGGTGGCCACCACCACGTGCACACGCCCGGCCTTGAAGTCGTCCAGCACCTGGGTGCGTTTGCCCTGGCTGAGCTGGCCGTGGAAGGGTTCGGCCCAGATGTCGGCCTTGCGCAGCTTGTCAGCCACGATCTCGGCGGAGAACTTGGTAGCCACAAACACCAGCACGCGCTGCCAGCTGTTCGTCTGCACCAGGTGGCGCAGCAACTGGGTGCGGCGGCTGGCATCCACGGCGATGGCGCGCTGGGCAATGGCGGGCGCGGCGGTGTGGGTAGTGTGAATCGTGGGTAGGGCGGCCATCTCGATGCGCACCGGGTCGCGCAGGAGCTGGACGGCCAGGGCGTCGATGGCGGGCGGGAAGGTGGCCGAGAACAACAGGTTCTGGCGCTGGGCGGGCAGCAGCGTGAGCACGCGGGCCAGCTCTTCGGCAAAGCCCAGGTCGAGCAGGCGGTCGGCCTCGTCCAGCACCAGCGCCGCCACGTTAGACAGTTGCAGGGCGTTGTGGCCCACCAGATCGAGCAAACGGCCCGGCGTGGCGACCACGATGTCGGCCCCGCCGCGCAGCCCCATCATCTGCGGGTTGATGGACACGCCACCAAAGACCACCGCAATTTTTAACGGCTGTGGCAGGTGCTGGGCCAGGCCACGGAACACCTCGGCCACCTGGGCCGCCAGTTCGCGTGTGGGCACCAGCACCAGCACGCGGGGGCGGCGCTTGCCGTCTTGGCGCGGCGCGTCCATCAGGCGCTGCAGCAGGGGCAAGGCGAAGGCGGCGGTTTTGCCCGAGCCGGTGGGGGCTGCGGCCCACACATCCGCCCCGCGCACGATGGCCGGAATGGCCGAGGTCTGGATGGCGGTAGGCGCGGTAAAGCCCTGTTCGCGCACGGCGCGCAGCAAGGCGGGAGCAAGTCCCAGGGAGGCAAATGGCATGGGGGCACGTCGGGCAGGACGACAAGAAGGGGGTGGGCAGTTTAACCCCGCACGCCAGGCAGCCAAATCGTTTGCGTGTTAAATTCAACGCTAGCGCATGTGCTGCCTGCGTAATTTGCTATTAATTTTATAGCGCACGCACCCGGCCTGCTGGCGACATCCCACCCGCCCGATACCGTACCGACCCGTGAAAGAAAGCCGCAGTTGAGCGACGATTTTGACTCCCTGTTCGACACACCCCCCACGGCGGCTGCGCCTGCCGCAGGCGTGGCCAGCACAGCGGTAACCCCCGCCCTGCCCAGCATCGCCACGCCCGCGATGGCGTCGCCCACAGAAGCCGCGCCGGAAGAAGATGCCACACCAGCGATGTGGATTGCGCTCTACAAACCGGGTACCGATGTGCAATACCAGGGCGAACGCCATACGGTAAGCCATGTGCATATCAGCAGAAAAGGCCTGTTCGTCCGGCTGAAAGAAAAAGACGGCGTAGTGCCCGCTGAAAAAGTCGACGTTCCCCTGACCCGGGTGGTCTTGCCATCGGGCGCATACCAGCCACTGCAGGCCCTGCTGTCAGCCCCCAAGCCGCCCGGTCCGGCGCGCACCAAATAACCCACCGAAAGCTTCATGTACGACATTCTCAAACTCCTCCACCTCGCCGCCGCCATCGTCTGGATGGGTGGCATGACATGCATGCTGTTTGCGCTGCGGCCTGCCGCCTTGCTGGCGCTGGAGGCGCAGCCCCGTGCCCGGCTGATGGTGCAGGTATGGCAGCGGTTTTTCCGGCTGGTGCTGGGCGCCATCGTGCTGCTGCTGGCCACGGGTGGGCATATGTTCGGCAGCGGCATGAAAGCGGCCACATCCGGGGGTGGCAGCGTGCCGCTGGGCTGGGCGGTGATGGCCGGCCTGGGCGTGGTGATGGTGCTGGCGTTTGGGCACATCCAGTTTGCCGGATTCGCCCAGTTCAAACGCGCGGTGGCGGCAGCCGAATGGCCGTTAGCGGCCAAGGCTGCTGGAAAAATCCACACCCTGGTGGTGCTGAACTTTGTGCTGGGCTGGGTGGCCATTGCAGCCGTGCGGCTGTTGCACTAACTTTCACATTAAACCGCTCAAGTCACAGGCCACCCTGCCGATATACTTATATCGTCAGGAGACTCGCCATGAATATCGCCAGCACCGCCGCCGTGCAGTCCGCCACCGCGGCTGCTCAAGCCCCAACGTCCGACAGCCTGAATATCCGGGTGCTGAAAAAAGCCCTGGACGCACAGGCCGTGGCGGCCCAGGCGCTGATCGAATCCATCCCCCAGCCTGCAGCGGCACCCGCGCTGGCTACTAGTGGTAGCCTGGGCACCCAACTCAATACCTACGCCTGAAGTTTTCAGCCATAAAAGAGCTACTGGCGCATATAAAACATGCGCCAGTAGCTCTTTTTTTAATAGCAAATTACTCTTCCAGTAGCGAGCGCAGCATCCACGCGGTTTGCTCGTGCACCGTAAGGCGCTGGGTCAGCAAGTCGGCGGTGGGCTGGTCGTTGGCTTTGTCGGCCACCGGGAACAGTTCGCGGGCGGTGCGCGCCACGGCCTCGTGGCCCTGCACCAGGATGCGCACCATCTCCAGTGCCTTGGGCGGAGTGGCGGGTGCATCGGGCACCGAGGCCAGCTGGCTGAACTGCGCATACGAGCCCGGCGCGGCATGGCCCAGCGAGCGGATGCGTTCGGCCACCGGGTCTACCGCCGCCCACAGCTCGGTGTACTGCACCATGAACATCTGGTGCAGGGTGTTGAACATCGGGCCGGTCACGTTCCAGTGGAAATTGTGGGTGGTGAGGTACAGCGTGTAGGTGTCGGCCAGCAGGCGGCTCAGCCCTTTGGCGATGGCCGCGCGGTCTTTGTCACCAATGCCGATGTTGATGCTGGGTGCAGATTTGGCGGAAGCGGTGGCAGACTTTTTCATGGTTTCCTTGGATTAACAGCTTAAAAAAGAGACCGGCTTATTTCCGGCCTACCAGGTACTCTACCCCCTCAGGCCCGTAGTGCTCGGAGTGCGGCGTCAGCGCAGACAGATGGAACACCTGGCCCGCCGAATAAACCTGCTCCACACCGGCCACGGTAATGGTCAGCCCACCCTGGAGCACCAAGGCCTTGGCCTCGAATGCATGGGTGTGCACATCCGTGTTGCCATTGGGTTCGCGGGCCACGGTGACCGGCGTGTCGAAGCCTTCCAGGGCCAGAGTATCGGTAAATTCTTGGCGTTGCATATTGGCTCCTGGTGGGTGATTTACGAGATTTTCGCCAAAACCTGCAGCGGCTGCTGGCCCGCGCCCAAGCGGCCTCAAAGCCTCTGGGATAAAGTGCCGCCATGACTTTACCCGCCCTGTCCCATTGCATTCCCGTACCCCTCGCCAAAGCCTACCGGCTGATGAACCACGGCCCCGTCGTGCTGGTGTCATCGGCCCACAGCGGCAATGTCAATGTGATGGCCGCGGCCTGGGCCATGCCGCTGGACTTCGACCCGCCCAAGGTGATGGTGGTAATCGACAAGGCCACCCTGACGCGGCTACTGGTGGAGGCCAGCGGAGTGTTTGCCCTGAACATCCCCTGCGTGGCCATGGCAGCGCTTACCCTGGCAGTAGGAACCGACAGCCCCCGTACCGTGCCGGGCAAACTGGCGCAGCACGGCATCACCACCATTGCCGCCAGCCAGATCGCCGCGCCGCTGGTGCAAGGCTGCGTAGCCTGGCTGGAGTGCCGGGTGCTGCCCGAGCCGCACAACCAGGGCCAGTACGACCTGTTCATCGCCGAAGTGGTGGCTGCCTGGGCCGACGAACGCGTGTTCAGCGATGGCCGCTGGCACTTCGATGCCGCACCCGACACGCTGCGGACCCTGCACTACGTGGCCGGTGGGCAGTTTTATGCCACCGGACAGTCGGTGCAGGTCGGGACCTGATCAGCCCGCAGGCTCTAACAAGCGCGCGAACCTGAGCGCCAAAAACTCCACCAGCGTCCGCACCCGGCTGGGCACAAAGCGGCCGCTGGGCAGCAGGGCGTGCAGCGGATAGGGTTCGGTGCCCCAGGAGGGAAATAGGGCCTGGCCCTGGGGGTGAGCCCCAGGGCCCGGGTTGGGCGTCCAAACAAACGCGAGCCCAGCTGGATTTCCAGCCGCTTGAGGGTGGCGCTGGCAGCCGCCGGGGTGCCGCCACGGGCGGTGCAGATGAGCGCCTGCAGGTAGGCCACATTTTCAATTTTCGTTTGAAAGTGCCTCCGTCCAAAGCCACCTTATCAATACGCTTGTCGCTCTAAAGTCGGATCGTCTTCACACGGACCCTGTACGAAAACCATCGGATACCACACCAATTCACCCTTGAGCCACCCCGAAGCCCCGCTCAAAAGCGGCACCGCCCACGGCAAGGTAGTGCTGGCGGGGTTTTCGTTTGCCTGGCAGCCAGACGCTATAGAATCACTAGCGACTCGTGCAGGTATTACCTGCGCTAGAGCCTGTTTTAGTTGTCAAACTGGCGGTGGCCCGGACCACCGCGTCCGGAGCCACGGTCATCGCGACCATGGTCGTTACGGTCATTGCCGCGGCCGTGGTCATCGTGGCCACGGCCTTGGCGTGGGCCGTCACGCCGGTCGTGCTCGGGGCGCGGGCCACCGTGTGGCGGTGCCCACCAGCGGTTGCGCTCGTTGACCTGCACAAAGTACACCGGCCGACCACAGGCGTTGTAGCGCCCGCAGTAGCGGCGCCAGTTTTTGGAGTGGCCCGGTGGCACATACAGGTACAGCGGCGGCTCGGCGATGGGGCCACGCTGGACCAGCATGGGCTGGGCATACAAAACCGGCGGCGGTGGCCGCGAGCCAAAGTTGATCTGGCCATACACGCCGGGCGCAATGGCGCCGCCGACCGTGCCGTTGATGTACATGTCTTGCGCCTGGGCCACGCCAGCGCCCAACCCGCAGGCCAGTGCCAGCAGGGCCGCCGCGGAGCAAGAACCGGCACGGGACAAAAATCGAGAAAAAGGAACCAAGGGGTGGGGCATGCAGCGCTCTCGTTGTGATTTATCAAACTCAATGTTCAACGTGGGAGTGCGGCAGGTAGAAGACAGTTCCAGGTTTTAAATTGTTTCTTGCTACAAAATAAATAGCTGCCATCGCAGGTTTTATCTGCGCCAAAGACTATTTTTAACCTCTATTTTTTACACCACCGGGCTGCGCCGAAACCCGCATCAGGCCTTGAAGTGGGCCGCGTCGATGCCGTGGCGGGCTAGCAGCGCGTAGAAATCGGTACGGTTGCGGTGGGCCAATTTGGCGGCCTGGGCGACGCTGCCGTTGGTGATTTTGAGCAGCTGCGACAGGTAGCCGCGCTCAAATTCTTTGCGCGCCTCGTCCAGCGGCAGCAGCTCGTTGCCCTGGCTGCTCAACGCGCTTTGCACCAGGCTGGCGGCGATGAGGGAGCCGGTGCACAGCACCACGCATTTCTCCACCACGTTCTGCAGCTGCCGCACATTGCCGGGCCAGGCGGCCTTGCTGAGCTGCTCCAGCCCCCCGGGTGCAAACGCGGTGATGGACTTGGCGTAGCGCTGCGCCAGGCTGCGCATAAAGTGGTTGGCCAGCAGCACCACGTCTTCGCGGCGCTCGGCCAGGGGCGGCAGGGTCAGACCAACCACATTCAGGCGGTAAAACAGGTCTTCGCGAAAGCGCCCTGCCGCCACCTCGTCGGACAGCAGGCGGTTAGAGGCCGAAATCACCCGCACGTCCACCTTGTGCGACTTGGCGGCCCCCACCGGCCGCACCTCGCGCTCTTGCAGCACGCGCAGCAGTTTGACCTGCATGGTCAGGGGCAGGTCGGCAATTTCGTCGAGAAAAATCGTGCCCCGGTGGGCGCTGGTGAACAGGCCGACGCTGTCGCGCACGGCACCGGTAAATGCGCCCTTGACGTGGCCAAACAGCTCGGATTCGACCAGGTTTTCGGGGATGGCCCCGCAGTTCACCGCCACCAGCGGCCCGGCACCGCGGGGGCTGGAGGCGTGCAAGGCCCGGGCCAGCAGTTCTTTGCCGGTACCGCTTTCGCCGTAGATCAGCACCGAGGCATCGCTTTGGGCCATCAGTCGGGCCTCGGCCAGCAGCTTCTCCATCAACGGGCTGCGGGTGACGATGGCTTCGCGCCAGGTTTCGCCGCCGTCTTCGCTGGGCATGTCGGCCCCCAGGGCAGATGACACGGCCAGCGCGCGGTCGACTTCGCGCATCAGATCTGCACCCTCAAACGGTTTGGTGATGTAGCCAAACACGCCGCGCTGCATGGCCTTGACGGCATGGGCAATGGTGCCGTTGGCGGTCAGCATCAGCACCGGCAGCAGCGGGTAGCGGCGGTGCACGGCCTCGAACAGCTGCAGGCCGTCCATGCCCGGCATCTGCAGGTCGGTGATCATGGTGTGCGGAAGCGCATGCTCCAGCTTGGCCAGCGCGGCGGCTCCGCTGGCGGCTTCGATGGCGGTATGGCCTTCGTAGTGCAGGCGCAGCGCCAGCAGGCGCAGCAGCGCGGGGTCGTCGTCCACGATCAAGATGCGGGCCATGCGGTCAGTCGGCGGGGGTGGCTGGCACGTATTGCTGCAGCACCGCGCGCAATTGTGCAAAGTTGAACGGCTTGGTCACATAGCCGCTGGCACCCAAGCGCAGAGCTTCTTCCAGGCGCTCGGGTTCTGCGCTAGCCGATAAAAAGATGAAGGGAACGCGTTGCAATCCCGTGTGGTGCTGGAGCGCGGCCAGCACCTCCATGCCGTTCATCGGGGACATCATCACATCGCACAAAATCAGCGCGGGCAGACTGTCTTGCGCCGCTTGCAGGCCCTGTTGGCCGTTGGCCGCGCCGATGCCCTCATGGCCTTCCAGCCGGATGAAACGCAGCAGGTTTGCACGGATCGGAGCTTCGTCTTCGATCACCAAAATACGCGCCATGTCTGTTCCCGGTATGCCAACGGATCGTGAAACCAGCCTGCCCGGGCAGGTGTGGCGTAACGAAGCGTGTACTGCCTGGGTCGACGTATTTTATAAGCGTGCGCCGCCGGGAGAAAGCGGCGCTAGATGCGGACAGAAAAGCAGGTGCCCTGCGGCAGCAGGCTGCGCACCTCGATGCTGCCGCCGTGCAGGTCCACCGCGTTCTTGACGATGGACAGCCCCAGGCCGGTGCCCTGGATATCGCCGACATTGGACGCGCGGTGAAACGGCTCGAACAAATGCGCCCGCTCGCCCTCCGGGATGCCGATGCCCTGGTCGGATACTTCAAACACCAGGCCCCCGTCCACCGGGAACACCCGAAAGCCCACGGTGCCCCCCTGCGGCGAATATTTGAGGGCGTTGGACAGCAGGTTGCCAAAAATATGGCGCAGCAGTTTCTCGTCAAACACGCCGCTGGCGGGCATGTCGGCAAAGTCGGTCTGCCATGCACAGCGGGTCTCGGGCTGCTGGATACGGGCATCTTCCACCAGGCTGAGGCACAGCCCCGCCAAGTCCAACGGCTGGGGCTGGAATTCCAGCATCTGCGCCTCGGCCTTGCCCAGCAGCAACACCCGGTCCAGCATGCGCGTCATGCGCTGCACGCCGCCTTCGATGGTGTGGATGACTTCGGCTTTTTCAGCCTCAGGCAGGCGGTCGCCGTAGTATTTGAGCAGCTCGGCCGACGACAAAATGATGGCCAGCGGGGTACGGAACTCGTGCGAGGCCATGGAGATGAAGCGCGACTTCATGTCGTTGAGCTCCGACTGTTTGTGCAGCGTCAGCCGCTGGGTGTGCTCGGCATGCACACGGGCGGTAGCATCCACCACAAACAGCAAGGTGGCATCGCGCTTGCCCCATTCGATCTTCACGGCCGACAGCTCCAGCGAACGCTCTTCGCCCTGCTGCGTGACGATGCGCAGGCTGTAGAACGACTCGACGTCCTCGCCGCGCAGCCGGCGCTCGTGGCGGTCCAGCATGACCGCCACATCGTCCGGGTGCACGGTCGCGGTAAAGGGGCTGGACAACAAAAATTCCAACGAATGGCCGACGATGCGCACCAGGCTGGGGTTGGCAAACACCATGCGCCGGTCTTGCACCACCACCACGCCCACGCCCACGTTTTCGATCACAGTACGGTAGCGCGTCTCGGATTTGCGCACCTCGTCCAGCGCCTGGTGGCGCTCGATGGCACTGCTGACGTGGTTGGCCACAAAAGACAAAATATCCACGTCCGACGCGCTGTAGCCGATGCCCGGCGCGTAGCCCTGCACCACCAGCAGGCCGCTGACCACGCCCTGGATGTACATGGGTACGCCCAGCCAGCTGGTAAAGCTCAGGTCGCCGCTGGCTTCGGTGATATCGCCCGCCGCTTGGAGTACCAGAAACCGCGCATGGTCAATGAGTTGCGGCCGCCCGGTGCGCAGCACGTATTCCGACAAGCCCTTGCGGTAGGGCACATCGTTGCACTGCATCACATCGCCATCGCGCTCGTCCACGTAATACGGGAAATTGAGCACGTGCTTGGCCGCGTCGTACAGGCACACATAGCAATTCTTGGCATACAGCAGCTCGCCCAGCAGGCCGTGCACGGTTTGCAAAAAGTCGTAGAACGACAGATCGGCTGCCGCACGCTCGGCAATGCGGTAGAACACCCTCTGCAGGGTTTCGGCCTTTTTTTGCTCCAGCGCTTCGGCCTGTAGCTCACGGGTGCGCTGCGCCAGCCACAGATCGGCAGCAATGTGCTGCTGGATTTTTTCCGCCTGCAGGTTCTGATAGTCCGCTTGCAGGGCTTGGTACTGCTGTTGCAGTTGCTGTATCTGGGCGTGCAGGTCGGCTTCAGAAACCATGGTGTGGGATGGGCCGCCGTGTGGGGGCACATCGGCAGGCTCAAGGGCGGGTTCATGGGCGAGGTGGGCACCCATTATGGGCGGCAACGCGGCCTGTGGGGGTACCGGCAACAACTGCGCAGGCCTGTTGTGCGGCATGCCGCACTGGAGCATACCGGTCGCCTTGCAGGCGTACATCGCCTGGTCGGCAGCGTGCAGCAGGTGCGGCAAATCCAGTCCATCGTCCGGGTACATGGCCTGCCCGATGCTGGCGCCTACCGACAGCGTCGTACCCGAGTCCAGATGCACCGGCTCGCGCAGGGTGGACAGCAGCTTGCGGCACATCTGCAGCACCTCGCGCGCGCCCTGCGCCGACTCGATCAGCACCACAAACTCGTCACCGCCCAGGCGCGCCACCGTGTCGCTGGCCCGCATCGCCGCCACCAGCCGCCGCGCCACCTCGACCAGCACCGTGTCGCCCGCGGCATGGCCGTAGCGGTCGTTGATGGCCTTGAAGCCATCCAGGTCCAGCATCAGCAACCCGCAGTACACGCCGCTGCGCTGTGCCCGCTCTGCGGCGCCCTGGAAGCGATCTTGCAGCAGCTTGCGGTTGGCCAGCCCGGTCAGGGTGTCGTGGTGGGCCAGAATTTCCAGCTGCTGCTGGCGCGCGCGCAGCTGGGTGATCACCTCTTGCAACTCGGCCGTACGCTCGGCGACCTGCTGCGCCAGTTGCTGCCCCAACAGCGTCGCCATGGTCTACTGGAAACCTGCCGCCGCTACGGAGGACGTGTCGCCGTCGGACGGTGCCTGTGCGTCAGACGCACGCCGTGGCCGTGTGAACGGCTTCAGCGTGCGGTACGACGTGCCCGCTGTGTCCGAAGACGCTGGCGGTGCCGATGCCACCCCCGCGATCACCAACACCAAGATCAAAGCCAAGGGCACCAGCACCAGCATGAGAAGAATGGACATGGAAGACACCTGTAGTGAGAGTCAAATACCGGGTAGCACTGTCTGCAACAGACCGGAGATACTTCACAAGATATGTGCCAATAAAAATATCCAATGGAATCAACGCTCTGGCGGGTACGCGGGATGGCAGTCTGTCGGGAATCACCGACAAGTCCACGGCCTGGTTGCGGGGAAGTCCATGGAATCAAGGGCTTACGGTGTCGGTGGAAACCGACATTTTCTGGCCAGCCCCGCTCAGCCCTATTGCTATTTAAATAAGAGCTGTATGTGCAGGTGAAATATAGGCTAGAGGCCTAAATAGCTTAAATCTTTAAGATGGGTTGGTGCCACTACCATCCCCGCCCGGCAGTACACCCGATTCAACAGATCACCGAAATGCCTGAAACAAGGTTTTTGCCGAAGGATTTATGTACTGGATGGCAGAACCAATGGCAAAAAACGCAACCACCATTAGCAGACCAAAGACCCAGGTTCTGCGAACCATAAAACGCCAATACTGGTCGAGCCGCCTGGGCCTCAAAATGCGGCGCACCAACAAACCACCAATCACAAATTCAAGAACAATTTCAGCCAGATACCCTGCCAGCAAATCCGTCGTCAGCCAAGGCAGGTAGCCCATGAATAGCGCCACCAACAATACCGCTCCAATCAACCAGATCACGAACAGCAGAGCACTCAAAGGGTCATCCCCCACGCTAATCAAGTCACCCAGCCCGTCAAAATGCCCCAGCTTCTTTCTCGCGCTCTCCATTTCCTGGTCGTACTGAACCTGTTCTTCGGCTGTCGCGTGTGAAGGTACCTCGGCAGCCGACCCTCGCCGCATATTCCACCAGCGCGCATACCACCAGCCACCCAACACAAAGCCCACAAAATAGACTGCGCCAGCGCCCGCCGCATAACGTACGGCCATGGAATGCACATGGCCGATATGCAAAATCGCGGCACTGGTGAGGAAGCCAATGGCCGAAACCCAAAGCATCAACAACCATCCATGGAGCCTGAGAAGACCCCGCTGGCGAGGATTTATTTTGGATAAGGACACAACGGTTGGAGCGCTAGGCTGGAAGGAATATGCCTGCATTCTCCCCTGCCTTTTCAGGTTGGGCACTTCATCTGTTGCTGGTAAAAATTGCTCCGAACACTACAAAATAAATAGCTACTCCTCCAGGCAGAACCTACGCCAGCGGCACTTTTTACTCAAATTCTCCTCACTCTCCATCCAACAACCCCTCCTTCACCCCCAGCCGCCCCCCTGCCAACTTTTATTGACCAGATCTGACATTGCCCCTCGCCCCCAGGGGTAAGACTGGGGGGGAGGGGCACACGTCGCGCCCTAGGCGCGACGTGGCGCGCAGCGCCACCGATCTCGATCCCCGGGGCCCCCCTCTGTATGCGCCGAGGAGCGCAGCTTTGGGCGGATCAGGGCTGGCGTTGTTTGAGCCGAAGGCGAGTTTAGCCAGACCCCGACCAAAGCGAAGCACCGCAGGCTCCCGTAGCGCAAGCGGAGGGCGCAGACAATGGGGGCGCTTTTCTTTTGCGCAAAAGAAAAGTTACTGCGCCGCCGGGCGCATACCCGGCTAGCGGCATACACGCCGCTCACTACCGCATTGGCACCCAATACGACGGTTTCTCTAGGCTATAGTGACTTTCAAACTTTCACTACTCATCCCCGACTTGGTGTGGTCTTTGTAGCCATAGGCGTCTGTAAATCTTGATTTGAACCTTATGGCCGACCCAATCGCAGTCTCCGTTGCAATCCTTGCATTAGCAATATCAGCCACAACAGCTTGGCTTACTCTGTTACGACGCGGCACCGTCAAAATGACGCAGCCAACAGTCATATTTTTTGGACCCGACGCACCCCGTTTAGGTGGCAAAGCGTCTCCGCCAAAGATCTTTTTGCGTAGTCTGCTTTTCTCCACATCAAAACGTGGCCGCGTCATTGAAAGCATGCACGCAACCCTATCTCGCAACGAGACCCATCAGAACTTCAATATTTGGGTTTATGGAGATGAAAAGTTGGTTCGAGGCAGTGGCTTATTCATTGGAGAAACAGGCATCGCGACAAACCACCACTTTCTAACGCCGAAAGATGGCAGCAATTTCAATTTTTCAGAAGGTACATATCGATTGAAAGTCTTCGCACATCTCCTTGGCGATCAAGAAAAGAGATTGCTGTTCGCCCAATCCCTCGAAATCAAACATGAAGTCGCCGCAGCATTAGAAGTGCCAGGAACTGGTTTGTACTTCGATTGGGGGCCAGACTCGTCACAGTACTTAACACACGTTGATAAGCGTCCTCAAATACCAGCCCCCGATGGATTTGTTGAACGGTTAGGTTTAAAAGGTCGCTAAACCTAGCTAGCAAATAACTCACGCACTACAAAATAAATAGCTACTCCCGCAGGCAGCACGTGCGCCAGCGGCACTTTTATTTAAATCCCCCTCACTCTCCATCCAACAAGCCCTCCTTCACCGCCAGCCGCACCAGCCCGGTGATGTCGCTCACCCCCAGCTTGCCCATCACGCGCGATCGGTAGGTCTCCACCGTCTTGGCGGACAAGTTCAAGGTGTGGGCGATGCTGCTGCTAGCCTGCCCGCGCACCACCAGGTTCAGCACCTGGCGCTCGCGCTGCGACAGGGTGTGCAGCGGCTCCAGCGGGGCGCCGGGGTCGGCGGGCAGCAGGGCTTCCTGGGCCACGCGCTCGATGGCGACGCTCCAGTAGTGCTGGCCGCAGCAAGCCTGGCGCAGGGCGGTGATGACCTCGGCCCCGGACGCGCCCTTGAGCACGTAGCCCATGGCCCCCATGCGCACGGCATCCATCACCTGGCGGGGCTGGGCCATCATGCTCAGCACGACGACGCGGCTGGGGATTTTGCGGCGCTGCAGCTCGGCCAGCAGCTCGTGGCCAGAGCGCTCGCCCAGCGACAGATCCAGCAGCACGCAGTCGGGTGGGGCACGGACGATGTCGTGCAAGGCAGTGGGCAGGTCGCCGCTTTCGCCCACCACGTTAAAACCAGACGGCTCCAGCAGCGCCCGCAGGCCCTCGCGCAGGATGGCGTGGTCATCGACCAGGTAAACGCTGTCAGTCATGGGGAATAGCTCAGTTCGATGACGGTGCCGCGCTCGTTGTCGGCGGTGCGGGCACTCAAATGGGCACCGATGGCCTGGGAGCGCTCGCGCATGCCCACCAGGCCCAGGTGGCCGGGTTTCAGGGCCTGGCCGATGGGGCCCAGGCCGATGCCGTCGTCTTGCACCATCAGGCGCAGGCCCAGCGTGCCCAGCGGTTCGATGCCCACGGTGAGGCTTTGGCAGCGGGCATGGCACAGGGCGTTGCCGATGGCTTCGCGGGCCACCATGAAGACGGCGTATTCGACCTCGGGGTTCCAGCGGCGGTCGGCCATGGCGGGGGGGATGTGCAGGCGCAGGGCCACCGCGCTGTGGTTGGCGGCTTCGGCCTGGACTTCGTTGTCCAGCGCCACGCCCAGGCCATGTTCTTGCAGCAGCGGCGGGCGCAGCTCGACCAGCACCTGGCGCACCTCGCGCATGCCGCGGTCGATCATGCCGGACACGCGGGTCCAGCTTTTGTCGATGGCCGGCGTGGCGCTGGGCGGCAGCTGGGCGCGCAGGGCATCGACCGAGATGCGCAGGGTGGTGAGGGTCTGTCCGAGCTGGTCGTGCAGCAACTGGGCCAGGCGCTGGTTGGTTTGCTGCTCGGCCTCCATCAGCTGGCGCGACAGGGCCGAGAGCTGCTCGCGGTAGTGCCGCAGGGCCTGCTCGGATTCGACCCGCTCGGTTACGTCGCGGGCGGTCAGGGTGACGAGGATGTCGCCGTTGACGCGGGTTTCGCTGGCCGAAGCCTCCAGGTGCAGCGCGGCCCCGTCGTGGCGCTTGCCCGACAGGGTGCGCACCGCGCCGATCAGGCCGGGCAGGTCCGAATGGGGCAGCACATCCGCCAACGGCAGGCCCAGCAGCTGAATGGCGCTGCGGCCAAAGATGCGCTGGGCAGCGGGGTTGCTGAAGACCACGCAGGCTTGCGCGTCCAGGCCCAAAATCGCGTCGCTGGTGGTGGAGACAATGGCCGACAGCAGGGCTTCGCTGTCGCGGATTTTTTGCTCGGCCAGGCGGCGGTCGCTCAGGTCGCGGGCCACCAACACCACGGCCACCACGGTATTGACTTCATCGGTCCGCGGATACAGCAGCAGGTTGCCCCAGAAACGCCCCTCGGGCTGGCGCGGCAGCCAGCCTTCAAATTCCATGCGCGCACCGCCCGCCGCACCGTCCAGCAATGCCGGCCAATGCGCGGGCAGGTCCAGCACCTGCGCCAGGTCCTGGCCCAGCACCTCTAGCGCGGGCAAGCCAAACAGGGTCTGCACATTGCGGTTCCAGCTTTGCACCCGGCCCAGTGGCGAGAGCTGCAGCATGGCGATGTCTACCGCCGCGTCCACCAGCAGATCAACCTGCTGCTTGGCAGCGCGCACGGCGGTGTGGGCGCGCAGCTCTTCGCTGATGTCGGTGTGGGTGCCCAGGTAGCCGATGAATACGTCGCCCTCGAACAGCGGCGTGGTGTACCACTGCACCCAGGCCACATGGCCATCGCGGCGCAGTTGCACGCCGCGCCCGTGCAGCGATATGCGTTCAGTGCGCATGCGGTGCAGAGTGTGGTTCAGGTTGACCACCTGGTCGGGCAGTATCCACAGGCCTACCGGGGAGCGGCCCACGGCTTCGTCGGCACCAAAACCGGTCATCAACTCGCTGGCGCGGTTCTGGTAGACCACGTTGAAGTCGGCGTCGTACAGCACCAGGCCCACCGGCATCTCGCGCAGCAGTTGCCACACGCGGTGGCTGTTGGAGACCAGCACCGATTCGGCCTGGGCCTCGCCACGCTGGTCCAGCAGGTCGGCCTCGCTGAGCCAGCGCCACACCGCGCCCTGGCCGAAGCGGGGGTCGTTTTGCAGCTTTTGCTCGCTGTAGCCGGGCACGCCCGGCAGGCCGTCGGCACCCAGGCGGTCGGTCAGAAGTGGGGGGGTGTCGTGCATGGTGTGCAAGTGTGCCGCATCGGCTCGCACTCAGGGATACCCATAGTACGGGTGTCAAACTTTCCCTACATACCGCAGCGCCCGTCGTCCCTAACATCGCCACATCGAAAACGTTCTTACCCACCCTGCTGCATTTTCTGGAACACCATGCCCGCTGTCCCCGCCCTGAATATTCCTGCCCTGAACATCCCCGCCACCTCGGCCATTGCCCAGCCTGAATTCCTGATGGGCGTGGCCACGGCCTCCTACCAGATCGAAGGCGCTGCCGACGAGGATGGCCGCCTGCAGTCCATCTGGGACACCTACTGTGACGAGCCCGGCCGCGTGCTGCACGGCGACCACGGCGACGTGGCCTGCGACCACTACCACCGCTGGGAGGCCGATGTAGACATGATTGCCGGGCTGGGCGTAGATGCCTACCGCTTGTCGATCGCCTGGCCGCGCGTGATGGACGAAAAGGGCAACCCCAACGCCAAAGGCATCCACTTCTACAAAAAACTGCTGGACGCGCTCATCGCCAATGGCGTGCAAACCTACGTCACCCTGTACCACTGGGATCTGCCCCAGCACCTGCAAGACCGGGGCGGCTGGGCCAGCCGCGAAACCGCCTACGCTTTTGCCGACTATGCCGACCTGATGAGCCGCGAGCTGGCGGGCAAGGTCACCGCCTGGGCCACGCTGAACGAACCCTGGTGCTCAGCCTACCTGGGCTACGGCATCGGCCGCCACGCCCCCGGCGTGACCGACCTGCGCCAGACCACGCAGGCCCTGCACCACCTGCTGCTGGGCCACGGTCTGGCGCTGGCCAAAATCAAAGCCAACGACCCCAAGGCGATGCGCGGCATCGTCTGCAACACCGGCGTGTTTGGCCCGCACACCGGCAGCGCCGCAGACCAGGACGCTTCGTATCTGGCCTATGTGCAGCAAAACCACTGGGTGTTCGACCCACTGCTGCTGGGCACCTATCCGGCCGACCTGTTCCGCCTGTGGCCAGGCACCGAGCCGCTGGTGCTGGCGGGCGATATGGAGATCATCTCCACCAAGATGGATTTCCTGGGCATCAACTACTACTTCCGCACCGAGGTCGAATCGGACGGCAAGGGTGGCTACCAGGAAGCCCCCCACTCCGCCCAATCCAACCAGGTGGAACGCACGCAGATGGGCTGGGAGGTATATCCCCAGGGCCTGACCGACCTGCTGGTGGACTTCAACGCCCGCTACAAAGACATGCCACCGGTCTACATCACCGAAAACGGCATGGCCAACGACGACAGTGTGGGAGCCGACGGCGGCGTGGCCGACCCCCAGCGCATCCGCTTCCTGGAGCGGCATTTGATGGCCGTGGACACCGCCATCAAGGCCGGGGTGGACGTGCGCGGCTACTTCATCTGGTCGCTGATGGACAATTTTGAATGGGCCTACGGCTACGAGCGCCGCTTTGGCATCACCCATGTGGACTACACCACCCAGGTACGCACGCCCAAACACAGTTCGCTGGCGGTGCAAGCCTTCTTGCAGCAGCGTAAGGAACGCTCTCAGCGTTAACACGCTAGATTTCCCTGGCAGGATCGGCACCGTGTGTGCCGGTTCTGCCCTTTTTCCCCTGGGCAGTGAGCCCTCTTTCAATAAAAACTGGAGACAACATGCAAACACAAGTTCGTACCTCGGTGGCCCTGGCCATTGCAGCGCTGGCCGGTATCGGCCTCATGGCCGCTACCGGCGCACAGGCGCAGACCAAAGCGGAAGTCATGCACTGGTGGACCTCGGGGGGCGAATCGGCAGCGGTGCAGGAACTGGCCACGGCGTTCAACAAAGCGGGTGGCCAGTGGGTGGACTCGGCCGTTGCGGGGGGTGAGCAGGCCCGTGCAGCGGCCATCAACCGCATCGTCGGCGGCAACCCGCCCACGGCGGCCATGTTCAACACTTCGCAGCAGTACCTGGACATCATCAAAGAGGGCATGCTCAACGACATCGATGCCGTGGCTGCCAAGGAAAAATGGGACACCATGCTGCCCGCGCCCATCATCACCAGCATCAAGGTGAATGGCCACTACTACGCCGCCCCGGTCAACATCCACATGCCCAGCTGGTTCTGGTATTCCAAGCCCGCATTTGCCAAGGCGGGCATCACCAGCGAACCCAAGACCCCCGACGAACTGTTTGCCGCGCTGGACAAGCTCAAGGCCGCAGGCCTGGTGCCGCTGGCGCTGGGTGGCCAGGGCTGGCAGGAAAACATCACCTTCTCCAGCTGGCTGGCCCAGGCCGGTGGACCCGAGCTGTACCTGAAGTTCTTCAAAGACCGCGATGCCGCCGCCATCAACTCGCCCGCCTTCCGCAAGGTGCTGACCGACTTCAAACGCCTGAAAAGCTACACCGACGCGGGCTCCCCGGGCCGCAACTGGAACGATGCCACCTCGATGCTGATCACCGGCAAGGCCGGCGTGCAGATCATGGGCGACTGGGCCAAGGGCGAATTCAACAACGCCAAGCAGGTGGCGGGCAAGGACTATGGCTGCTTCCCCGGCTTTGGCCCCAAGTCGCCGTACATCATTGCCGGTGACGTGTTTGTATTCCCCCGCACCAAAGACCCGGCTGCCATCAAGGCGCAGCAGATGCTGGCCACGTCGATGACCTCGGCCGCCACCCAGGTCGCGTTCAACAACAAAAAGGGCTCCATCCCCATCCGCACCGACGTAGACAGCTCGCAGATGGACCTGTGCGCCCAAACCGGCCTGACCATCATGAAGGACAAGAGCCGCCACCTGGCCAACCCCGACGCGTTGCTGCCGCCCGATGTGGCTGGTGCAGTGCAAGACACCATCTCCAAATACTGGAACAACAACCAGTCGGTGGACGATGTGGTGAAGGCATTACAAGGCGCGATCAAGGGCTAAACACCATGGGCGGGAGCGTTAACTTAGCGCTTTCCCGCTAGCCCCCACGGTGCCGACGTGCGAAAACACGTCGGCATTGTTGTGTATTGCATCCCTGTACCGTACCTAGGACCTCTTTGATGGCCACTCTTCCAAAACCGCCGCTCCGGCGCGGCAAGCGCCAAAACTGGGCGGTCAACTTCGCCCTGCTGCCCATGGCCATCACCGTGCTGCTGTGCTACGTGGGCACCGTGCTGTGGTCGATCACCGTATCGTTCACCAGCGCCAAAACCTTTCCCAACACCAACTTCGTCGGCTTGGCCCAGTACGAAAAGCTCTTCACCACCGACCGCTGGTGGCTGTCGCTGCACAACATGGCGCTGTTTGGCGTGATCTTTGTCGTGGCCTGCCTGGTGCTGGGCTTCTTTCTGGCCGTGTTCATCGACCAGAAGGTGCGCGGCGAGGGCATTTTGCGCACCATCTTTCTGTACCCCTACGCCATGAGCTTTGTGGCCACCGGCCTGGTCTGGCAGTGGATGCTGAACCCCGGCCTGGGCCTGCAAGAGGCGGTGCGCCAGCTGGGTTTTCCCAACTTTGAGTTCGACTGGATCATCAGCCAGGACAAGGTGATGTACGCCATCGCCCTGGCCGCCGTGTGGCAGTCGGCCGGGCTGGTGATGGCGCTGCTGCTGGCCGGCCTGCGCGGCGTAGACGAAGAAATCTGGAAGGCTGCGCGCATCGACGGCATCCCCGTCTGGCGCGTCTACCTGAGCATCGTGCTGCCGATGATTGCCCCCAGCATTGCCACCGCCACGGTGCTGCTGTCGCTGGGCGTGATCAAGGTATTTGACGTGGTGGTCGCCATGACCGGCGGCGGCCCCGGCATTGCCAGCGAGGTGCCTGCCAAATTCATCATGGACTACCTGTTCAACCGCGCCAACATCGGCCTGGCCTCGGCCGCCTCGGTGGTACTGCTGCTGACGGTGCTGGCTCTGCTGCTGCCCTGGCTGTACGCCAAAAACCGAATGGAACATGCGAACAACAAGGGCCACTAAACCATGACCTCTGGGATACTCCTCAAAGTGCGCAACCAGCGCCCTAAACAACGCTTTTTCACCCCGGCCCGGCTCGGCATCTACGCCTTTTTGCTGATGAGCGCGCTGTTCTTTCTGCTGCCGCTGTACGTGATGGTGGTGACCTCGCTCAAGCCCATGGAAGAAATCCGCCTGGGCCAGATCTTCGCCCTGCCCAGTCGGCCGACTATCGATGCCTGGGTGGTGGCCTGGTCCAGCGCCTGCACCGGGCTGGAGTGCACCGGCATCCAGGTGGGTTTTTGGAACTCTTTGAAGATCGTGATCCCCAGCGCGGCGCTGTCCATCTTTATCGGTGCGCTCAACGGCTATGCGCTGGCCTACTGGCGCAGGCCCTGGGCGGGCTGGTTCTTTGCCATTTTGCTGCTGGGCGCGTTCATTCCCTACCAGGTGCACCTGTACCCGCTGGTACGCGGCTTGTCGATGCTGGGCCTGTTCAGCACCCTGCCCGCCATCGTGCTGGTGCACACCATCTTCGGCATGCCGGTGATGACGCTGCTGTTTCGCAACTACTACGCAAGCTTGCCCGAAGAGCTGGTGAAGGCCGCGCGCATCGACGGCGGTGGCTTCTGGCGCATCTTCTTCCAGCTGATGCTTCCCATGTCCACGCCCATCCTGATCGTGGCGGTGATCATGCAGGTGACTGGCATCTGGAACGACTTTTTGCTGGGCCTGGTGTTTGCCGGGCGCGAGAACCTGCCCATGACGGTGCAGCTCAACAACATCATCAACACCACCACCGGCGAACGTTTGTACAACGTCAATATGGCGGCCACCATCCTCACGTCTTCGGTGCCGCTGTTCATCTATCTCATCTCCGGTCGCTGGTTCGTGCGTGGCATCGCCGCCGGTGCTGTGAAGGGTTGAACACCCCCAGGCTACAGCGCAAGCGCTTTTCGCCAACCCCCTTGCAGGGGGCAACACCAGCAGCCTGGCAAAGCCAGTTCTGCGGTGTTTCTGGAAGGGTGGTTTATCACCTGCCTTGGCGGCTTTACAAAAATTAGAGGAATCACTATGGCAAGCGTTTCGATCCAACAACTCCACATCCGTCTGGGCAATGTGGACATTTTGCAAAACATGGACCTGGAAGTGGTCGATGGCGAATTTCTGGTGTTGCTCGGCCCCTCGGGCTGCGGCAAATCCACCCTGCTGCACAGCATTGCCGGGCTGATCGACGTGCATGATGGTGTGATTGCCATCGGCGGCACCGACGTGACCTGGGCCGACCCCAAGGACCGGTCCATCGGCATGGTGTTCCAAAGCTATGCGCTCTACCCCACCATGACGGTGGAACGCAATATGTCCTTCGGCCCGCGCATCACCGGCATCCCCAAAGATGAAATCACCCGCCGCGTGGAGCGCGCCGCCACCATGCTGCACCTGGGGCCGCTGCTGCAGCGCAAGCCCTCGCAGCTGTCGGGCGGGCAGCGCCAGCGGGTGGCGATTGGCCGGGCCCTGGTGCGCGATGCCGGGGTGTATCTGTTCGACGAACCGCTGTCCAACCTGGATGCCAAGCTGCGCAACGAGCTGCGCCGCGAGCTCAAGCAGCTGCACCACGACATCGGCAAAACCATGGTTTACGTGACCCACGACCAGACCGAGGCCATGACCCTGGCCAGCCGCATCGCCGTGATGCTGGACGGCAAGATCCAGCAAATCGGCACGCCCGCCGAGGTCTACGACCGACCGGTGAACCGCTTCGTGGCGGGTTTTTTGGGCTCACCCACCATGAACTTCTTTGAAGGCGTGATTGCCTCTGACAACGGCCAACTGGTGTGGCACGCCCCCGGCCTTACTGTGAACGTGGCGGCCTACCCCTTCGCCGAGCCGCCGCACATGGGCCAGAAAGCCGTGCTGGGCATCCGCCCCGAGCACATCGACCTGGTGCCACTGGAACAACCGGCCCTGGCTGTCATGGGTAAAGCCACCGTCACCCTGGCTGAGCCCATGGGGGCCATGGTGGTGCTGTGGCTGGACCTGGGCGGCACGGCCATGTCGGCCATCGCCGAGAGCCACACCCCGCACCAGCGCGGCCACACCCTGGGCGTGCAGTGCGATGCGCGGCGCATTTCGCTGTTTGGCGAGGATGGCAAGCGGCTGTAACGCCTTACCCTCACCCTCTCCCAAGCGTGGGAGCGGGCCGGGTTGAGGGCAGCCCCCTCCCCCACAATCACACCATGACCCTCAACGCCCGGCGCTTTTTAATCCTGATGATGTTGCAAGCCTTTGCCGTAGGCTTGTCCAACATCTTCGTCAACCTCTACATCTGGAACATCGACCGCTCGCTGCTCACCCAGGCCAGCTTCAGCCTGAGCCAGTCGGCCGCTATTTTGCTGAGCTTTCCGCTGTGCAGCCTGCACGCGCGGCGCACCTCGCCCATGGCCAGTTCGCGGGTCGGGCTGGTGCTGTTCATGCTGGCCTACGCGGTGATCCTGTGGCTGCAGGAAGACTGCGCCCAGCACGTGGTGCTGATTGGCGGCCTGCTGGGCCTGGCGGTCAGCTTCTTCGTCATTGGCCAGCACATGCAGTTTCTGGAAAACGCCCAGGACGCGCAGCGCGACCGCTTCTTGTATGTCGCCAACTACCTGACCAGCAGCGCCTCCATCGTGGCGCCGCTGCTGGCGGGCTGGCTGATCCAGCACATCGCGGGTACCCCCGGCTACAGCACCGTGTTTGGCCTGTCGCTGCTGACGTTTGCCGCGGCAACCTGGTGGTCGACGCGCATCACCGGCCAGCCGCTGGCACGCCAGTCCAACCTGCTGGGCGCGTGGCGCAACAAGCAGCGCACCTGGCGCGGCATGTTCTGGGTCAGCACCGCCATGGCCACGGTGCAAGGCACCTACACCAGCTTTCTGGTCACCATCATGGCCTTTTCGATCCTGCAGGACGAGTTTGCCCTGGGGGCCTACAGCGCCATGGTGGCGTTGGTGGGCCTGGTGTCCAGCGTGGCCTTGGCCGCGCGCAGCCAGGCCCGGCACCGGCTGCACACCTACACCCTGGGGGCGCTGCTGGTGTGCACCGCCTCCATCGGGTTGGCGTTGGTGCAGCAGCCCGGCATGCTGGTGGTCTACGGCATTGCCAGCGCCATCGGCATGAACACCATCACCACCTGCGAAATGGCCTGGAGCTACGCGGCCATAGAGTCCGCGCCCGACTACGACCAGCACAAGCTGGACTACATCGTGGTGCGCGAAATTCCGCTGGGCATTGGCCGCATGGTGGGCGTGGGCCTGTTTTTGCTGCTCAACAGCCAGTTTGAAAGCCAGGTGCTGACCCTGGGCTTCGTGCTCTTTGGCGCGGTGTACCTGGCGCTGGTGCCCGCACTGCGGCGGATCTGGCAACCGGCCATGCCCGTACTACAAAAAACATAGCTACCAGCGTAGACGGCGTATGCGCTAGATGCCTAAATTCCTTAAAAAACCAGAGTCCCCTACCATAGGCGGGTGAACGCCACCCTGCCACCACCCTACTTGTCCGACAGACAAGACCGCCCGCCCTGGTGGATGTACCTGCTGCTGCCGCTGCTACATTTCGCCAGCGTCAAGCTCACTCTCTTTTGCGCCGTCACCCCGGAAACCGAGGTCGTGGTCTGGCTGCCCAATGCCGTTCTACTGGCCGCCTTGATGCGCTACCAGGGCCAGCGTGGCTGGGCCATGGCGGCGCTGACCTATAGCTCGGACGTGCTGGCAAGTTTGTCGGCTTTTTCACCCTGGGGCGCGGTGTTGCTGAGCCTGGTCAACCTGGCCGAGGTGGTGTTTGCCTACTTGCTGATGCGGCGCATGCATGTGTCTCTGGGGCTGCAGCGGTTTCGGGACTTCGGCAAATTTATCGTGGCGGGGCCTATCGTCGGTGCGCTGCTGGCCAGCCTGCTGGCATCGGCCGTGCTGCTGCAACTGGATGCCACCACTACGCCGTACCTGACCTTGGTACGGCTGTGGTGGTTTGGCGATGCGCTGGGGCTGCTGATCTACACCCCGCTGCTGCTGAGCTTCTCTGGGGCGGTGCTGTCAGCCCCCATCCGCTTTACCCTGCTCGATGCCACCGTTGTGCTGCTGGGCCTGGCGTTGGCTGGGCTGGTGTTTTCCTCCTACCGCGGCGAAATTGGCGGCGTGTCGGTGACTCCCGACCTGCTGCTGCCGCCGGTGCTGTACCTGGCCGTGCGTTTTGGCGTGCGCTGGACGACGCTGGCCGTGGCGCTGATTTCACTGGCTACCGCCTGGGTCCTGACCACCGGCCACCAGCCGTTCGGGGCGGTCGATATGCACCTGGAAATCGTCCGGGCGCAAGAGTTCATCCTCACGCTGTGCACCATCGGCATTGGCTTCGCCATTTTGCTGACCGAGCTGAAAACCCACGAACGCGGGCTGGAAGACAAAGTGCGCGAACGCACCCAGGCGCTGGAAGCCTCCAATGCCCGGCTGGCGGCCCTGAGCGCCACCGACGGCCTGACCGGCATCGCCAACCGCCGCCGCTTCGACGAAGTGCTGGCCAGCGAATGGAGCCGTGCCGCCCGCAGCGGCCAGCCGCTGGCGCTGGTGATGCTGGACGTGGACTTTTTCAAGCCCTACAACGACCATTACGGCCACCTGGCGGGTGACGACTGCCTGTGCCACATCGCCCACCTGCTGGCCGCCCATTTGCACCGCAGCGGCGACCTGGTGGCCCGCTATGGCGGCGAAGAATTTGTGCTGCTGGCTTCGGTGCACGATGCCGCGGATGCCCTGCACATCGCCGAGACCGCCCGCCTGGCGCTGGCCGATCTGGCCCTACCCCACGCGCAATCGCCGTTTGGCACGGTCACCGCCAGCCTGGGCGTGGCGCTGCACGTGCCCGCCGTGGGCGAAACCACCGACCTGCTGGTGCAGCAGGCCGACCAGGCGCTGTACCAGGCCAAGGCGCGGGGGCGCAACCAGACCGTGCTGCTAGACATGGATTCAGCGTAGCGAGTCACATGCCCTGGGGACCGTGGTTCGCATCTTTCGCCAACTTCTTTGCTGAGGGCAACACCAGCAGCAGCCTGGCAAAGCCAGTTCTGCGGTGTTTCTGGACGGCGTACGTTTTTGCAGCACGGGGAAGCTGGGCAGTTAAAAATTGAACATTAAAACCAGCTCTAGCGCCTAATAAGCATACGCTTATTGCTATTTAATTTATAGCGTTTTCCAACTTTCAGCATGACCCACTCCCGGGTTTATCCTGATAAAGAAAACGTTTGCGCAAACGTTTGCCAAGTTATTATCCGCGCCACAGAAGCCCGCACGGACCGGCCCCGCCGCCCTCGCCCGCCCGCTGTACTTTCATAGGACTTACGCAGCGCCCCCGGCGTCGCCCGCTGGGCGTGCAGGGGGTCTTGCGTAAGTTCTGTTCCACAACGCTCTGGAGACAAACCCATGCCATTTACCCGCCGCACCGTCCAAACCACCCTCGCCCTGAGCATCATGGCCGGCCTGTTCGCCGGCCCCAGCTTCGCCGCCGACAAGCCCAAAGTCGCCCTGGTGATGAAATCGCTGGCCAACGAGTTCTTCCGCACCATGGAAGACGGTGCCAAGGCCCACAACAAGGCCAATGCCGCCAAGTACACCCTGGTGTCCAACGGCATCAAGAACGAAACCGACACCGCGGCCCAGATCCGCATGGTCGAGCAGATGATTGCCCAGAAGGCCGATGCCATCGTCATCGCCCCGGCCGACTCCAAGGCCCTGGTGCCGGTGCTCAAGACCGCCATCGACAAGGGCATTCTGGTGGTCAACATCGACAACCAGCTCGATGCCGATGCGCAAAAGGAAAAGGGCATCCAGATCCCGTTCGCCGGCCCGGACAACCGCGCCGGTGCCAAGCTGGTCGGCGACTTCCTGGCCAAGAGCCTGAAGGCGGGCGACAAGGTCGGCATCATCGAAGGCGTGTCCACCACCTTCAATGCGCAACAGCGCACCCTGGGCTACCAGGACGCGATGAAGGCCGCTGGTGCCACCGTGGTCAGCGTGCAGTCGGGCAACTGGGAAATCGACAAGGGCAACACCGTGGGTTCGGGCATGCTGCGCGAACACCCCGACCTGAAGGCCCTGCTGGCCGGTAACGACAACATGGCCCTGGGTGCCGTCGCCGCCGTCAAGGCTGCGGGCAAGACCGGCCAAGTGCAGGTGGTGGGCTACGACAACATCACCGCCGTGAAACCCATGCTGAAAGACGGCCGCATGCTGGCCACCGCCGACCAGTTCGGTGCCAAGCAAGCCGTGTTCGGCATCGAGATCGCGCTGAAGGCGCTGGCCGAGAAGAAGAAGAAGCAAGCAGAAATGCCCGCCGCCATCCAGACCGACGTCGTTTTGGTCACCAAAGACACCAAGTAAGCTCGGCCCCCCGTGGCGCAGGCATGTGTCTGCGCCACGCCCCCATTTGCGAATCCCATGACCCCCTCCCCCGTCCTCAGCATCCAGTCGGTCAGCAAAACCTACGCCAGCAACACCGTGCTGCACGGCGTGTCCCTGTCGCTGCGCCCCGGCGAGGTGCTGGCGCTGACGGGCGAAAACGGCGCAGGCAAAAGTACGCTGTCGAAAATAATCTCCGGCCTAGAACGCGCCAGCCTGGGCAGCATGCTGCTGGGCGACCAGCCGTTTGCCCCCACCGCCCGCCGCGAAGCCGAGGCCCTGGGCGTGCGCATGGTGATGCAGGAGCTGAGCCTGGTGCCCACCCTCACCGTGGCCGAAAACCTGCTGCTCGGCGCCATTCCCCACCGGGGCCGCTGGCGTGCCCACTGGATAGACCACGCGCAGCTCCACACCCGCGCCGCCCAACAACTGGCCAAGATGGGCATCCAGGACATCGACCCGCGCACCCCCGTGTCGCAGCTCGGCATCGGCCAGCAGCAGATGGTGGAAATTGCCCGCAACTTGCAGGACAACACCCGCGTGCTGATCCTGGACGAACCCACCGCCATGCTCACGCCGCGCGAGACGCAGCATCTGTTTAACCAGATTGCGCTGCTCAAGGCCCAGGGCGTGGCCATCATTTACGTATCGCACCGGCTGGAAGAGCTGGTGCAAATTGCCGACACCCTGGCCGTGCTGCGCGATGGCCGCCTGGTGCAGGTCTGCCCCATGCACAGCGTCACCGAGCCCGACATCGTGCAGCTCATGGTGGGCCACGCGGTCGACCAGGACATGCACCGCCCGCGCCGCCCACGCGGCCCACTGCTGCTGAGCGCGAAGAATTTAGGCCGCGGCAAGGCCGTGCAGGGCGTGGACCTGGAAGTCCATGCCGGTGAAGTGTTCGGCATTGCCGGGCTGGTGGGCAGTGGCCGTACCGAGCTGCTGCGCCTGCTGTTCGGCGCCGACCGCGCCGACACCGGCGAGATCACCGTCCAGGGCACGAGCCACAAAGGCTGGCGCTCGCCCATTCAGGCGATTGCCGCCGGTATCGGCCTGGTCACCGAAGACCGCAAGTCTCAGGGCCTGCTGCTGGCCCAACCCATCCGCATCAACACCACGCTGAGCGACGTGGGCGCGGTATCGCACGCCGGGTGGCTGGACGTGGCCCGCGAAAACACCATCGCCCAGGACATGGTGCAGCGCCTGTCGATACGCTGCAACAGCCCCGAGCAGGCGGTGGGCACACTCAGCGGCGGCAACCAGCAAAAAGTGGTATTCGCCCGCTGGCTGCACCGCGAATGCCACGTGCTGCTGCTGGACGAACCCACCCGTGGCGTGGACGTAGGCGCACGCGCCGACATCTATGCTGAGCTGGAAAAAATGGCCCAGGCGGGCAAGGCCCTGCTGATGGTCTCCAGCGACCTGCGCGAGCTGATGCAGATGTGCGACCGCATCGGCGTGATGGCCCAGGGCCGCCTGGTCACCGTGTTCGAGCGCGGCGAGTGGACCGAAAAATCCTTGCTGGCCGCCGCCTTTACCGATACCGCTGTGCTCAACGGCACCCACGGCTGATTCTTAAATTTTTAATATGTCTACATCCCCCAAATCCCCCACCAGCAGCCAGCTCGGCACCTACCTGGGCCTGAGCGCCGTGCTGGTGGGCATGGTCGCGCTGTTCAGTAGCCTGAGCGAATACTTCTTCAGCGCCGAGACCTTTGTCGCCATCGCCAACGAAATCCCGGCCCTGCTGGTGATGGCGGTAGGCATGACCTTTGTGCTGATCATCGCGGGCATTGATTTGTCGGTGGGCTCGGTGCTGGCCCTGTCGGCGGCGGCCACGGCCAACGCCATCCTGCTCTGGCACTGGGGCGTGCTGCCCGCCGCCGCGCTGGGCCTGCTGGTGGGGCTGCTGTGCGGCGCGCTTACCGGCGGTATTGCGGTCATGTGGCGGCTGCCGTCCTTCATCGTTTCGCTGGGCATGCTGGAAGCCGTGCGCGGCGGGGCCTATGTGGTGACCGACTCGCGCACCCAATACGTGGGCGATGCCATTTCTGGCCTGGCTGCACCCTGGGTGGGCGGTGTGTCGTCGGCCTTCTTCATTGCCGTGGCCCTGGTCATCGTCGGCCAGCTGGTGCTGACCAAAACCGTGTTTGGCCGCTACGTGGTCGGCATCGGCACCAACGAGGAAGCCATGCGCCTGGCGGGCATCAACCCCAGCCCGATCCGCATCGCGGTGTTTGCCGCCACCGGCCTGCTGGCGGGCTTTGCGGGCCTGATGCAGTCGGCCCGCCTGGAAGCCGCCGACCCGAACGCGGGCACCGGCATCGAGCTGCAGGTGATTGCCGCCGTGGTGATTGGCGGCACCAGCCTGATGGGCGGGCGCGGCTCGGTCATCAACACATTCTTTGGCGTGCTGATCATCGCCGTGCTGGAAGCCGGCCTGGCCCAGATCGGCGTGAGCGACCCGAGCAAACGCATCATCACCGGCTGCGTGATCGTGGTGGCGGTGATCATCGACACCGTGCGCCAAAGACGCGCCCTGGCCCACTAAAACAATGGCCTCCATCAAAGATGTCGCCCGCCATGCCAACGTGTCGATCTCTACGGTGTCGCACGTGGTCAACCGCACGCGCTTCGTCAGCGACAAGGCGCGCACCGGTGTAGAGGCGGCCATCCGCGCCCTCGACTACGTGCCCAGCGCCGTGGCCCGCAGCCTGAAGAGCAATACCACCAAGACCCTGGGGATGCTGATCCCCAACTGCTCCAACCCCTACTTCGCCGAGATCGTGCGCAGCGTGGAAGACCACTGCTTTGCCAGCGGCTACACGCTGATTTTGTGCAACACCGACGACGAGCCGCGCCGCCAGGGCATCTACCTGCAGGTGCTGGCCGAGAAGCGGGTGGACGGCCTGATCATCATCTCCACCGGCGAAGCCAGCGACCTGCACGACCTGCTGCAGGGCCTGACCACGCCCACCGTGCTGCTTGACCGCGAGGTCACCCACGTGCACTGCGACCTGGTGGAGACCGCCCACCTGCAAGGCGGCCAGATGGCCACCGATCACCTGGTCGCCCTGGGCCATCGGCGCATCGCCTGCATCGGCGGCCCGGCCGACCTCAGCCCCAGCGCCCAGCGCATCCGGGGCTGGCGGCAGGCGCTGGCCGCCGCCGGGCTGGCAGACGACCTGCTCTGGCACAGCGACTTCAGCAGCCAGGGCGGCTTCAACGCCATGCAGGCAATTTTGCAATCGGGCCAGCAGCCGACCGCTGTGTTTGTGTGCAACGACCTGATGGGCATAGGCGCGCTCAGCGCAGCACACGAGGCCGGGCTGCGCATCCCGCAAGACCTGTCGGTCATCGGCTTTGACGACATCGAACTGGCCCGCTTCACCAGCCCGCCGCTAACCACCATCGTGCAACCCAAACAGCGCATCGGCCAACTGGCGGTCGACATGCTGCTCGAACGCATCCAGGGCGGGCGGCTGGATGCCAAACAAATGCTGCTGCAGCCCGAACTGGCTGTGCGCGCATCCACCTCAGCACCACAGACACCCTGAAACGCACCATGAAACGCACTGCTTTGCTCCACGCCGAACTCTCCCAGGTCATTGCCAGCATGGGCCATGGCGACATGCTGGTGCTGGGCGACGCGGGCCTGCCCATCCCCGTGGGCCCCGGCGCGCCGCAGCGCATCGACCTGGCCGTGTGCCCCGGCACGCCCGACCTGCGCACCGTGTTGCAAGCGGTGCTGACCGAGCTGCAGGTCGAAGGCAGCACCATCGCCACCGAAGCCCTGGTGGGCGACAACCGCCAACTGCCCGCCTGGTGCGCCGACCAGTTGGGCAGCCCGCCCGCCACCGTCAGCCACGCCGAATTCAAAAAGCTCTGCTCCCAGGCCCGCGCCATGGTGCGCACCGGCGAGTGCACCCCCTACGCCAACATCATCCTGGTGGCCGGGGTGGCGTTTTAAACGATTGCTATCGAATATATAGCTACTAGCGCAGGTGCTATATGCGCTAGCGGCCTATTTTTCATAAATACCGGGCTTGTGGGTCATCCACCTTGTCAGCTCGATGCTGGTAATGCAGACCACCAACCAGGCGGTGCCAGACGCAAACCCGGCCAGCACATCGCTGGCAAAGTGCACGCGTAAAAACACTCGGCTCACGCCCACCGAAAACGCCAGCGCCACCGCCGCCAGCACCAGCGGCAGATGCCAGCGCGGCGGCACAAAGCGGCACAGCACATAGGCCAGCATGCCGTACAGCACCACCGAACCCGAGCTGTGGCCGCTGGGAAAGCTGAAGCCCTGGGCCGCCACCAGCCCGTCGTCGTGCACCGGCCGCACGCGCGCAAAAATCTGCTTCAGCGTGGTGTTGAGCACGCCGTTGCCCGCCACCGCCACCACCCAGCCCAGCGCCAGCCAGCGGCGGCCGTGCCACACCAACAGCACGGCCACCAGGATGCACAGGCCGGTGACGGTGGAGGTATCGGCCAGGCGGGTCAGTAGGGCAAACACCTGCAGCGCGGCAAGCGGCAGCTGGGTGCGCAGGCTGTCGGCCAGCGCCTGGTCGGCCCGGCCCATCGTTCCATCGGTGCCCAGCTTTTCAGCCACTTCAGCAAACACCCAGGCCCCGCCCACAACCACCGCAAAGCCCGCTGCAAGCCGCAGGCCCAGGTACAGCGCAGGCGGCAGGCTGCTTTGGTTACGCGGCACATGGATGCGCCGCACCAGCCACCAGCCGCCGGTGGCGGTCAGCAGTAGCAAAGCAAGCAGCACCCCATAAATCTCCACCGCCCACGGGGCCCAGGCTTGTACATCAAACGGCATGCTGCCCCCTTTCGACTTGAAGAGAAGTTACTTTGGCGCAGACAAAAGCCCCGAGCGTGGCAGCGAAATCCCACTGCTCCACATCGCAACGCGCCTCTGCGGCCTGCCAGCGCAGCAGGTTGACCGAGTTCGGCGCACCCTCCCGCACCCGGCGCGACACCGCCGTGCCCGCCTGCACCGCCCACAGGGGCCGCGCCAGGCCCGGCAGTGGCAGCACAAACGGCAGGTGGATGTGCCCGCCCAGCACCAGGTCGGCCCCGGCGCGCGCCCAGACGCGCTGGGCTTCGGCATGGCCGTGCAGCAGATTTTTCATGTCTTCGGCCCGCTGCACCGCGATCGGCTGGTGTACCACCACCATGCGCAACTGCGCCGCCGTGGCCCCGGCCAGCAGCGTGGCCACCCGGTCGATCTGCGCCGCCGACACCTCGCCGTTTTCATGCCGGTAGGCCCGGGTGGTGTTCACGCCGATGGCCAACACATCGGCGGAACGGAACACCGGCTCCAGATCGGCCCCAAAAGCCGCGCAGTGTTGGGCGTAAGGGTGCTTCCAGCGGGCCCACAGGTTGAGCAGCGGCAGGTCGTGGTTGCCGGGAATCGCCAGCAACGGTGCGCCCAGCCGGTCCATGCAGGCCCGCGCCGCACGGAACTGGCCCGCGCGCGCGCGCTGGGTGATGTCGCCAGACAGCACCAGCAAATCCGGCCGCTGCTGCTGGGCCAGGGCCGCCAGCGCCTCGACCACCGGGGCCTGCTCGGTGCCGAAATGCGGGTCGGATATCTGTAGCAGCACCGTCATGCGCGGGAGCCCTCGGCGAGTTTGAGCAGGTACAGCGGCTGCGCGGCCACGCGGAACTCCAGCGGGGTGCGCATGCGGGTCACCTCGCCGTCAAACGCCACCTTGATCTTGCGCCGGCGCGGCTGCACCACCATGCGCGAAAAGGCAAAGCTGTCCACGTTCTCGGCATCGCCCAGCGTGCCCATAGCCCCGCGCAGCATCAGGCCCACCATGGCCAGGGTGCCCATGGGTTTGAGCATCACTGCGGCGATCTGGCCGTCGTCTAGTGGCCGCGCCGGGTGGTCGCTCAGGTTCAGCCCTACCTGCTCCAATTGCAGCCGGTTGTTGCCTACAAACAGGGTGGACGTGCGCACATTGCGCACCACGCCGCCTTGGTCAACGTGCAAATGCAACTGGCGGTGGCCGCGCAGCAGCGTCATGCAGGCGGCACCCAGGGCCACCCAGCGGCTGCGGCCGAAGCGGGATTTGTAGGTTTCGCGGTCTTCCAGCAGCACCGGGTACAGGCCCAGGCTGGCGTTGACCAAAAACACATGCCCGTTCACCGTGCCGACCTGCACCGGCGTGGGCACGGCCTGCATCAGCATCTGCGCGGCTTGCGCGGGCTCGGTAGATATGCCGTGGGTGCGGGCAAAGTAGTTGAACGTGCCCAGCGGCACCACGCCCATGGCACAGCCCGCGGCGTGTGCCGCCTGGGCCACAGCGTTGATGGTGCCGTCGCCGCCCACCGCCACCACCGCCGAACGGATGGCCAGTGCGGTGGCCGCAGCCTCGCGGGCCACACGGTCCAGCTCGGCAGGGCGGGCAAAGCGCAGTTCGCCGGTACGCCCGGCGGCTTGCAGGGCTTGGTCGATCACCGCCCGCTTGGCATCGGCATCGCTGCGGCCCGAGGCGGCGTTGATGATGAAAATAAGCGGTGCGGCGGGGTCTAGATCAGGGCATTGCGTCATAGTCCGATATCCTAGCAGCCCCGCATTGTTCACTACCAAATAAATAGCTGACAGCGCATACAGTTATTACGCTAGAGGCCTAAAAACCCTACAAAATTCGGCTTCTGCACGAAATGGCTAATCCCCCTAGAATCTTCGGACTTACCCGTACCTTCATCCCCGCCGCGCTCTGCGGCCCAGCCCCCCCTCACTCTTATGAATCTCCCCTTGCTGGCCCTGGCCGTTGCCGCTTTTGGCATTGGCACCACCGAATTCGCCATCATGGGCTTGCTGCCCGAAGTCGCCACCGACCTGGGCGTGACCATTCCCGCTGCGGGCATGCTGGTGTCGGCCTACGCCTTGGGCGTGGCGGTGGGTGGCCCGGTACTGGCCGTGGCCACGGCCAAGATGCCGCGCAAGACCACGCTGGCCTGGCTGATGGCCTTGTTTGTGGTGGGCAACATCGGCTGCGCGCTGGCCCCCAGCTACGGCTGGCTGATGGTGGCGCGGGTGCTGACCTCGTTTTGCCACGCGGCCTTCTTCGGCATTGGCGCAGTGGTGGCCACCCAGGTGGTCGCACCGGAGAAGCGCGCCCAGGCCATGTCGATGATGTTTGCGGGCCTGACGTTGGCCAATGTGCTGGGCGTGCCGCTGGGTACGCTGCTGGGGCAGCAAACCGGCTGGCGCAGTACCTTTTGGGCGGTGTCGGTAATCGGCGTGCTGGCCATGGCCGCCGTGCTGCGCTGGGTGCCTGCGCTGCGCCAGATGCTGAGCGGCAGCGCTTTAGGCGAGTTCCGCGTGCTGCGCCACAAACAGGTGTGGCTGGCGCTGGGCATGAGCATGTTGGCATCGGCCAGCATGTTCACCGTGTTTACCTACATCACGCCCATCCTGCGCGACGTGACCGGCATCGCCCCGCAAAACGTCAGCTACGTGCTGCTGCTGTGCGGCGTGGGCCTGACCATCGGCAACCTGCTGGGCGGGCGGCTGGCCGACTGGCGGCTGATGCCGTCGCTGATGTGCATCTTTGCGGCCATCGCCGTGGTGCTGGCCGCGTTCTTCGTCACCAGCCAGTGGGTCTGGCCCGCCGTGGCCACCCTGGTGCTGTGGGGCGTGGTGTCGTTCGCCACCGGCGCGCCCTTGCAGGTGCGGGTGGTGTCGCAGGCCGGGGATGCGCCCAGCCTGGCATCGACGTTGAACATCGGCGCCTTCAACCTCGGCAACGCCCTGGGGGCCTGGCTGGGCGGCAGCGCCATCGCCGCAGGCTGGTCGCTGCGCACCCTGCCCTTGCTGGCCGCCGGGGTCACACTGGGCGCGCTGGCCTTGACGCTGTACAGCGCGCGGCTGGATGGCCGCAGCCCCAAACGAACCCATAACTTGGCCCGTGCCTGATTTCGCTGCTGCGGGGTGTTATAACCAACGCCCTTCAATCACCGCTATCGGCATGCCGGGGCGAGCAACCACAGAAAGATCAGCATGGGCGCGCAATGGAAAGCTAAAGGCAAAGAACTGGCAGCCAACGCCAGGGGCCGCGTGTTTGGCAAATTGTCCAAAGACATCATGATCGCGGCGCGCAGCGGGGCCGACCCGGCCGCCAATGCCCGGCTGCGGCTGCTGGTAGAGCAAGCCCGCAAGGTCTCCATGCCCAAGGACACGCTGGACCGGGCCATCAAAAAAGGCGCAGGCCTGACCGGCGAAGCCGTCAACTTCGAGCACGTGATCTACGAAGGCTTTGCCCCGCACCGCGTGCCGCTGATGGTCGAGTGCCTGACCGACAACGTCAACCGTACCGCGCCTGAGATGCGCGTGCTGTTCCGCAAGGGGCAGTTGGGTACGTCCGGCTCGGTGGCCTGGGACTTTGACCACGTCGGCATGATCGAAGCCGAGCCCGCTGCCCAAAATGGGAAGGACAGCGCGGACCCCGAGCTGGCCGCCATCGAAGCAGGTGCGCAGGACTTTGAACCCGGCGAGGAAGACGGCAGCACCACCTTCCTGACCGACCCCGCCGACCTCGACCTGGTCAGCCGCGCCCTGCCTACCCACGGTTTCACCGTGCTGTCGGCCAAGCTGGGCTACAAGGCCAAGAACCCCATCGCCGCTACCAGCCTGAGTGCCGAGCAGCTGGAAGAAGTCGAAGCCTTCCTGGCCGCCATCGACGCGAACGATGACGTGCAAAACATTTATGCAGGCTTGAATTGATTCCCCCCCAGGCTGCAGCGCTACGCGTCTTTCGCCAACCCCCTGCAGGGGGCAACACCAGCGGCCTGGCAAAGCCAGTTCTGCGGTGTTTCTGGAAGTCACGTAGCTTCGGCCCCTCTCGCCTGCCCGCAGGCTAGCCCCTACCTCTCAAGCCCAATGGACTTTCTCATCCTGGCGATCCTGATCGCCATCGGCAGCTACGCGCTGACCTCGCGCGACCAGCGCCAGCGCATTGCCACGCTGGGCAGCCACCTCAGCCAGTACCAGATCGAAAAGCTGATGGAGACCGTGACCCAGGGCTACCTGCGGGCGCTGGGCGAAAAAGACGCAACCCGTCAAGAACAGATCTGGGCCCTGCTGAACACCAGCGAAGCCCAGCTGGCCGAGCAGTTCAAACGCTTTGCCAGCGAATTTGCCAAAGCCGGTACCGAGCAGACCCGTGTCAGCAAAATCGCCATCGCCCTGCCCTATGCCGACTCGCTGTTCCCTAGTGCCACCTTCGACCTGCGCCGTGCCTTTGCCATCCACGCCCAGGGCATTGCCCGCGCCGCCGACATGGCTGTCGGCACGTCGGCCAAAGACAAGGCTTTCACCATGTCGGCCGAGCTGTTTTTGATGCAGCACACCTGCCACTGGTTCTGCAAGTCCAAAACCGTGGCCTCGGCCCGCATGATGGCCCGCCACCAAACCACCTACGCCCAACTGGTGGCCGCGGTGTCGCCCGAAACCCGCAAGGCGTATTGCAGCCTGGTGGGAGGCTGATTGCTATCTAAAAAATAGCTGCTCGCGCTGGTGGGATCAGTACGGGAGCCATACAACCCTGGGTTACGTAACGACCTCAAGCCGCTGTGCCGATAGTCTCCAACGCAGCCAGTGCCTGCGGCGGCAATGCCAAACTCGCGGCAGCCAGGTTTTCCTGCAGATGCGCCAGTGACGAGGTGCCGGGAATCAGCAGAATGTTGGGCGCGCGCTGCAGCAGCCAGGCCAGCGCCACCTGCATGGGCGTGGCACCCAGCTCGCCCGCCACGCGGGTCAGCACGTCCGACTGCAAAGGCGAAAAGCCGCCCAACGGGAAAAAAGGCACGTAGGCTATGCCCGCAGCGGCCAACTCGTCGATCAGCGGATCGTCACCGCGCTGCGCCAGGTTGTACTGGTTTTGCACGCAGACGATGCGGGCGATGCTGCGGCCCTCGGCGATCTGCTGGCGCGTAGCATTGCTCAGGCCGATATGGCGCACCAGCCCCTGCTGCTGTAGCTCGGCCAGCGCCGTCAGCGGGGCTTCCAGCGAGCCTTCGGCAGGGCCGTGCACATCGAACATGAGGCGCAGGTTCACAACCTCCAGCACATCCAGGCCCAGGTTGCGCAGGTTGTCGTGCACCGCGGTGCGCAGCTCAGCGGCCGAAAACGCCGGCATCCATGAGGCATCTGCGCCGCGCACGGCACCGATCTTGGTGACCAGCGCCAGATTGTGCGGGTACGGGTGCAGCGCCTGCCGGATCAGCTGGTTGGTGATGTGCGGCCCGTAGAAGTCGCTGGTGTCGATGTGGTTGATGCCCGCATCGACTGCCGCACGCAACACCGCGAGCGCGGCTTGTGGGTCTTTGGGCGGGCCGAAAACGCCCTTGCCCGCCAGTTGCATGGCCCCATAGCCGAGGCGTTGCACGCTGCGGTCGCCGAGGGGGTAAGTGCCTGCTGCGGCGGTGTGGTTTGTGCTCATGGAATGCTCTTTCGGTGGTTGATGGGGCGACTGTAGGCGGCCGTTGAGCGTGCGACAATCCGCCTCACTCCGCACGGGCTGTGCGGAAAACCGAACAATTCACCATGGCTAGCAACCTCGCCGATATCCACGCATTTCTGGCCGTAGCAAGCGCCGCCGGTTTTCGCGAAGCGGGCCGCGCCACAGGCAGCAGCGCATCCAGCCTGAGCGAAGCCGTGCGCCGCCTGGAAAACCAGCTCGGCGTGCGCCTGCTGAACCGCACCACGCGCAGCGTCGCCCCGACCGAAGCCGGTGCGCGCCTGCTGGACCGTTTGGAACCCGCGCTGCGAGAAGTCGATGCGGCCCTCGATCTGGTGAATAGTTTTCGTGACAAGCCTGCGGGCACGCTGCGGCTGAACGTGCCCGTCAGCGCCTCGCGTTTGGTGCTACCGCGCATCGTGCCGGCCTTTCTGGCGGCCTATCCGGACATCCGCCTCGAAGTGGTGGCCGAAGACAGCTTCGTCGATGTGCTGGCGGTGGGCTGCGATGCCGGCATACGCTACGACGAGCGCCTGGAGCAGGACATGATTGCTATCCCCATCGGCCCGCGCGAGCAGCGCTTTGCCGCCGCCGCCTCGCCCGGCTACCTGCAGCAGCATGGCCGACCCCAGCACCCGCGCGAGCTGCTGGACCACGCCTGTTTGCGCGGCCAGTTCTCCAGCGGAGCCATCCCCGCCTGGGAGTTTGAACGCAAGGGCGAGAGCGTCAAGATCCAGCCCACCGGCCCGCTGCTGGTGCGCATCGGTGCGACCGCCGACCTGGCGGTGGATGTGGCTGTGGCGGGCACCGGCATCGTCTACTTGTTCGAGGACTGGTTGCGGCCCTACTTTGCGCGGGGGGAGCTGGAGCCCGTACTCGAACCCTGGTGGCCCCGCTTTTCAGGGCCCTTCCTCTACTACCCCGGCCGCCGCCTCCTGCCCGCCACGCTGCGGGCCTTTGTGGATTTCGTCAAGGCCATGCCGCCCTGGCAATGCGGGCGACTCGCTATCTAAAAAATAGCTACTTGCGTAGGCAGGATATGCGCTAGAGGCCTAAAAACTTTACATCTCGTCAATCGGTGTGGAGCGTTCCAGGAGCTGTGTTTCCAGCGCGTAGCGCTCGCGGGTTTTGACGTAAAAGCTGGCACCGAAGCGGCCCACCGGGTGGTAGTGCTGCAGGCGCACGCGCCAGGTTGCAGTGTCGATCAGCTCGTCGCGTGCATGCATCCACAGCACTTTGCCGATGAATATCTGGCGGCTGTCGGTTTCTATCAGCTCCCACAGCGTGCATTCAAACGCCACCGGGGCCTCGGCAATGCGCGGCGGGGCGATGGCGCAGGACGGCGCTGTCGTCAGGCCCACGGCCTCCAGTTCGCTCTGGTCGGGCGGCAGGCGCTCGCCGCAGCGGTGCATCTGCTCGGCCAGGTCTTCGTCGCACATGTGCACCACAAACTCTTTGCTGCGCTTGATGTTGGCGGCCGTGTCCTTGAGCTGGCCGTCCTTGAGGCGGTTCAGGCTGATCATCACGATGGGCGGCTCCTCACCCATCATGGCAAACATGCTGAACGGTGCGGCGTTGACCACCCCGCCCTCGCTCAGCGTGGTGACCAGCGCAATCGGTCTGGGCACGATCAGGCTGGCCATCATCTTGTAGCGCTGGTATTCGGTGAGGGTGGCAAAGTCGATATTCATGGGGTTTAGCCTTCAAACTGCGGATGGAGTTGCCGGATCTTGGTCATGGCGACCCCGGCGGCGGCGGTGCGGGTCTCCACCCCCATCTTCACGTAGACGCGCTCCAGGTGCTTCTTGGCGGTGGCGGGGCTGCTGCCCAGAATCTCGCCGATGTCGCGGTTGGTTTTGCCTTTGACCACCCAGTACAGCACCTCGGCCTCGCGGGTGGTGAGCTTGAAGCTCAGGCTCATGGCCTCAATCACCGCCGCGTCGGACACTTCGCGCATGACGATCAACCAGTCGCCTCCGCCTTCGTTCCCATTGTCATCGTCACCGGTTTGCTGGTGCAGGCGAAAGCTCAGGCGGCGTGCGCCCTGCTCTACGCTGAGGCGCGGGGGTTCGATCTGCTGCTGGGCGGCGGGCAGGTGCTGCTGTAGCCAGTCCACCACGAGCTTGGGCGCGAACTGGGGTAAGGGCGCACTGGTGCCAAAGTAGTCGCGCAGCAGATCCCGGGCCAGCGGGGTTTGCCACATCAACTTACCGTCGCTGGCGCGCACGGTGATGCTGGCGTAGCCGAACGCGTCCAGCGCGTTGCGGGCCTGGCCGGCCTGGTGGACCTGCTGGCGGGCGCGGCGCGCGCTTTGCAGGTGCACGTTCATGCGGGCCATCACCTCTTTGGGCTTGATGGGCTTGGTCACATAGTCCACCCCACCGGCCTCCAGCGCGGCCACCAGGTGCTCGGTCTCGGTCAGGCCGGTCATAAAGATGATGGGGATGTGGGCGGTGGCCGGGTTAGCCTTCAAACGGCGGGCCACCTCGAAGCCGTCCATGCCGGGCATCATCGCGTCGAGCAGCACGATGTCGGGCAAGGCCTGGGCGGCACGCTGCAAGGCGGTTTCGCCACGCGTAGCTACCAGCACGGTGTAGCCGGATTCGTCCAGCGCATCGTGCAGCACGGCCAGGTTGTCGGGTACGTCATCGACGATGAGCACCACGTCGGAGTTGCTGCGGTCGAGTATGGCTTCGGGTTCAGGGAGCATGGCTGGAAGCGGGACTAGGGGGGCTGGCGGGTGCCTGGGCCAGCAGGCGACCGATGGCTTCAAACTGGAATTGTTGGGCCAGGGTGCGCACCTCCTGCGCCAAACCGCGGCATGCGGGCTGCGCCTGTTCCAGCGCGGCCAACTGGTTGAGGATACCCCGGTAAAAGCCCAGTTCGGCCACCTGGCGCAGCGCCTGCAGGCGGGCCGCGTCGGGCCAGACACGCATCACGGGCGGGGGCGGCGGCGGCGCGGCCACAGCGGGCGCATCCACCCACTGGAGTTGCAGGCGGCGCTCCAGCCAGTCCAGCAACTCGCTGTGGCGCACGGGTTTGGTGATGAAGTCGTCGGTGCGGATGCCGACATCGTTGTCCAGGCCTTTGTCGAAGGCGTTGGCAGATACCACCGCCACGTGTGTCGTGCTGTGGCCGTCGGCCCGAAGGCGTCGTATGGTTTCCCAGCCGTCAATACCCGGCATGGCCAGGTCCATCAGCACGGCATCGGGGGCGTAGCCTGCGGCCAGCAGGTCCAGCGCGTCGTGGCCGCTGGCGGCGGTGCGCACCTCGAAGCCCAAGGGTTGCAGCAGTTGCACCAGCAGTTCGCGGTCGGGTTCTTCGTTGTCGACCACCAGCAGCTTGCGGCGTAGACCCAGGTAGGCACGGCGCAGGCGTGGGGCGGTGCTGCGTACAACTTTCAACTCCGCACCGTGGATTTCGGGCAGGAAGAGCTTGACGCGGAACACCGAGCCGCTGCCGGGCGTGCTGACCACGGTCATCTCGCCGCCCATCAAGTCGGTGAGCATTTTGGCGATGGTCAGACCCAGACCGGCACCGCCGCTGCCGGGGCTGGTGGTTTGGGAGGTGCCACGCTCAAACGGCTCAAACACCTGGGCCAGCTCGTTGGCATGCATGCCGGGCCCTGTGTCTTCGATCTCGATGAAGGCCATCTCCAGCGCGTAGCGGGCGCGCAGGCGCACGCGGCCCGTGGCAGTGAACTTGATGGCGTTGCCCAGCAGGTTGATGAGGATCTGGCGCAGGCGCTTTTCGTCGGCGCGCACCTGCTCGGGCAGCACGCCCTGCGGGTCGAAGTGGAACTGCAGGCCCTTGGCACGGGCCTGGGGTTCGAACATCTCGGCCATCTCGTGCAGCAGGTCGGCAAACGACATGGGCCGGGTGGTCAGGGTGAGCTTGCCGGATTCGATGCGGGCGATGTCCAGCGTGCCTTCGATCAGCGACAGCAAATGCTCGCCGCCGCGCTTGATCACGCCGATGGCCTGCTGCCGGTGCGGTGGCACACCGGTGTCTTCGCCCATCAGCTGCGCGTAGCCCAGGATGCTGTTGAGCGGGGTGCGCAGTTCGTGGCTGATGGCGCTGATGTAGCGGCTTTTGGCCAGGTTGGCATGGTCGGCCGCGAGCTTGGCTTGCTCTGCAATCCCCCTGGCCTGCTCTGCCACCAAGGTAGCCGCTTGCAAGGCTTTGTCGGTTTGCGCATGCGAGGCGATTTCACGTTGCAGCAAGTGGGTTTGGCGGTTGGATTCTTCTTGCGCCACCTGGCGGCTTTTGTGCGCCAGCACAAACCACCAGGCCACGATGCAGGCCATCAGCACCAGGGCCATGTAGGCTTTGACGAAGCCCGAGCGCAGCGCAGAACTGGGGTCGAAATCAGCTTCTTGCGCATACTTTACCAGCGCCTGTAGCTCTTGAAAGTATAGCAACCCAAACAGCGTGGCCAAAATCGGCACCACCACCAGCATCAGCAAAATAAAGTGCGCCAAACCGGTTTCCAGGTACGGCCAGGCACGCTGCGGCAGCAGCCATCGCATGGCCGCGGCCCACTGCACTTTCAGGCTGGCCTGGGGCTTGCACAAGTCGCCACAGCGCGCATCCAGCGTGCAACACAGCGAGCAGATCGCGCCCTGGTAGGCGGGGCAATGGGCCATGTCGGGCGCTTCGTATTCGCGCTCGCAAATCACGCAGCGTTGCACGCGCAGGCGCTGGTAGCTATCGTCCGCCATCGGCTGGGTGATGCCTTTCCAGTCCGATTGCGGGCCCCTGGCGATGTAGTAACGGCCCTTGGTCCACCAGGCCAAAAAGGGCGAAGCCAGCATGGCCGTGCCCAGCGCGATCAGGGCTGAAAACGCCTGCGCCATCGGCCCGAACAGGCCCAGGTAGGCCAGCATCGACAAGGTGGAGGCCAGCGCCATCGAGCCCACGCCGACGGGGTTGATATCAAACAAATACGCGCGCTTGAACTCGATGCCCGGCGGCGACAGGCCCAACGGCTTGTTGATGACCAGGTCGGCCACCACCGTCATGATCCAGGCAATGGCGAGGTTGGAGTACAGCCCCAGCACGTCGCCCAGCGCCTCGAACACGTTCATCTCCATCAGCATGAAGGCGATCAGCGTGTTGAACACCACCCACACCACCCGGCCCGGATGGCTGTGCGTGATGCGCGAAAAAAAGTTGGACCAGGCCAACGACCCGGCGTAGGCATTGGTGACGTTGATCTTGAGCTGTGACAGCACCACAAACAAGGCCGTGGCCGCCACCGCCCAGCCGTACTGCGGAAACACATATTCGTAGGCCGCCAGGTACATCTGGTTGGGATCTACCGCGCGCTCGGGCGGCACCATATGGGTGATGGCCAGGTAGGCCAGCAGCGCGCCGCCTAGCATCTTCAGCACGCCCAGCAGCACCCAGCCCGGCCCGCCCGCCAACACGCCCAGCCACCAGCGGCGGCGCGTGGCCGGGGTGTAGGCGGGCATGAATCGCAGGTAGTCGGCCTGCTCGCCCATCTGGGTGATGAGCGCAATACCCACGGTGAGCGCCGCGCCAAACGACAGCAGGTTAAAGGTATCGGCGTGCCCCGCCACCCCACCGTAGTGCAGCACCCCGGCAAACGCGCCGGGCTCGCGCATCCACACGTAGGCAAACGGCACCACCAGCAGTACCAGCCACAGCGGCTGGGTCCAGACCTGCAGGCGGCTGATCATGGACACACCGTGCGTGACCAGCGGAATCACCACCAGCGCGCACACCAGATAACCCCAACGCGGCGGTATACCCAGCGACAGCTCCAGCGCATAGGCCATCACCGCGGCCTCCAGTGCGAAGAAGATGAAGGTGAAGGACGCGTAAATTAGCGAGGTGAGCGTGGAGCCGATGTAGCCAAAACCCGCGCCGCGGGTGAGCAAATCCATGTCCACCCCGCAGCGGGCGGCATAGATGCTGATGGGCAGCCCGGCCAGAAAGATGATCAGCCCGGTGGCCACAATCGCCCAGAAGGCGTTCACAAAGCCGTGCTGCACCAGCAAGGTGGCACCCACAGCCTCCAGGATCAAAAACGATGCCGCACCAAACGCCGTGTTGGCCACCCGCCACTCGGACCACTTGCGAAAGCGCTGCGGGGCAAAGCGCAGGGCGTAGTCTTCCAGGGTCTCGCTGGCCACCCAGCTGTTGTAGTCGCGCCGGATCTTCACCACCTGCTGGGGGGCGTCGTTCAGGGGGGTCAGGTCGGAATCGGTCACTGCGGGATCTTCGCAGTTTTTGTGCCCAGCCATGCACCAAGCTTGTGCGCCATTTGGCGTAGGCCCAAGGCATACCGCTTGCTTAATAATGCGTGACAAACATCACATTTAGCGAGCCTCCATGGAACTTACGCCGAGAGAGAAAGACAAGCTGCTGATCTTCACCGCCGCCCTGCTGGCCGAGCGGCGCAAAGCCCGGGGCCTGAAGCTGAACTACCCCGAAGCCATCGCCTTCATCAGCGCGGCGGTGATGGAAGGTGCGCGCGACGGCCAGAGCGTGGCCCAGCTGATGAGCGCAGGCCGCAACATCCTGACCCGCGCCGACGTGATGGATGGCATCGCCGAGATGATTCCCGACATCCAGGTAGAAGCCACCTTCCCCGACGGCACCAAGCTGGTCACCGTGCACCAACCCATTCTGTGAGCCCAACATGAAAACTACTAAATTGATAGCTGCTTGTGCTGTGCTGATAAGCGCGGGCGCCGTATTTGGCCATGATATTCCCGGACTGGGCAGCAGCCACTGGCACACATCAGATGCCGTGGGTTACTGCGTGCTGGCAGCGTTGGCGGGGGTATCGGCCTGGGCCGTGTGGCGCGACCGGGGCGGCAAATGACCCCCGGCGAACTGCTGGTAGACGATGGCGAACATGCGCTAAACACCGGGCGGCGCAGCGTCACCCTGGTGGTCAGCAACACCGCAGACCGGCCCATCCAGGTCGGCAGCCATTACCACTTTGCCGAAACCAATGGCGCTTTGGGCTTCGACCGGGCCGCCGCCCAAGGCATGCGGCTGAACATTGCGTCGGGCAGCGCGGTGCGCTTCGAGCCCGGCCAGCAGCGCACGGTGGAGCTGGTGGATTACGCGGGCGACCGCACGGTGTATGGATTTCGCGCACTTGTGCAAGGGAAACTCTGATGGCAACGATTGGACGACGCGCTTACGCTGAAATATTTGGCCCTACCGTGGGCGACCGGATCCGCCTGGCCGACACCGACCTGCTGATCGAGGTGGAAAAAGACTTCACCCTGGCGGCCGGTGCCTACGGTGAAGAAGTCAAGTTCGGCGGCGGCAAGACCATCCGCGATGGCATGGCACAAAGCCAGCGCATGAACAGCGAGGGCGCGGTGGACTGCGTAATGACCAACGCGCTGATCCTGGACCACTGGGGCATCGTCAAGGCCGACATCGGCCTCAAGGACGGCCGCATCGTGGCCATAGGCAAGGCGGGCAACCCCGACGTGCAACCGGGCGTGGACATCATCATCGGCCCCGGCACCGAGATCATCAGCTGCGAGGGCAACATCGTCACCGCCGGTGGCATCGACAGCCACATCCACTTCATCTGCCCGCAGCAAATCGAGGAAGCCCTGGCCAGCGGTGTGACCACCATGCTGGGCGGCGGCACCGGCCCGGCCACCGGCACCTTTGCCACAACCTGCACGCCCGGCCCCTGGAACATCGAGCGCATGCTACAGGCGGCGGACGCCTTCCCCATGAACCTGGGCTTTCTGGGCAAGGGCAACGCCAGCCTGCCTGCCGCGCTGCACGAGCAGATCGGCGCAGGCGTGATTGGCCTCAAATTACACGAAGACTGGGGCACCACACCGGCCGCCATCAGCAACTGCCTGGATGTGGCCGATGCCACCGACACCCAGGTCGCCATCCATTCCGACACGCTCAATGAGTCCGGCTTCGTCGAAAACACCATTGCCGCCACCAAGGGTCGAGGCCTCTGCGCCTTCCACACCGAAGGCGCGGGCGGAGGCCATGCGCCGGACATCTTGCGGGTCGTGGGCGAAGCGAACTTTTTGCCCAGCAGCACCAACCCCACCATGCCGTACACCGTGAACACGCTGGACGAGCACGTGGACATGCTGATGGTCTGCCACCACCTGGACGCCAGCATTCCCGAAGACCTGGCCTTCGCCGAAAGCCGCATCCGCAAGGAAACCATTGCCGCCGAAGACGTGCTGCACGACCTGGGCGCGATCAGCATGATGAGCAGCGACAGCCAGGCCATGGGCCGGGTCGGCGAAGTCATCCTGCGTACCTGGCAGACGGCGCACAAGATGAAGACCCAGCGCGGCTCGTTGCCAGAAGATTCTTCGCGCAACGATAACTTCCGCGCCAAGCGCTACGTGGCCAAGTACACCATCAACCCGGCGCTGGCCCACGGCATCAGCCACGAGGTGGGCAGCGTCGAGGTGGGCAAATGGGCCGACCTGGTGGTGTGGAAACCCGCCTTCTTTGGCGTGAAACCGGCACTCATCCTGAAAGGCGGCTTCATCGCCATGGCCGCCATGGGCGACCCCAACGCCAGCATTCCCACGCCCCAGCCGGTGCACTACCGCCCCATGTTCGGCGCGTACGGCACGGCATTGGCACGCGGCTCGCTGACCTTTGTGTCGCAAGCCGGTCTGACCGGCGGCATCAAGGAACGCTTCGGCCTGGCCAAAACATTAAGCGCCGTGAAAGACATCCGCGCCGTGCGCAAGCAGCACATGGTGCACAACAGCTATTTACCGAAGATGGAAATTGACGCGCAAACTTACAGCGTGCGGGCGGATGGGGTGTTGCTGACGTGTGAAGCGGCGGTAAGCTTGCCGATGTCGCAGCGGTATTTTCTTTTTTAAGCGGCCAATTCAAAACAACTAGCGAGGCTGCATGTGGCTACGAATCCAATCCGCAAAAGCCTCGTCGCTCAGCTCCCCCGCAGCGACGGCCAGCACAGTCAAGGTCGCATCGACCTGGCTGGCAGTGAGCCGGTAGCCATTGGTTGCCAAAAACAAACCCACAGCCAAAAACGCCACCCGCTTGTTGCCATCCACAAACGGGTGATTTTTGGCCAAACCCACCCCATAAGCGGCAGCCCGGCTGGCGACATCCCGTTCGCCATAAGCAGCCAAATTCAAAGGACGTGCCAAAGCCGAATCGAACAAACCTTCGTCGCGCAATCCGGGTGCCCCTCCATGCTCTACCAAACCCTCGTCATGCAGCAGCAGCAGCACCTGCCGACTCACCCACCGCCAGCCGCTCATTTGGCCAACTGGCGGAAGGTGTCGCGGTAATCGTGCATGAATTCGCGCCCTAGCTTGAGCTGTTCGTCCAGCTCCAAATCGTACGGAGTCAACATCACCCCGTTCGCCGCCTCGGTCCAAAATACCGAGTCACCCTTCTCCAACTTGAGCAAAGTGAGCAGTTCTTTAGGCAAGATCACCCCCACCGAGTTGCCGATTTGTGTCAATTTGAGTGCAGCCATAGCGAACCCCTAAAGTTATAACGTTTGTTATATTATTCCTCATACGCTCTCCCCATACAAGCCCGCCATGCTCCAAACCTCCAAACTCATCCCCCAAGGCAAAGGCCTGGCCCCTGCCCTGCTCAAACGTGGCAGCACTGTCGAACTGGACTGGGACGTGCGGCAAAAAAGCCGCTTCGATGCCACCGACTCCCTGGGCCGCCAGCTCGGCGTATTTCTGCCGCGCGGCACAATGGTGCGTGGTGGCGACGTGCTGGTGGTGGAAGACGGCTCCTTGGTCCAGGTGGTGGCGGCCTCCCAGCCGGTGCTGGTCATTACCATCCACGGACACGGCACACCTTTCGACCTGACCCGCGCCGCCTACCACCTGGGTAACCGCCATGTGCCAATCGAATTACAGCCTGACCACCTGAAGATCGAGCCCGACCACGTGCTGGCCGAGATGCTGCGCGCCATGCATTTGACGGTGGTGGAAGCCACGGTGGCATTTGAGCCCGAAGGCGGAGCCTATGCGGCGGGCGGACACAGCCATGGCGACCATAGCCATGCAGCACCGAAACCCGTGACCATTCCGATTGCAGCCGCCTCCCATGTCCACGGTCCTGGCTGCGGGCACGACCATGGGCACGGCCATTCCCACTAAGCCCACCACTGTGCGCAGAGTCCGCCCGCTGGTGCCACCGGTCCGCCGCCGCCCCGCCATAACGAGCCACGCCGCCAGTCCGCCAGAATCGGCCACGCCCAGCCTGCTACAGCTGATCTGGCTGGCATCGCCGGCCCTGCCGGTAGGCGGATTTTCTTACTCTGAAGGACTGGAAGCGGCTGTAGATAGAGCAGGAGTAGCTACAGAAAGCGCAGCATCCAACTGGCTGATCGACCAACTGCACCTGGCGCTGGCCCGGGGTGACTTGGCCGCCATCGCCAAAGCCATTCCTGCCTGGCGGCGTAGCGATCTGGCCCATGTAGCCGAGCTCAACGCCTGGGTATTGCAGACCCGCGAAACCAGCGAACTGCGCGCCCAGGCCGAGCAGATGGGCCGCTCCCTGCTGGAATGGCTGCGCAATCACCACACCGCCACACCTACGCAGATAGCGGCCTGCGCCCAGATGCAGCCCACCTACCCCGTCGCCTACGCCCTGGCCGCTGCCGCCACCCAGGCTCCGCTGCGCGACTGCCTGCTGGCCTACGCCTTTGGCTGGGCCGAAAACATGACGCAGTCGGCCATCAAATCGGTACCGCTGGGCCAATGCGCCGGGCAGCGCATCCTGGCGCGCCTGGCCGCCGACATTCCCGCCGCGGTAGACCGCGCCACCCAGCTGCCCGACACCCAGCGCCAAGCGTTTTCGCCCATGCTGGCCATTCTGAGCAGCCAGCATGAAGTGCAATATTCAAGGCTTTTCAGGTCCTAGCGCTTATTCCATAAGCACAAGCAGCTCTTTTTTTAATAGCAAAACACCATGTCCACTCTGCACCACATCGCCAACCGCACCAAAAAACTCCCTCCCCTGCGCGTCGGTATCGGCGGCCCGGTGGGTTCCGGCAAAACCACGCTGCTGGAAATGCTGTGCAAAGCCATGCGTGATAAATACGACCTGGTGGCCATCACCAACGATATCTACACCAAGGAAGACCAGCGCATCCTGACGGTCAGCGGTGCCCTGCCCGCCGAGCGCATCATGGGCGTGGAGACGGGCGGCTGCCCGCACACCGCCATCCGCGAAGACTGCTCCATCAACCTGGAAGCCATTGACCGCATGCTGGTTGAGCACCCCAATGCCGACATCGTGTTTATTGAGAGCGGCGGGGACAATCTGGCCGCCACCTTCAGCCCCGAACTCAGCGACCTCACCATCTACGTGATCGACGTGGCCGCGGGCGAAAAAATTCCCCGTAAAGGCGGCCCCGGCATCACCAAGAGCGACTTGTTCGTCATCAACAAAACCGACCTGGCCCCACACGTGGGTGCCAACCTGGACGTGATGGAATCCGACACCCGCCGCATGCGCACCAACGCCCAGGGCCTCAAGCCTTTTGTGATGACCAATCTGAAAACCCTGGCCGGGCTGTCCGAGGTGGTCGCCTTCATCGAAACCAAGGGAATGCTGGCCCCGTAAAATCAAGGGCTTAGCCAGCTCCACGCCGTATGCAACGGCGTTTCCCTATGACCGTTGTCCCATGACCTATAGCGTCAAAGAAATTTTCTACACCCTGCAAGGCGAAGGCGGCCAGGCAGGCAGCCCCGCCGTGTTCTGCCGCTTCGCGGGTTGCAACCTTTGGACCGGCCGCGAAAGCGACCGCGCCACCGCCGTCTGCCGTTTTTGCGATACCGACTTTGTGGGTACCGACGGCACCTTGGGCGGCAAATTTGCCGATGCAGAAGCCCTGGCCGAGCAAATCGCCGCCCAATGGCCCGCAGGCGACAGCCAAAACCGGCTCACGGTACTGACGGGCGGTGAACCCCTGCTGCAAGTAGACCCCGCCCTCATCAAAGCCCTGCATGCACGCGGCTTTCGCATTGCCGTGGAAAGCAACGGCACAGTACGCGCCCCCGAGGGTATAGACTGGCTGTGCATTAGTCCCAAAGCAGGCGCGCCCTGGATTCAACAGCAAGGCCAGGAACTCAAAGTAGTCTGGCCTCAGCCCGGCCTGGACCTTGCCACATTGGCCAGCACCGGACAATTTACCCACCGCTTTTTGCAGGCCATGGACGGCCCCCACCAAGCAGCCCACATCGCCCTGTGCATTGACACCTGCATGCAACACCCCGGCTGGCGACTCAGCTTGCAGACCCACAAAATCACGCATATCCGGTAAACCATGCAGTACACCATCAGCCAACGCTTCTACTTTGACGCGGCCCACACCCTGCAACGCGAGATCGAAGCCGCAGGCAGCCGCCGCATACACGGCCACACCTACCACGCAGAAGTCAGCGTCAGCGGCCCCCGCGACCCCGCCAACGGCATGGTCCTCGACCTGGGCTTTCTGCGCCTGCGCCTGGAAGCCGTACGCGAACAACTCGACCACCACCTGCTGGACGAAGTGCCCGATCTGGGTACCCCCACACTGGAGAACCTGTGTATTTTTATCGCAACACAGCTAGCCGACGTGCGCCCCCCCGTAAGCCGTGTCCGCGTATGGCGCGATGCACTAGGCGATTCCTGCGTTTTAGACATCCTCTAAATGGTGTACGTTTTGTAACCTAGGTGTAAATACCAAGGTTAGAATGGAAGGCTTGGAAGCGTGGCAGAGTGGTCGATTGCACCGGTCTTGAAAACCGGCGATGGGAAACTATCCGTGAGTTCGAATCTCACCGCTTCCGCCAAATTTAATGATGCAGTACAAGGTACGAAGAGCTCATATCTAATTCGGCTGATATGTTCAACTCTGACATAAAGCGAACCCAGCTAACTAACGCAAAGCAAGGGTTTAATAAATATTAATAGTAAATTACCCACAAGATTTAGAAAACTGACACAAAAATAGTGCAGTTACATGGTGAATTCAAATTTCTAAAAATAAATTCGTGGCATTGAGCTCCACTTATTCAATAATTTAACCTTAAAATTTTTATTCTTAACCCAGCATGCAGCTTAATGCTTACATGGGTTGAGAAATTTAAACAATGAATCCGCATGCCGAACATCCAACATCTCTCGGGTCTTTAGGTCGCTGCCTTTGGCGTAATCATCAGCTTATTTTGCAAATAACACAACGCGAAGTGGTAGGACGATATAAAGGCTCCATCTTTGGAATGGCATGGTCATTTTTCAATCCAGTATTCATGCTAGTGGTTTATACCTTCGTATTTTCTGAAATCTTTAAATCTCGCTGGGGTGGCGCTGGCGGAAATGACAGTAAAACTCAATTCGCATTAGTTCTATTTGTAGGCATGATTGTGTTGAACTTGTTCAACGAAGTCTTGAATCGCGCTCCTGGCTTAATAGTGGGCAACGTCAACTACGTCAAAAAAGTAGTTTTCCCCGTAGAAATTTTGCCCGTTGTCGCAACAGGAGCTGCCTTGTTTCATAGCTTGGTAAGCCTCGGCGTATTGCTCCTAGCATTTGCCATTTTCAACGGCTACGTGCACTGGACCGCAGCTTTAACCCCGTTTGTGCTACTTCCCCTCGTAATCCTAGCCACTGGTATTGCCTGGATGCTTGCATCTTTAGGTGTATTTTTGCGTGATATTGGCCAAACTATCGGTGTATTTACGACCATTCTGATGTTCCTCTCGCCTGTATTTTTTCCGGTATCCGCTGTTCCGGAGCGATTTAGGCCATACATCATGGCCAATCCTCTGACATTCATAATCGAGCAGGCACGTGAAGTGCTGATTTGGGGACATCTGCCAGACTGGGCGGGCTTAAGTGTGTACACCGCCGCGGCTACCGCGATAGCTTGGGCAGGCTACGCTTGGTTTCAAAAAACCAAGAAGGGCTTTGCGGATGTCCTCTAACAATATTGTGATTCGCGTTAAAAATCTTAGTAAATGTTACGAAATTTATAACACGCCAAGGGATCGACTAAAACAATTTCTTCTACCCCTCTTGCAGGCCCTAATCGGTCGCTTGGTGAAGCAGTATTTTCGCGAATTTTGGGCAATCAAGGATTTATCGTTTGAAATCAAAAAAGGCCAAACAGTAGGAATTATTGGGCGCAATGGTGCCGGCAAATCAACCCTACTGCAAATAATTTGTGGAACATTGACGCCAACGAGTGGATCAATTGAGCTAAATGGGCGCGTCGCGGCTCTGCTGGAACTGGGCGCTGGTTTTAACGGTGAATTTACCGGTCGTGAGAATATTCAGATGTATGCCGGAGTTCTCGGGCTGAGTTCTGAAGAAATAGCGGCGCGCTTTGATGACATCACCGATTTTGCCGATATTGGTGATTTTCTGGATCAACCAGTAAAAACGTATTCATCGGGCATGTACGTCCGTTTGGCCTTTGCTGTGGTAATCCACGTGGATGCTGATGTGCTGATCGTTGACGAGGCATTGGCGGTGGGGGATATTGCATTCCAGGCAAAATGCATGATGGCGTTGAAGCGTCTTATGGACGACGGAGCTACTGTTTTGTTTGTGAGCCACGATACTTCTAGTGTGCGAAACCTTTGCCAAAAGGTTTTGTGGCTGGATGCTGGGAAGTCCAAGGCTTTCGGCGATCCAGAACAAATTATTGGAAATTATGTAGCGGAAGCGCATTTAACGATCAATAGCCACCTGGCTAAAGTGCGTCCAGCAACGAACGAGCACGTGGCAACTGAAAACGCCAAGCTCGAAGATCCGTTGCTTTCTATGAAGCCGCATATCTCATTCGCCAAAGGTTGGCGTCGCTATGGAGATGGTCGAGCCTATATTAGAAATGTGTTTTTCTTGAATGAACAGGGAAAGCCATTTGAGACGTTGCAACTGCACGAGAAATTTTTCATCAGGTTCTCGGTTTTTGCTGAAACCTATATAGAGCAGCCGGTTTTTGGGTTTTCTTTTCGAGACCTAAAAGGCAATCAAGTCATCAGCTCTATGACCACCAACTACCGAAATTGTCATGTCCCTAGTCTGCCAGCCGGCCAGGCTTTCATCGTGGAAATTTCCGGTGAAAATGTGTTGGCACAAGGCACCTACACACTTACGTTGGGTATGGAAAATATGGTTGAGCGAAATTTGGCACATGAATATATTGATGTTGTTGAAAATGCCATTACCTTTCAGAGTAGTTTTGGCAGTGACGCTCACAATATTTTCCCCGGGCTAGTGTGGAAGCAAATGGAAATTCAAATAAAAAAAGCAGGTGTATTTTCGGTGTCAACTGATCATATTGCGCTTGCCTGATATTATATTGAATCTAATAAGAGTTTTTTGGAGTTTCCATGCCTAAAGACTATAATTTTTTTGAAAATCTAACGTATGAGGATTTTCAGGCAATGGCGCTGAATCAAGAGTTATCGCCTTTCGAAAAAATAGGATTTCCTGACGCGTATCGCAATTTGTACGAGCAGCATATTTTTGAGGATTTGCAACTAAAATTGCCCGTCTTATTGCAGCGTGACTCGGTTGTTTTTGATATTGGCTGCGGCTGCAGTACTCTGCCGAATCTGCTGATTCAGCGTGCAAGTGAATTTAATCAAAAACTTATTTTGCTTGACTCGTTTGAAATGCTGAGTCAATTGCCGGAGAGTGGGTCGGCATTGATCAGAAAATTTCCTGCCCGATATCCAGACTGTCCTGAGCTTTTGGAGGAGTTGAAAGGGCGTGTCGATGCTGCTATTGTTTATTCTGTCATTCAGTATGTGTTTGCCGAGGGGAATATATTTGATTTCCTCGATCGGACGCTTGGGCTCTTAGCCCCGGGTGGTCGAATTTTGATTGGGGATATACCTAATATCTCTATGAGAAAACGTTTTTTTTCTAGTGAAACTGGAATTAAAAGCCATCAAGAGTTTACGAACTCAAATGATATTCCAAGCATTGAATTTAATAAGATTGAAGCAAAGCAGATCGATGATTCAATCATGATGAGCGTCGTGCAGCGGGCGCGTTCTGCTGGATTTCATGCATTCTTATTGCCACAGGCAAAAAATTTGCCTATGTCAAATCGAAGAGAAGATATTTTGATTGTCCGACCATGAGAACAACATGGTGAAAACAAAAAAACTGATCATCGTTGGCGATTCCGCTTTTGCCGAAGTAGCGCATGAGTATTTTGATGCGGACTCTGAGTACGAGGTAGTAGCCTTTAGCGTCGAGCAGGCATATCTCAAGAACCAGGAAATGCGTGGTCTGCCTGTAGTGTCATTTGAGACCTTGGAGACCCGCTTTGACCCAGATGCGCACGAGATTTACGTGGCCGTGGTGTATACCCAACTCAATCGCCTGCGTTCCCGGCTAGCACAGGCCGCCAAAACCAAAGGTTTTAGGTTGGCGTCCTATGTGAGCTCTCGTGCCTTTGTCTGGAGAAATGCAAAAATCGGCGAACATTGTTTTATCTTTGAAGACAACACGGTGCAGCCCTTTGTGTGTATTGGTGACAATGTTGTGTTCTGGAGTGGCAATCACATTGGACACCATTCAAAAATAGGCAGTAACTGTTTTATCTCTTCGCATGTGGTGATTTCGGGATTTTGCGATGTTGGTGAAAATTGTTTTATCGGAGTCAATGCCGCCATTGCCAACAACGTCATTATTGGACGTGAAAATTGGATCGGCCCCAGTTCGACCATTATGAAAAATACCGAGGCAGGTGCTTTGTTCGTGACGAAGCAGTCAGAGGTGGCTAAGGTGTCGGCCCCACGCTTTTTCAAGCTGAGGGACTAAGGTATGCGTTGGGAAAAAATGGGACTGGTTTATGGTCCTGATGGATCGTTACCGTGGGCCCAATCGCATGCGATGATTCCTACACCAGTTGCGTTGAGTTCCGACGTCGTGCGGGTGTTCGTGACGTGCTGCGATGCCCAGGGAATTAGTCGTCCCGGTTATGTTGATATCTCTGCACATGACCCCCTTAAGGTTCTGCAGGTATCTCATTTACCATTACTCGATATCGGGCAACCCGGCACCTTTGACGAAAATGGTGTATTGGCTTGTTCCGTTATCAAGTTAGATGACGGACGAATGTTCATGTATTACGCGGGCTTTGAGTTGGGAACCAAAATCCGCTATCGGTTGCTCACTGGGCTGGCCATCAGTACAAATAACGGGGAAACATTCGAGCGCTATTCAATAACGCCGATTTTGGAGCGAACCCCTAATGAGCTTTTTTTCCGCGGCGGTCCATGTTGCCTCTTTGAGGGGGGACGTTTCCGACTTTGGTATGTTGCAGGCAGCACATGGACGAACATAGATGGCAAACCTATGCCGGTCTATGAGGTTCGCTATGCAGAATCTACTGATGGTATCCACTGGCCATCTAAAGGTTGCACCCAAATCGAAATTAGCGATTCTGATGAACATGGTTTTGGACGTCCCTATGTAAGCAAAAAACTTGATGGTGGCTATCAAATGCATTATTCGGTACGACGCAGATCCTTGGCCGCCTATCGTCTTGGTTACGCGATTTCCCCCGACGGCCAAAGTTGGCAACGTCGAGACAAGCAGCTTAATTTTGATGTTTCGGTTACGGGCTTTGATTCAGAAGCCATCATGTACGCAGTTCCCTTCGAAGTGGGCGGCGAGACGTATTTGTTTTACAACGGCAATAACTTTGGATCTCAAGGGTTCGCCGTGGCGCGCCTGGATACGGCATGACGATCCAAGTGCGGCCTTTCGAAGCCAGGGATGCCGACGCGTGGGATTCCTACTGCGGCCAAGCCTTGCAGGGAACCTTTCTGCATACTCGCCGATTTCTGTCCTATCACGGCGATCGCTTTGTCGATCAATCATTGATTCTGGAGCGCGACAAGAAATGGGTTGGCCTGTTTCCAGCAGCGTCTGACCCTGTCCGTCGTAAGTGCATCATTTCCCACCCAGGTATCACCTATGGCGGCCTGCTTCATTGCGGGCAGCTGCAGGGGAGCTCTGCCATGGAGTCTCTGCGGCAAATTCAGGCCTACTACCGGCAACAGGGTTTTCAGGAAATTTTGTACAAAGCTGTACCCGCGATTTACCACAGAGCACCTGCACAGGACGACTTGTACGCGCTGTTTCGGTTGGGGGGAGTCAGGGTGCGTGCTGATCTCAGTTGCACGATCGATTTGCAGCAGCGGCTGCGAATCAGTTCCAGGCGAGGGCGCGGTCTAAGAAAGGCGCTTGCGGCCGGGGTTGAAATGGCAGAGGGGCACACCTTTCTGCCTGCTCTTTGGGAGGTGTTGACTGACAATCTCCAGCGCAAACACCAAGCTGTGCCTGTTCATAGTTTGGCGGAGATAAGCCTTCTTGCGGAGCGCTTCCCGCAAAACGTCCGCTGCGTCGTCGCCCGTTGGCAGCAGAAAATCGTTGCTGGCGTGCTGTTGTTCAACACCCCCGGTGTGCACCACGCCCAATACATCGCGTCCAGTGTCGAAGGTTATCGACTGTCTGCGCTTGATGCCATTTTTGACTACTGCATCACAACCGCCGCCGCGGTGGGGTGCCGTTGGTTTGATTTTGGTACCAGTAATGAGCAGGGTGGCACGATCTTGAACAATAGCTTGTATGAATTCAAGTCAGAATTCGGTGGAGGCGGTGTTGTTCATGAGTTTTATACATTGCGTATCAGCTGAGAGATTTTGACCATGTCTATTCAACAATGTAATTTGATCGAACTTCCTAAAATCACTGATCCGCGTGGGAACTTGTCATTTATTGAAGGCAAAAAGCATATCCCGTTTGATATTAAGCGGGTTTTCTATTTGTACGATGTCCCCGGTGGGTCTGATCGCGGATCCCATGCGCACAAAACCTTGCATCAATTCATTGTCGCCATGTCGGGAAGTTTTGATGTGGTGCTAGACGACGGCTACGAGCAAAAAAGAATAACGCTTAATCGATCCCATTATGGTCTTTATGTATGCCCCATGACTTGGAGCTTTTTGGATAACTTCTCGTCAGGCGCCGTCTGCATGGTTTTGACATCCGCGTATTTTGATGAGGCTGACTACATTCGTGACCATACTAAGTTTCTAGCCGAGGCCAAAAAAGCATGAGAGTTCCGCTGCTGAATATGAAGGCACCGCATGAAGAGCTGGCCGATGAAATGCAGACCGCGTTCACGCGGGTATTGAAATCTGGTTGGTATATCCTCGGCCAAGAGGTTTCAGCGTTTGAGGCCGAGTTTGCCGGGTACTGTAAGTCCCAGTACTGCGTCGGTGTCGGTAATGGCCTAGACGCGTTGCATTTGCTGTTGCGCGCTTACGATGTTGGCGCCGGTGACGAGGTGATCGTGCCGTCGAACACCTACATCGCCACTTGGCTGGCCGTTGAATATGCTGGTGCAACGCCTGTCCCCGTCGAGCCAGACGACCGAACCTACAATATCGACCCAGCCAAGATTGAGGGCGCAGTTTCGTCGAAAACCAAAGCCATCCTCGTGGTGCATCTGTATGGTCAGACGGCTGATATGGATCCGATTAATGCTATAGCTCAAAAGCACGGCTTAAAGGTCATAGAGGACGCAGCGCAGGCCCATGGCGCGAAGTACAAAGGTCGTCCTGCAGGCTCGCTGGGAGATGCTGCTGGTTTCAGCTTCTATCCGGGGAAAAATTTAGGGGCGTTGGGGGATGCTGGGGCCATCACCACCAATGACGCCGGAGTTGCCGAAAAAGTCAGAGTGCTGGCGAATTACGGCTCCGAAATAAAATACAAAAACAGTGTGAAGGGATTTAATTCGCGCCTGGACGAGCTGCATGCGGCTTTTCTTCGCGAGAAACTAAAAGTTGTTGAGGCATGGAATACACGGCGTGTATTGGCCGCTGAACGTTATATCCATGCGCTGCAAAAAACAGTCTTAAAGTTGCCATATGTGCCGGAGACATGTCAGCCCGTCTGGCATCAGTTTGTGATCGAAGCGCCACAGCGCGATGCGTTGCAGAAAAATCTCACTGACGCCCAGATCGGCACCTTGATCCATTACCCCATTCCGCCGCATCTGCAAGAGGCATATGCCTCTTCCGGATGGCGTCGCGGGGATTTTCCAATTGCCGAGCGTATGGCTGAGCGCGTTCTGAGTCTGCCCATGGGGCCGCATCTGGCGCCAAACGAAATTGACTACGTCTGCCAGAAATTGATTGATGCCATTTAAATGCAAGTCGTAGAACAGAGAAAAGGGCTGATTTCTGCACTGAAATCGGATGTATCTGCGAGCGTGGGCACGGGAGAGTTTGGCAAAGCACTTGAAGCCGTTCGAACTTTTGCAGAAGACATCATCTTCGACCCAGCATCGGTGGCGAAGATATTTGTGAGTCCCGAACTGGACCTTTTGTGCAAGCAAATTGGCGAGGCCAAAGCCAGCAGCATGGTGACCGAGCAGCTGAAGGCACTGACGGGCACGCTGATCCTGGCGAGCGAAATATCGAAAGCCGGGGGACACAACGAACTGATCAAGGATATAGCTCGGCTACATCTCTTTGACAGCCCTGTCAGCCTCGTGCTGACCGACTGTTTTTCGCGACTGGACTCGAAGCTTTCTGCCGACTTCTCGCTCGAAAATAAGATTCCGGCGACCATCCTGACAGGCCGTGACGGTGAAGAAAAATTTTCGAACATACTTCAGCTGATTTACTCGCTGGCACCCAAAAGGCTGCTGCTGCTCACCCACAACCAAGATGCCTTGGGTGTGGCGTCCGCTTTTGCTGCAAAAGCAATTGGCTGGGTAGAAGAGGTTGTGTTCATCCACCATGGCGACCACCATTTGAGTCTTGGTGCGGCGAACACAGAGTTCATTCATGTGGACCCCCACCAGATGGGATATTTCCACTGCAAGAATGAGCTGGGTCATGCCCGAAATCATTATTGGCCGTTGACGGTGAATCTGGGGGCGATCCAGCCGCGACACACTCCTTTTATGAGCCAAGGCCACCTGGTGACTTGTTCCAGCGGCCGGCCGGAAAAGTTCGAGCAAGGTGCGTACCTGTATGACTATTGGTCGCTGATTCCGCAGTTGTTGGCTCGCACCCAAGGCGTTCATGTGCACATCGGTGAATTGCACGCAGGGCAACACGAAAAATTACTGGCCGGCCTGGCGGATCAGGGCGTGCCTGCCGACCGTTTCATCCATCTGCCTTGGGTCGACTCGGTGGCCAATACGCTGGTGGTGCAGCGGGTCGATCTCTACATCTCATCTTTTCCTCTCGGTGGGGGCAAGGCGACGCTGGAGGCCATGGCTGCGGGCACACCTCTTTTAATGCACGAGAGCTATCGTTCGCGGTTCCACGGTGGTGTAGACATCGCTTACCCGGACGCTTTGGTGTGGCGCGACGAGGCCGAATTTCTGGGCTCCATCGAAGGACTCGGTGCCGACATATTGCGCAGGCATTCCGAAATGGCGAAGTCTCACTACGAAAAATTCCATGATGAAAATGTCCTGGTCCGGTGCTGTGATTTCTCCCGGCCTGTCGATGCACGACTGATTCCACCATTACGTGTTTACCGCGAAAATGTTTTTCAGCGCTTTCTAGACGAACTTAGGGCCAAGGAGCTCGGGTTGGAATCCAAGCTGCATTTGATTGATGCGCAGCGCGAGGAATTGGTCAAGTACGAAGCGCAGTCACAAATCTTAAGTAAGCAACTGAACCAGGTGGTACGTAACGCGATGGCGCTGGAGGTTGATCTGGGCGAGAAGCAGCACACTTTGCTGGCAGCCGAAGCCAAAGCGCGTGCTGACGGTGAGCAACTTCACGCGCTGGCCAGCCAGGTCACCCATCTTGGGGAGCAAGCTGTCGTCATGGAAAACAGCCTGTACGAGAAGCAGCAAACCTTACTGACAGCCGAAGCCAAAGCGCATGCTGACAGTGAGCACGTTCACGCGCTGACCCGCGAGGTGTTAGCTCTGCGCAGCTCGACGAGCTGGCGCATCACAAAACCGATCCGAATTCTGTCGGACTTGCTAAAAAAACGTCCGTTGACCATGAGTATTCGCCATTTGATTTCACGGGTCGGGATTGCACGCCGACTCAAGTTGCGGGTGCAGCGCTATCTGGTGGCGGAAAAGAGCCTGCCGCCAAATTTCGACGGCGTAACCTATCTGAAACTGAATCCGGATCTGGCTGCGGCCGGTGTCGACCCGAGAGATCATTTTCTGCTACATGGCCACAAAGAAGCCCGGCTCTGGGCACTACCCGAGTTCGACTTCTCGAAGAGCCCGCAGTTTGTTGCGGGGCGAGAGACGGTGCTCGTGGTGAGCCACGAGGCGTCGCGTACCGGAGCCCCTATCCTGAGCTTCAACTTAGTGCAATCGCTGGTCAGGAAGTACAACGTTGTGGCGTTGCTGCTGGGGGGCGGCGATCTGCTCGACGCCTTCAAGGACACCGGCGCGACAGTCTGTGTCGCGCTCTCAGTGCGTGGCAATCCCTTCGTGGCACATCATGTGGGTACCCAGCTGTGCCAGGGTTTCGATTTCAAGTTTGCCCTGGTCAATAGCATCGAGTCGCGTTACCTGCTGCCCGTTCTGGCCGAGCATTTTGTGCCGGCCATTAGCCTCGTGCATGAGTTTGCGTCGTACACCCGACCGAAAAGTGCTTTCAGAGATGCCTTGTTTTGGTCGAGCGAGGTGGTGTTTTCCGCCAATGTAACCAAGGAAAATGCGTTCTCGACCTTTCCCGATCTGGATGCGGTGGCGGTCCATGTCATGCCGCAGGGCAAGTGCTTGCTGCCGACGTCGACGCAAGACGCCGCAGCGGAGCACCAGGAGGCGACGAAGCTGCGCCGGTTGATCCGGCCTTCCGGGCTGGACAAGGACTCCCTGGTAGTGTTAGGCGCCGGCTTTGTGCAGTTGCGCAAGGGGGTCGACCTGTTCCTCGAATGCGCGGCCCGCGTCCAGCGTCTCGCCGGACCGCGCAAAGTTCGTTTTGTGTGGATCGGCAGCGGTTATGACCCAGACCACGACGTGGCCTATTCCGTCTACCTGCATGACCAGATCCGGCGCGCCGGGCTAGAGGACCACGTCGCCTTTCTCGGTGAAACTTCTGCCATCGAGGCGGCCTACGACGAAGCGGATGTTCTGCTGCTGTCCTCTCGGCTGGATCCTCTGCCCAATGTGGCGATTGATGCCATGTCGATCGGCGTGCCCGTGGTCTGCTTCGACAAAACCACCGGCATTGCCGATTTTCTGCAGGCCAGCGGGCTGGCGGAAACCTGCGTCGCCGCGTACCTGGATACCGCCGATGCGGCCGAGAAAATTCTTCGTTTCTCTTCAGTACCCGGCTTGCTCGAAGAGGTTGGTGCCAAATGCCGTGAAGCGGCGCTGCAGTACTTCGACATGGAGCGCTACGTTCAGAATCTTGAGGCGCTTGCCCATACGGTTGGCCAACGTACTCTACGCGAAAAGGGTGACTATCAAGCCGTGCTTGCCGCAGAGGTGTTGCGCTCCGATGTGGCCTGTTACCCGGATGCGCTCCCAGCAGCACAGGTGGCACGTCGTTATGTGCGTGCCTGGGCCAGCGGCATCGGACGTCGCAAGCCGTTCCCCGGGTTCCACCCAGGCATCTACCAAGAACTGCATGGCGTCGCTGCATCTGGCGCAGATCCATTGGCCGACTATTTGCAGTCTGGCCAGCCTGATGGGGCCTGGCGTTACCCGGTGCTCACGCCGCTCGATGGGCCGGTCACCGTGGCGCATGACGGCCTGCGGGTCGCGTTGCACGTCCACGCCTACTATGTAGACCTGCTGCCGGAGATCATCCAGCGTCTGGGCCTGAACCAGCACCGGGCGGATTTGTTCATCAGCGTCAAGGATGAGTCGGCGCTTGGGCTGGCAAAGACCTATCTGGCGACCTATCCCGGCCGCGTGACTGCGATGCGGGTAGTGCCCAACCGTGGCCGGGACATTGGCCCGTTTTTGACGGGCTTCTTGCCAGAAATACTGACGTCCTACGACCTGGTGGGCCACATCCACACCAAGAAGAGCAAAGACGTCAAAGACGAAAACATGGGAAAGACCTGGTTCCATTTTCTGATGGAGAACCTCATCGGTGGCACCTCTGGCCCGATGATGGACATCATCATCGACCGCTTGCAGCAGGATTCATCCATCGGCATGGTGTTCCCGGACGACCCCTACATCACCGGTATCGAAAAAAATGGAGCCATTGCGGAATCCATCGGCCGGAATATTGGCGTTTCCAGCATTCCCTCACATTTTGCTTATCCTGTCGGGACCATGTTCTGGTCCAGAGTCGCCGCTTTGAAGCCCATTGCTGATTTGCAACTGGGCTGGGAAGACTATCCTGAAGAGCCACTTCCCTACGATGGAAGTTTGCTGCACGCCCTTGAGCGACTGATCGCGCTGGCTGTACCCTGTGGCTCTTGGAAAATCGCAACAACGAACATCCAAGGTGTATCACGATGAAGATTGCTATTTTTGGAGGCGGGGGATTCATTGGCTCTGCTATTGCCGACCGCCTGCTGTTGGACGGTCACGAGCTACGTGTTTTCGAGCGGCCTCGGGTGGTGCCGTACCGTGTGTTCTCTGCTGACGAAAAGGTCGAATGGCTCACGGGTGACCTGATGAGTGTGCATGACGTCACTATCGCTGTCAGTGGCGTAGATGTGGTGCTCCACCTGGTGTCGACCACCTTGCCCAAGAGCTCCAACGAAGATCCGATCTACGACGTACAGAGCAACCTGGTGGCCACCCTCCAGCTGTTGAATGCCATGGTGGTGCAGAAAATCAAAAAGATCATTTTTATTTCCTCGGGTGGTACCGTCTATGGCAATCCGAGTTACCTGCCGATCGATGAAAAACACCCAACAGAACCACTGGTGTCTTACGGCATCACCAAATTGGCGATCGAGAAGTACCTCCTGATGTACCAGAGCCTGCATGGCATCAAGGCCAACATCATGCGGGTGTCCAATCCCTTCGGAAATCGGCAGCGCGTGGAAACCGCACAAGGTGCGGTGGCAGTGTTTCTGAGCAGAGCCATCCAGGGTCAACCGATTGAGATATGGGGCGATGGCAGCGTGTCGCGGGATTACCTGTACGTCAGCGATGTGGCGGACGCCTTTGCCCGAGCGGTGGTCTACGACGGCCCGAAATCCGTGTTCAACATCAGCTCGGGTCAAGGCACTAGTCTCAACGACGTCATTAGATTGATTGAGCAAGTATTGGGGGCACCAATGGTGAGGAACTACCGCCCGGGGCGCGCGTTTGATGTGCCCGTCAGCATTCTGGACAACACACTGGCCCGCGACGAATTGGGTTGGTCGCCAAAGATCAGTCTGGAAGAAGGTATTGTGCAAACGGCAGCGTACATGCGGCATTTAATTGAGAAATGAGTGTTTCCATGCCTTTCAAGGCTTCCATCATCATCCCGACCAAGAATGCGGGTCTACCCTTAAAGGCTGTTTTGGACGCCGTAGTGCGCCAGGAGATTGACGGTGCATTCGAGGTGCTTGTCGTCGACTCTGGTTCTTCTGACGGAACGGTCGAATTAGTTCGGCAATATCCGCAGATTCGATTGATCGAAATAGAGTCGCACCAATTCGGTCATGGAAAGACACGTAATTTCGCCATCAGCAACACCACGGGTGAATTCATCGCCATGATCACCCACGACGCGCTGCCCATGCATTCCCGCTGGCTGGCCGCACTGCTCAAGACGGCCGAGTCCGACGCGCAGATTGCGGGGGTCTTTGGCCGGCATGTGGCCTATCCTAAGGCCTCGATCTTCACTCAGCAGGAGTTAGTGGCGCACTTTCAGGGCTTTTTGGCGCGGCCCGTGGTGGAGCTTGATGACCCGGTGCGGTATGCCAATGAAGAGGGCTACCGGCAGTTTCTTTATTTCTTTTCAGATAACAATGCTTTGCTGCGGAGAACAGTGTGGCAGGAAATCCCCTACCCAGAGGTCGATTTCGCAGAAGACCAGGCCTGGGCGCGGTTGATCGTCGAGGCCGGCTACCGCAAGGCTTACGCGTCCGATGCCGTCGTAGCTCATTCCCACGACTACGGTTTTTTTGAACGCTTTCAGCGCAGCTTTGACGAGTCCTATGCGCTTCGCAGGCTGTTCGACTACCAGCACGGCACAGGTCTGCGGCACGCGTTGCGCGCCTTCATTGGTCTTACGCTGCGGGACGCCAAGTTTGCCTTTCGAACTGGCGCTGTCAAAGGCCACTGGGGAGAAGTGCTGGCCATGCCGCTCGATAACTGGATGCGTGTCATGGGGCACTTTCTTGGAGGCCACGGCGCCCGGATTCCTCTTGCCCTGCGCAAGTGCTTGTCACGCGACCAGCGCCTGCTTGCCATGCCGGCGCGAGCTAGCGCCGAATGAGCGCGGCGGGTACTTGGCGCAAGTGCGGCCAGGCGGTTCGGTATGCCCAGCAGAACGGCTGGGGGGCGTTGGCCCGTTTTCTGCATCGGCGCCTCGTGAAGGGCGACAAGCTGTTTGGCAAAGTCTCGGTCACTAGACCATACGACGCGCTGCTGGGAGCGGCGTTCGGACCTGAGGCTCCGACAGCGCAGCAGTTGTCGCCCAAAACCATTAATTGGTTCATCCCACCGGTCGGTAAAGGCTCGGGCGGGCACTTGAACATCTTCAGATTCATCCGCAATCTGGAAGACCTGGGCTACCAGAACAACATCGTCATCGTCGGTGAGCCCGCCCCCAAGTCGGCCGAGGCGGCTCGGCGAGAAATCACCGATTGGTTCTTTCCGCTTAAAGCGGATGTCTACGTGGGTGACGATGCTCGCACGCCGGCTGCCTGGTTTGCCATGGCCACGTCCTGGCCCACGGCCTACTACGTGCGGCGATTCCGTGGCAGTCTGGAGAAATGCTACTTCGTGCAGGATTACGAGCCCTGGTTCTACCCTGCTGGCAGCGATGCCCTTTTGGCCGAAGCAACATACCGCTTCGGCTTTGCTGCGTTCACGGCCGGAGGCTGGCTAGCGCAGAAGCTGCATAACGAACACGGCATGCAAACCTATGCCGTTGGTTTTTCTTACGACCGAGACCTGTACCACCTCCCGCTGGCGCCGCGTATCGACGACGGAGTACGCCGCGTCATGTTCTACGCCCGGCCGCCCACGGCGCGGCGCGCCTTCGAGTTGGGGGTATTGGTGTTAAGAGAGGTGGCCAAGCGGGTGCCCTCGATGCGCGTAGTGCTTGCCGGGTGGGATGTGCGTGGTTATGAGATTCCCTTTCCCTGCGAGCACGCCGGGCTGATGGCACTCAACCAATTGCCTGCGTTGTACCAGCGCTGTGACGCAGCCTTGGTGCTGTCCTGCTCCAATCTTTCCCTACTGCCGCTGGAACTGATGGCCAGCGGCGTGCCGGTGATCAGCAACCGCGCGCCTTACACGCAGTGGTTGCTCAACGATGACAATGCCAAACTAGCCGACCCCGACATCCAGAGCCTGGTGGAAGCCGTGGTGGAGGTGCTAGAAACACCGACTGTGGCGCAGCGTATACGACAGGCTGGCGCAGCGTTTGCGGAGGCCACATCGTGGGAGCACGAAGCCGCCCGAATGGCCGAAGGGCTGGCTGAACTGACGGGTGAACAGCCGTGACGCGAAAAAGAATGCTTTGGGCCGTGTTGCTGCTCCTGATGGCCTTTCGGCTCTATCTCACGGGCAATCGGGACATCCTGGCGCTTAACGCCCCGCATGACGAATTTTGGTACGTAGAGACGGCGTTCAACCGCATCTGGCAGGGTTCTTATAGTGAGATGACACTGATCCATCTGCCCACCTACGCGGTCTGGCTGATGGGGGTTGATCTCTTGGGTATTCCTGCCCGACTGGCGATCGACCTTGCCTGGCTCGTGGCCTGCGGGTATCTCGCGTACGCGTTGCGTCGGCTGACACAGGTAACCTGGGCGGCCGTGGTGTTATTCATTTTTCTGGCCTTCCACCCCTACATCATTCGCATCTTCGACCGCGCCCTGGCTGAGACGCTCTTGACGGTGTTGTCGACAGCAGTGCTGGCGGCGGGCATGGAACTGTGGAATCGCCGCCAAGAGGGGCCGTCGGCAGCGCGCCGCTGTGCAATGGTGGTCTACGGAGTCGGTTTTGGTGCGGCGTATCACACACGTTCAGAAGGTGTCGTCCTGCTGGTGCCGCTGGGGCTGCTGGCCCTCTGGTCCTTGGTTGACCGTTGGAACTGGTGGTCGCCAGCCTCTCGTTACAGCTTGCTGATCCCGCTACTTGGGCTGCCACTGCTGGCAACCGTACTACTGGGCCTCGGGTTTTCGGCAGCAAACTATGCGAAATGGGGTATCTGGGCCAGTCAAGAGCTGGATGCACCGGGCTATAAGAGTGCCATGACAGCATTGAACAGCATTGACACAGGTCCCACGCCAAAGCAGATTACAGTCACGCAGGAAATGCTAAGACTCGGCTTCCAGGCAAGTCCCACCCTGCGGGAACTGCAACCTGCAATTACGGGTGCCACGGGCCAACAATGGGTTGCGATCGCCAGCCCTTATGTGTCTGCGAAGGGGGAGATCGCGAATGGATGGTTCTACTGGGCCTTGCGGGACGTGGCGGCGCGCAGTGGCTGGCATGCCTCAGCGGCATTGGCCGAGCGCAAGTACGCAGCAGTGGCCGCAGAGTTGCAGCGGGCCTTTGCTGATAGGCGCCTGAAGAAGCGATTCGTACTCTCATCCTTTGTCGACCCGGACATCAAGAAATGGGCGCCAGACTTGCCGGCTTCGCTACGCCGGATTCTGCTGCTGGTCATTCGTCCTGCCGCCGAAAATCTAGAAACTCCGACGGAAAACGCCAGTCCGGCGCAATTTTCCCAGTACGTGGCCGTGACCGGCCGCAGGGCACCAGCGCTGGCGGCCACAGTGGGCGGCTGGGTGACGGCGCCAATGGGAAGCAAGGTCGGACTGGACGGCGAGGACGGGCAAATCGTCTGGCAGAGCTTGGGGCCGGTCAGAGCCGACGTGCCAGGCGCCTACGGCTTCCTGGTATCGGCGCAGGGTTTCAAGGCCCCGGCGACCTTGCAGTTGCAAACGCCCGAGGGACGTGTTCAATCAGTGGCGCTATCAGCCTTGCAGCAGGGGCGCGTGACCGCATTGGCCTACGCTGGACTGTCCACTGACCTGCGAGTGGGAGTGGATCGCCTGGAGGTGGCCGAACCACGGGAACGGGCCAGCAGATTTCTCAACCATCTCTGTCGCGTGTATGTGTGGTTGCATTATTTGCTTTGCGGCGCATTCGTAATGTTTGACGCCATCTGGTTGGTTCGGCGCACAAGGTCGGCCGAGTCCATGTTGTTCATGCTCCTGTCGGCGGCGATTTTTGCGCGCGTGGGCTTGTTTGCCATCCTGGACGCTAGCTCGTGGAGCGGCAGCCAAGCGCGCTATATGCTGCCGATTTTTCCGTTTATGGGCGTTGTGGGTGTACTTGGACTAATTTATATATCTAGATATTCTATTAGGGACAACAAGATACCAACGGAATACACAGACGAATCATATTAAACAATAATAATGGTCAGATGTAATGAAAAGATCGGATTTCCACCTGATTAAAATAATATTTAGTTTGCACGTACTTCTGAATTAATTAACCCCTCAAGCGGCATCTCGCCATCAATTATTAGCTTAACCATTTTGACTGGCCGCATTATTTCCAAAAATTTTTGATAAGTTTAAAATTTTAGGTATATTTTAAGTACTTTTGCGATATTTTTCAAATATCTAAGAAGGCAATTTCTTAGGTTAACTCCTCAATTTTCACAATATGTTAAGAGACATTTATTTAAAAAATAGAGTTAAAAATAATTTCGAGAAATTTTATATTTTTCGAGATGAAATTTTACGTTATGAGTTTATTTTTGCCATTGCTGCAATTGTAGTGATAATTTGTTACTGGACCAATGCCACGCTGGTATACGATGACATCGCGTTCCCCTCAAGCTTTTCTAGTCTCGTGGATCAAATTGGATGGACAAGAACTTTAGTAAAGATTTTTTGTTTGGACCTACCAAATGAATATAGAACATATGGAATTTCTCGGGTTATTCAATTCATTCTATGGTCGTTAGGCATCCATTCAGCTAAGATTTATTCGTTGTTTATATCTGTGTCTCAAGCAGTGACGGGTTGGTTTTTATTTTTAACACTGAAGAATTTGAAGATTAGCGCTGCCGCGGCTTTATCATCAGGATTGATTTGGATTTTCTCTCCATTTATTTGGACATCATGTTTTCATCATTTTTCTTATTTGATTTTTCCAGTTCAATTAGCTTTTTGCAGCATTTTTCTTCTAGGTTGGTGGATCGAAGAAAAAAACAAGAATGCTGCGGCGATTTTTTTCGGAGTACTTCTTGGGCTTACCGGGGAAATGCACCTTTTGCCGGCTTCTATTTTAATTATATTATTTTCTTATTTTGGAGGTAGCCGATTACGTTTACGAACAGCAATAGTTGTTGTTTCGACAATGATTTTTTCTATCCTTTTTCATTACATTGTATGGAAGATTTTTGCAGCAAACTCCGTTCAACCACACCGTTTTAATTTGAGTCTTTCACACGACACCGATTATTGGAACTACAGAATTCATGTTGCAATAAAGAGTATATGGATATTCCTAGTCTATCAAATAATTGAGTTATCTGGAGAGAATTATCGAAAATTAATTTTGACATGGACACTACTTGCCACCGGGGTTTATTTTTTATTAACTCACCACGAAAAGAAAAGGAAAGAAAATACAGTCAACAAAGAGGAAGCGAACCCTTTGTGGTTCAATTTTTCGCTTGGGATTTTTGTTTTATTTTATTTTGCTTTTTATGTTTTTATAGTTGTCTTAACGGATAGCGTTCCGCATGTACTGCCAAGACGCTATGGATATGTGCCTTTGACTATGATATTCATTGTCTTATGTCTCATGCCAGACTCTTTCCGACTAAATCTGCGCATCAGAAATATCATTCTTGGTATTCTTGTCGGTTTTATTTTTATTCTTTTCATTCGACTGCAGTTTTTTATAGTGCCTTCAGTGCGAGCTATTGACAATTCGATTTCCAATAAGATTGCCTTAGCAATAAATAAATCACCAAAGAAAGTCGTTGTATTTTTTTCATCTTCTGAAAAACAGTTTCCTTTGACATCAATCGATGCCTATACACCTGGCCCGGCAATGCGCGACGTCGCAAGCTCCGAGTTATCTCAAGCAAAATTTGGAACATATTGGCCGGCTTTTATAAATATAACAAAGATATTGGGCGCGCCATATACCTGTGAACTTGGCGGGTGGCGTAATGATAAATTAAAATTAGTTTGCCCCCCATGGCAAGATAATCCCGGAACTATTGATCCTTCTGAAATTATTGTCGTAGCCAATACTGGTTTTAATTCACGCGACCCCAAGGGTGAAACTGTTAAAGTTTTTGAGAATTTTGAAGACTTTCATTCATATTTTTTCTCAAAATCAGTGGAAAAAAAATTGGGGAAGGACTCCGCCTATCCTGGTGAAACTGTTGCAATTGATTTGGGAGCAATGGGAAAGATTGGATTAAGCCAAGGAACTCTCTCAGATAAACATTTTGATGTTTTTCTCAAAACCACAGGCATTTCGTGGCTGAAAAATTACGGGTGGATTTCCGGCGATGATAGAACATATGAGTATCCAAATATTTCCATAAACTCCGATTACTACAGAACTAATCGCAATGGAAATTTTGAATATGGTATTGAATTTGAAAAATCAGATATTGAGATTGATTTGGATTTTTGGGAATTGTGGCCAATTACAATTGGTCAGCGTATTTTTGATGTGAGTGTTTCATGGGACGATGGCAAATGGATTTCTCTCGGTAAAATTGACCCAATTGCTATAAATAAAGAAAATCCATTTTTTATTCATCTTGCCAGGCAAAACTCAACATCTTTCAAAGTTAAATTGACTTCATCTTCAGAGTCAACGGATATTCCATTTATGCAAGGCATACGCATTAAACGAAGAAGTTCTTAGTTTTATTTTTTAATTGTTAATATGAAAAAAATCAAATACCTCATTCTCGGCGCCGGTCCCAGCGGGCTGACTCTCGCCCATTCCTTGGTCGATGCGGGTTGTCCACTTAATCAGATCCTCGTGGTCGAAAAAGAAGCCGTTTCCGGCGGTCTATGCCGGTCCGAAATGGTGGACAGCGCCCCGCTGGACATTGGCGGCGGGCATTTTCTGGACCTGAAGCGCAAGGAGGTACTGGACTTCGTGTTCCGCTACATGCCGCGTGAAGAATGGGACCTCTACGATCGCGTATCAAAGATCCGCATTCGGGATGTCGAGGTGGACCATCCGCTGGAAGCAAATCTCTGGCAACTTCCCACCGAGGTACAGGCTGACTACCTAGAGTCCATAGCGCAGGCCGGTTGCATTCGTGGGGAAGCGATGCCTGAATCTTTCGCCGCGTGGATCAACTGGAAATTGGGTGATCGTATTGCGCAGGAATATATGCTGCCCTACAACCGCAAAATCTGGTCGATGGATCCAGATGCACTGGGTACTTACTGGTTGTACAAGCTTCCCAATGTTTCTTTCCGCGAAACCTTGTTGAGTTGCCTTGAAGGCAAGCCGATGGGGGCATTGCCTGCACACGGCACATTTTTGTACCCCAAGAAATTCGGCTATGGCGAAGTTTGGCGCCGCATGGGCGAAGCGTTGGGAGATTCTCTGGTCACTAATTGCTCGGTAGAGAGCATCGATCTGGCTAACCGTACGGTCAACGGGCGGTGGCAAGCTGAAACAATCGTATCGTCCATTCCGTGGACGTTGTGGACAGGGTATTGCGCCATTCCTGATGACGTCAAAGCTGCCATATCTTCTTTGAAGAATGCCCCGATCGACGTCGATTATCATCAGGAGACGTTGGATAGCAAGGCACATTGGACTTACGAACCAGACGAATCGGTTCCGCACCATCGCTTGCTGCTCCGATCCAATTTCTCGACGGGTGCTCGCGGTTACTGGACGGAGGCTAACGCTTCACGTTCAACGGCAACACATGGGCCTCGCTTCCACAACGAGTTCGCGTATCCAATCAACACGCTCGGCAAGCCGGAAGCGGTTGAGACGATTCTGACGTGGGCGAAAGCCAATGGTGTGATCGGACTTGGCCGTTGGGGCCGTTGGGAACACATGAATTCCGACGTCGCTGTGGCCGAAGCGCTGCAGATGGCAAATCAACTGAAACTTGGGTCGTAGTGTGAAAATTTCTTTGTGTTTGATAGTTTGGAATGAATTACAGGGTTGTCAGGCTGATGTACCTAATCTGCCGATTAGTGAGTTCGATGAAGTATTTGCAGTTGATGGTGGCAGCACCGATGGCACTGTTGAATACCTGGAAGGCCAGGGGATAAAGGTTCATCGTCAACCCAAGCGTGGATTGAATGCCGCGTACGTTCATGCCAATGAAGTGGCAACAGGGGACGCGGTGGTCGTATTTTTCGCAAAAGGCACATTGCCGACGGCAGACCTCCTCAAATTCAGACCGCTTTTTGATAAGGGGAATGATCTGGTGATCGCAAGTAGGCAACTGCCGGGATCTGTGAACGAAGAAGATGAGCACTTTTTCCGTCCGCGTAAATGGGCCGTCATGGGCCTAGCCGCCGCTGCCGCCTTGGTTTGGTGTCGCGAAGGTCCATGGGTGCGAGACGTATTACACGGCTTCAAAGGCTGGAAACGCGAAGCCTTTAACCGTATGAAAATACTCGATGTGGGGCTTTCTATCGATATCGAAATGGTGGTTCGTTCATACAAACTAAGAGTTTTGCGAGTTGAATTTCCAACTAAAGAAATTTCTCGAGGTTACGGCGAGACACACTTCAAAATCTGGCCTACGGGTAAGCGGTTGCTGTCTTATTTGTGGTTTGAATTACGACGAAACGCTTAAGGAAAAACATGAATAATCACCCGAGCATGCTTCGTAAAATTGTAAAATCAATATGGTTTAAATTAGTTATTGCAATTTCAATCATTGGACTATTGATTCATTTCAATCGGATTGATATATCTGTAATCATTACACTAACAAAAACTTGGCCATGGCTCGCGGGTGCATTTTTGCTGACTTTGCCTCCATTCTGGATTGTCTCTTATCGCTTCAAGCTAATACTTTCGAGTCAGGGCATTAATGTTTCACATCCCCAAGTATTGCGCTGGACAATGATCGGCTCATTTTTTGATCTTGCAATGCCCAGTTCAAATGGAGGTGATTTTGTGAAAGCTGGTTATGTCGCTGAATATGTTGGCGCAGGCTTACGGACCCGTGCAGTTATGGCGGTGGCAATAGATCGCGTCATCGGCTTATTGGGACTTTTTTTGCTTGCAGCGATAGTTAGTGTCATCGGGTGGAATTTGTTGGTAGATTTGCCTTCTCGATTTCTAGTAGTAGCTTTATCATTTTTAGCAGGAATTGGGCCGTTAATTTTTCTTCGTATTGCAGGGGCACGCCGTCTTTACAATAATAACCGCATCAATAACTGGTTAATGGTACATTCTTGGGGACTTCATTTAAAGCAAATGATTGGCTCGTTCAATGCCTTACGCGAGAACCCAAGTGTACTTGTCGCGAGCTTAGTACTTTCTATTTTTAACCATATTTTTTGGTGCACTGCGTTACTTTTTATTGCTTATGCTGTTGGGGATATCATAAATCCATTGAAAGGATTCATAGTTTTTCCACTTGCTATATTTGGCGGAATTTTTGGTGTTGCTGGAGGTTTTGGCCTGGGAACTGCAGCATTTGATTTTTTGCTTTCCCACCTATTATTGATTCAAAATGGAGCCGTTATTGGCTTACTTTTTCAAATCATCGGAGCGCTTTCGCGACTACTCGGTTTACCATATTTTTTAAAGAGTCATCATATTTCTCTACAATAAGAAAAAATTCATCAAAAATATTAATGCTTTATTTTTAAACCGCTTTCTTAAAAGTTCACTTCAGTCTACCGGTTAAAATTTAGGGCTAAATTTAGTCCAAGAACTCAAACTGCGACGATAATTCATAAATTTATTTACTAGGATATCAAATTGAAAGACCCAAAAGTTGCACTGATTACAGGCGTCACAGGCCAAGATGGCGCTTACTTAGCTGAATTTTTGTTAAAAAAAGGGTACATCGTGCACGGCGTGAAGCGCCGTTCCTCGCTCTTTAATACAGATCGTATTGACAATCTCTACCAGGACCCGCATGTCGATAATGCAAAATTCAAGCTGCACTACGGTGACCTGACCGACTCCACCAATCTGATTCGCATTATCCAACTGGTGCAACCGGACGAAATCTATAACTTGGCTGCGATGAGCCATGTGGCGGTGTCGTTTGAGACCCCGGAGTACACCGCTAACGCCGACGGTATTGGTACGCTGCGTATCTTGGAAGCCATCCGCATTCTAGGACTAGAAAAGAAGACCCGCTTTTACCAAGCCTCTACCTCCGAGCTATATGGCTTGGTACAAGAAACTCCGCAGAAGGAAACTACTCCGTTCTATCCACGCAGCCCCTATGCGGTGGCCAAGATGTATGCATTCTGGATTACGGTAAATTACCGCGAGGCCTACGGTATCTACGCCTGCAACGGCATTCTGTTTAACCACGAAAGCCCCATCCGTGGCGAGACATTCGTCACACGCAAGATTACACGGGCCTTGGCACGTATTAAGCTTGACCTGCAAGACTGTTTGTACCTCGGTAATATTGACTCGTTACGTGATTGGGGCCACGCCAAAGACTACGTAGAAATGCAATGGCTGATGTTGCAGCAGGCGCAAGCCGAAGACTTTGTTATAGCCACGGGCGTGCAATACAGCGTGCGCGACTTCGTCAATACAGCAGCTTTGGAACTAGGTATCCATATGCGCTGGGAGGGCCAAGGCGTTGATGAAAAAGGCTACGACTCTGCGACTGGCAAATGTATTGTTCAAGTAGATCCACGGTACTTCCGTCCCACTGAAGTGGAAACACTACTAGGCGATGCAAGTAAGGCCAGGCAAAAGCTTTGCTGGACACCGCAGATTAGCTTTCAGGAGCTCGTTTCGGAGATGGTGCGGTCTGATCTGCGAAGTGCGCAACGCGATGAATTGGTTAAGAAACACGGCTATACCACTTACGATTATCACGAATGAAGAGTTTTAAAAATGGACAAAAATAGCAAAATCTATGTAGCAGGCCACCGGGGCCTCGCTGGTAGTGCCATCATGCGCAATCTGCAAGTTCATGGCTATACTAATCTGGTGGTGTGTACACATGCCGAACTCGACTTGGAAGACGGAGTCGCCACACAGCGGTTTTTCGAACAAGAGCGCCCCCAGCTAGTTTTCCTGGCTGCAGCGAGGGTAGGTGGTATCCAAGCCAACAATATGTACCCTGTTGATTTCTTGATGGGTAATTTACTTATTGAGGCGAATATTTGCCGGGCGGCACATGCTTGCAAAGTGGAGCGTATGGTCTTTTTGGGCAGTTCGTGTATTTATCCACGAGATTGCCCGCTGCCCATCAAAGAAGAGTATTTGCTGACCGGCGTGCTGGAGCCCACCAACCGCCCCTACGCCCTGGCCAAAATTGCTGGTATTGAGATGTGCTGGTCTTACAACCGCCAATACGGTACGAAATGGTTGGCGGCGATGCCTACCAATCTGTATGGCCCTGGCGACAACTACGACCTCAACAATTCGCATGTGCTACCGGCCTTGGTTCGCAAAATGCACGATGCCAAGGTATCCGGCGCAGCAGAAGTCGTTTTGTGGGGCAGCGGTACCCCCAAGCGTGAGTTCCTTTATGTAGATGACCTTGCAGATGCACTGGTGTTTCTGGCGACCCTGGATGCCACACGCTATGACGCACTTACTGATCCATTGCGCTGCCCTCTGATTAACGTTGGTTCAGGCGAAGATCTGACTATCCGGGCGTTGGCTGAAACGATTGCAGGTGTAGTGGGCTACATGGGCACATTTGTGCAAGACACTAGCAAGCCTGACGGCACAATGCGTAAGGTGATGGATATCAGCAAGATACGACAGTTGGGTTGGGCTCCCACCACCAGCCTGACCGATGGGATTCAGCAGACTTATGAAAACTACTTGTGCCGCTAACTTTCGATAGCACGCCAAACTCGCATCCAGCGCTGTTGGTTTCTGTAGCCTTGTGCACCCATAACGGTGCCCGTTTTATAGGTGACCAAATTCAGAGTATTTGCCAGCAAAATATGATGCCGACGCAGATCGTTGTATCGGACGATGCGTCTGGCGACAACTGCGTAGAGTTAATCCAATCAGCAATTGCTGATTGTCAAAAAAAACAGCTGCAAGAGCAAGCGCCCGCTCCCCTTCAACTGCACATTTTGCGCAATAACGCGCCTCTCAAAGTGACCAAAAACTTTGAACAAGCGGTCCTTGCATGCACTGGTGACCTGATTGCTTTGTGCGATCAAGATGATATTTGGCATCCTGACCGCTTGGCTCGCATTACGGCAGAATTTGAACAACGCCCTGGCTTGCTTCTGCTCCACAGCAATGCCCGGCTTATCGATGGCGATGGAGTTGGCTTACCGGATTCGCTATTTGACGCATTAGAAGTTCAGCCGTTTGAGTTGGAATGGATTCACAAGCAACGCGCCTTAGATGTTTTTTTACGCCGAAACCTTGTTACTGGTGCCACCACGGTATTTCGCAGTTCATTGTTGCAGTACACATTGCCCTTTCCCGCAGAATGGCTACACGATGAATGGTTGGCTATAGTGGCTGCCGCGATGGCCGGCGTTGATGTGCTTGAAGAGCCGCTGGTAGATTACCGTCAACATGCACTCAACCAGATAGGTGCGCGCCGAGAACCGCTTTTTGCAAAGGTGCGCAAAGCGTTTGCCTCCCGTGATCACACCTTGGCTAGCCGTGCATTGAAGATTGAAATCTTGCTAACGCGATTACGTCAATTTGGAGACATCATCCCTTCTGCAGTGGTTGAAAGAGTACAAAAAAAACTGGCACACCAGCGCTTTCGTGCAGCACTGCCTAGGCATCGTTTAGCTCGTTGCCTGCCTGTGTTGCGTGAGGCCCTAACCGGGCGCTACAACAAGTTTGGGCGTGGTTTTCACAGCATTGCTCGCGACTTATTCGAATCCGCTTAAATGGAAAATACAAAATTGCGACGTACAAAGTGACCTGTTATATGGCACAAGTAGGGATACCAGATAAGAACCCATAATAAAAGGCGTATTTTGATTTCTGTGGTGATCGTAAATTACAACGCTGGCAAGCTTCTCTCTGACTGCGTAGGTTCAGCCCTGCCGCAAGTGGATGAAGTGTTGGTGGTCGACAATGCATCGCGCGATACAAGTATGGATGAATGCGCCCGTTTGTATTTGGCCGATACCCGACTAACCCTGTTACAGAACGGTACCAATCTAGGTTTTGCAGCTGCCTGTAATGTCGGTTTCTTGCGAGCCAAGGGTGACTACATACTGTTTCTAAATCCCGACTGTGACCTGGATGCAACAGCTGTTGCTACTTTGCTGGGGGCTTTGCAAGCGGACCCATTGGTAGGGATGGTGGGTGGTCTGCTGATGAATCTGGATGGTTCAGAACAAGGCGGCGGGCGGCGCGCTATTCCTACGCCCTGGCGGTCTTTTGTGCGGGCTTTTGGTTTGAATCGTTTTGAAAAACGCTGGCCAAAATTGTTTTTTGATTTTCATTTGCACCAGCAACCATTACCTCCCGGCCCTATCGAAGTTGAAGCCATCTCAGGTGCCTGCATGCTAGTCAAGCGGCAAGCAGTGGATGCGGTGGGATTATGGGATGACGGTTACTTCTTGCATTGCGAAGATCTGGACTGGTGTATGCGCTTTAAGCAAAAGGGTTGGAAAATCTTATTCGTACCATCCGCGCATATTTTGCATGCTCTAGGTATCAGCAGCCGTGGTAGGCCCATTTTTGTAGAGTGGCATAAGCACAAAGGAATGATGCGCTTTTATCGCAAATTCTTTCGCCACCAGTATCCCGGTGTGCTGATGGGCTTGGTGGCTGTAGGCGTGTGGCTGCGCTTTGCAATGATGGCATCATATTTCCTTGCTAAACGCACCGGGAAGGCATTGGGTCTAGGCCATGGATAACATCGAAACGCATATACCTCATCCCGTCGGCGTATTAGGGGCCAGCAGCATGGTCGGTGCATGCGTTTTGTCGCAGCTAGTACAAGCACGCCTGCAAGTCAGCGCTTTTTCACGCAGCGCCACAGCACATCTCAGTGGTCATGGGGTGAACTGGCAACAACTCCCCTCCTCAACTGCGACTCCATCTCGCCATGCCGGGCATATTTTCTGGTGGATATGCATCGCCCCTATTTCGGCTTTACCAGCATATTTCACTTGGCTCGAAGCGCAAGGTGCGCGGCGGATCGTGGTGCTTTCATCTACCAGCCGTTTCACCAAAGATACGTCTTCCGAACTACAGGAGCAAGCCATCGCGCAACGACTTGCCGAGGCAGAAAGCCTGCTACAGACATGGGCCGAAAGCCGTGGAATTGAATGGATGGTGCTACGCCCCACCCTAATTTACCAGCCAGGCCAAGACAAGAACGTGTCTGAAATTGCCCGTTTCATTGGACGTTTTGGGTTCTTCCCGGTGCTGGGCCAAGCGCACGGCTTACGCCAACCTATCCATGCAGCGGATGTGGCCAGTGCATGTATTGCAGCGCTGCAGTCCCCCGGCATCGCTAACCGGGCTTACAACATCTCCGGCGGAGAGACACTGCAGTATCGGAGCATGGTGGGCCGCATATTTGCAGCGCAAAGGCGGAGGGCACGCGTGCTGAGCGTTCCGCTGTGGATGTTCAAGTTGGCCGTTAAGCTCTTGCGCTGCCTGCCACGCTACCGCAACTGGACGGCCGCCATGGCCGAGCGCATGAACCGCGATCTGGTGTTTGACCACACCGAAGCTGCACGGGATTTTGGCTTCCAGCCCCGAGCGTTCACGCTGGAACACGAAAACATGTCACCATCCAGCGCCAATATGCTATCTAATTAATAGCAACCAACACTTATCAGTAGGGCGTTAGGGCACTATTTCCTTTAATCACCCCGCAGATGCCGCAATAGGCCCCACCGTCTGCACCACATCGGCATTCTGCGCACGCTGGCGCAAGGCGTGCTCCATCACCACCAAGGCCAGCAGGGCCTCAACGATGGGTGTGGCGCGGATGCCGACGCAAGGGTCGTGGCGGCCCTTGGTGATGACTTCGGTGGAATGGCCTGCCGTGTCGATGGTCTCGCGGGGCGTGGTGATGGAGCTGGTGGGTTTGATGGCGATGGACACCTCCAGGTCTTGGCCGGTGCTGATGCCGCCGAGCACGCCGCCCGCATTGTTTGATTTGAAGCCCTGCGGCGACAGCGAGTCGCCATGCATGCTGCCGCGCTGGGCCACGCTGGCAAAACCAGCACCAATCTCTACGCCTTTGACGGCGTTCAGGCCCATCATGGCGAATGCGATGTCGGCATCCAGCTTGTCAAACAGCGGCTCGCCCAGGCCTACGGGCATGCCGGTGGCGGTGACGCGGATGCGCGCGCCGCAGGAATCCTGGGCGTGGCGCAGGGCATCCATGTAGTCTTCCAGCTTGGAGACGTCGGCCACCGGGGCGAAAAACGGATTGTTGGGCACGTGGTCCCAGCTTTCGAACGGCACAACCAGGTCGCCCACCTGGGTCATGCAGCCGCGAAACACCATGCCGTATTTCTGCGACAGCCATTTCTTGGCCACGGCGCCTGCAGCTACGGTAGGTGCTGTCAGCCGGGCCGATGAGCGACCACCGCCACGCGGGTCGCGGATACCGAACTTGTGCCAGTAGGTGTAGTCAGCATGGCCGGGACGGAAGCTCTGGGCGATAGCGCTGTAATCTTTGCTGCGCTGGTCGGCATTGCGGATCAGCAAAGCGATGGGGGTGCCGGTGGTTTTACCCTCGTACACACCGCTCAGGATTTCGACCGCATCGGGCTCGTTGCGCTGGGTGACGTGGCGGCTGGTGCCGGGGCGGCGGCGGTCCAAGTCACCCTGGATGTCGGCCTCGCAGAGGGCCATGCCCGGGGGGCAGCCGTCGATTACGCAGCCAATGGCCGGGCCGTGGGATTCACCAAAGTTGGTGACTGCGAATAGGGTTCCGAAGGTATTTCCGCTCATAGCCGATGATTATCCCCGACCTGGAGGACGGCGCCGAGCGTTGGGAACAGTTCATGCTTATAGCCCCCTACCCACCGCGGGTTTTCACGTACATCCACCAAGGAGAGGCCCATGCTGCAAGCAACCAACACCAATTTTTCCCATGTCAAACCCGGCGACACCGATTTTGTACAAGGCGGTTTGCGCGACTTTTTTCTGTACCGCGACCTCGGCATTGCTGAAGCTACGCACGGAAAGGTGATTGCGCACCTTGTGAAGGCGAATATGGCTCCAGAAAAGGGCACGGGCTGGCATCGGCATGAGGCAGACTTCCAAATTGTGATCATGGTCAAGGGCTGGGCGCGCTTCATGTACGAAGACAAAGAGACACTGGTGCAGGCCGGTGACTGTGTGCACCAGCGCCCCGGCATCCGCCACTACCTTTTCGATTACTCACCGGATATGGAGTACCTGGAAATTGTGTCGCCTGCCGACTTCAAGTCGATTGATGTGGAGCCAGTGTGTGCGATTCCAGAATCAACACCCTGGAAATAAAACGGTAAAAGGCAAAGGCAGGGGACTCATAGCCCCCGGTCCTCTTCAGAACTCCGCGTCAAGTTCGTCGATTTCTTCGGGTTCTTTCATGGCTTCTGCCACCCACTCCTGCATCGCGGGAAGGGCCATGATGCGTTGGCAGTAGGCCGCGCACACCGGGTCCAACGCCACGCTGTAGGTCAAAAAGCGAGTGACCACCGGGGCGTACATAGCATCGGCCATACCCACCTGCTCGCCAAACAGATATGGTCCACCGTAGTTGGCTAAGCACTCTTTCCATATCTCCACGATGCGGTCGATGTCGCTCTGGGCACGTGACCAGATTTTGAACTCGGAGAAGTGCGCCTTGATGTTCATCGGCAGCGCCGTGCGCAGCGACGAAAAGCCCGAATGCATCTCGCCACAGATAGCGCGGCAGTGGGCGCGGGCGGCCGGGTCGGCAGGCAGCAAACCGGCTTTGGGCTTGATTTCGTTGAGGTATTCGCCAATAGCCAAAGTGTCCCAGACCTTGATTTTGTTGTGCTGCAAGGAGGGCACCAACATGGAGGACGATAGCAACATCATCTCGGCTTTCATGGCCGGATCATCGGGAGAGACCACGTTTTCGGTGAACTCCAACCCGGCCAGCTTCGCGGCGAGCCAGCCGCGCAGAGCCCAGGCACCGTAGTTTTTGCTGCTGATCGTCAACTCTGCTTTAGGCATGGGTAGCTCCTTGTGTTGCTGTGCATTCAGCAAGGGCTGTGCCAGAGCCCCCACTAATGCAAATCCGTACTTCTACGTACACAGTGTTGAATGGAGCTATGCCTCTAAGCCGCGCCCAGTAACTGGCCCGTAACTTGCCTATAGTTGGTGCAATCTCCGCACCAAGTCAGGAACAACAAACATGCTTTATCAGGCCTATCAACTCCAGTCCGACTTGATGTCTCCGCTGCGCCTGATGGCGCAAAGTCTTGGCACCTCGCTCTGGTTCAAAGATACGGAAAACAGCCCGGTGCGCAAAATTGCGGCTGCCTGCGACGTGTTCTCACGCCTGCGGCTCACCCATTCACGGCCCGGCTATGGCATCACCTCGGTCAAAGTAGGGGATGTGGAGGTAGCGGTCACCGAAGAAACCACCCTCACCCTGCCCTTTGGTAGCCTGCTGCATTTCAAGCGCACGGGTGACGCGGTGGACATGGACGACCAGCCCCCGGTGCTGCTGGTGGCACCGCTGTCGGGCCACTTCGCCACGCTGCTGCGCGAAACCCTGCGCACCCTGCTGCAAGACCACGATGTTTTTATTACCGACTGGCACAACGCCCGGGATGTGGCGCTGACCGAAGGCGGCTTTGCGCTGGACGACTATGCCGAGCACATGATCCGCTTCATCGAAACCATCGGCCCCGGCACCCATGTGGTGGCAGTGTGCCAGCCCTGCGTGGCCGCGCTGGCCGCCGCCGCCATCATGGCCGAGGACGACAACCCCTGCCAGCCGCGCAGCCTGACGCTGATGGCCGGCCCGGTGGACTGCCGCATCAACCCCACCGGGGTCAACACCCTGGCCACCAGCAAACCCATAGAGTGGTTTGAAAAGAACCTGATCACACACGTGCCCTTGCCGCACAAGGGCTTTATGCGGCGGGTGTACCCGGGCTTTATCCAGCTCAGCGCATTCTTGAGCATGAACCCAGCGCGCCACAAGGCCCAGTTCAAGGATATGTACAAATACCTGCTGGAAGGCGATATCGATAAGGCCGACACCATCCGCAACTTCTACGACGAGTACCTAGCCGTCAACGACCTGCCCGCAGAGTTCTACCTGGAAACCGTAGCCAAGGTGTTCCAGACCTACGACCTGCCCCGGGGCGTACTCACCTACAAAGACCGCATCGTCAATCCCGCCGCCATCCGCCGCACCGCGCTGATGACGGTGGAAGGCGAGCGCGACGACATCTGCTCCGTCGGCCAGACCATGGCCGCCCAGGATCTGGCCAGCAGTGTGCGCCCCAGCCAGCGCACCCACCACATCCAGACCGGCGTAGGCCACTACGGCGTGTTCAGCGGCAAGAAGTGGAACCAGCAGATCTACCCCCGCGTGCGCGACATGATTTACGCCAACCAGCTTTGAACGGCACACAACAAAAAGCCCGGTGAAACCCACCGGGCTTTTTTACGCCCAAATCCAAATACTATGCATTGAGTAGCTGCTCATGCTTATGGAATAAGCACAGGCAGCCTGAAAGATCCCTGACTCCCCAGAAGGCCTGGGAATATCTGTCAGCGACCTTCTTCTTCGCCCGCCGGCCAGTCGCGGATATAAGCCTTGAGCATCTTGTTCTCGAAATTCTGGCTGTCCACCACGGCCTTGGCCACGTCGTAGAAACTGATCACACCCATCAGCATTTTCTGGTCCATCACCGGCATGTAGCGCGCGTGGCGCTCCAACATCATGCGCCGCACGTCGTCCAGCTCGGTGTTGGGGGTGCAGGTCAATGGGTGGTCGTCCATGGCGGTACGGACCAGGGTGGTACCGATGCTGCCACCGTTCTTCACCACCAACTGGATCACTTCGCGAAAAGTCAGCATGCCAACCAAGTCGCCATGGGACATGACCACCAGAGAACCCATGTCTTTCTCCGCCATAATGGCCAACGCGGTCGCAAGCGGCTCATCGGGGCTGGCGGTGTAGAGCGTATTGCCCTTCACACGCAGAATGTCGCTGACTTTCATGGCTTTCTCCTGGTAACGCAGTGCGCAATGGATGGGTGGGTGAAGAATGTGCTTGCAATATAGCCCACAAAGGCCTGCGACACGGCAGGAAATACGCTTCTGCGTCCATGAAACAGGATGTTTCCTGCAGGGAGCTTAGGGGGAGTTTGCCGCATGCTGCACTGCAATAAAATCCACCCATGGAATTCTTCACCGCCAAAGCCCCTTACTGGATCACCCGTTTTGGCGAAATGGGCATCATCTTGCCTCTGGCTGCTGCACTCACGCTGTGGATGCTGGTCAGCACCCGTGCCATCCGCCCGGTTCTGTGCTGGCTGGTGCCTCTAGGCTTGGCGGTAGGTATCACCACCCTGTCCAAAATTGCTTTTATCGGCTGGGGCCTGGGCATTGCAGCCATCGACTTCACCGGGTTTTCGGGCCACGCGATGTTCGCGTCCGCCATCTATCCGGTGCTGGGCTACACCCTGGCTGCACAGTGGAGCCGCGCCCCCAGAGCCCATTTCTTCGCAATGCTGGCGGGCTATGCCCTGGCGCTGGTGATTGGCTGGAGCCGGATCCACATCCAGGTGCATTCAGTCTCCGAAGTAGTGGCCGGTTTGGCGCTGGGCGCCAGCGCAAGCGGCTGGACCCTTTGGCGCATGTCGCAAAACCTGGCCGCATCGAATCCACGTCCACACCACTGGGTGCTGCTGGCACTGCTGGGCTGGTTGGTGGTGATGCCGGTCCAAGCCGGACCGTCCAAATCGCACGACATAGTGACGCGGCTGGCCTTGCACCTGGCAGCGCATGAAAAAGCGTTTCGACGTGCCGACCTGCACGTCCCACCCGCTGCGCCGGCGAAAGGCCCTGCGGCCTAAACGCTCCTTTTTTTGTAGCTATATGCTCAGGCTCAATATTCGCTAACGGCCTATTTCTTCTAAAAAATATGGGGGACAAAAATGGCCGCACGCGCGCTACGGGAAACAGACACCACAACTTGTTACATATTTACACGCATACGCTAAGCTGCAGGCCCCCTAGCCCAACGCCTGCACTGCCCCATGGATATTGATCCCTCCGTCTTTAGAACCCTGCTTGAATCCACCAAGGCCATTCCCTGGAAAATCGACTGGAAGACCTTGAGGTTTTCCTACATAGGCCCGCAAATCGAAGAGTTGCTGGGCTGGAGCCCAGAGAGCTGGGTCAGCGCGCAAGACTGGGCCGACCGCATGCACCCCGAGGACCGCGAAGAGACCTTCAACTTCTGCGTCAGCCAGTCCCAGGCCGGTGTAGACCACGAGGCCGACTACCGCGCCCTGACCAAAAACGGCGACTACATATGGATCCGCGATGTCGTGCACGTGGTGCGCAAAGACGGCGAGGTGGAGGCGCTGGTGGGCTTCATGTTTGACATCAGCGAACGCAAGAAGACCGAAGAAAAACTCATCACCCTGCAAAAAGAGCTGGAAGAAATGTCGTTCAAGGACGGCCTCACCGGCATTGCCAACCGGCGCCTGTTCGACTCCATCATCGACATCGAATGGAGTAACGCCCGGCGCAACCACCAACCGCTGACGCTGATGATGCTGGACGTGGACTTTTTCAAACAGTACAACGACCACTACGGCCACCTGAAGGGCGACGACACCTTGAAACGCGTCGCCCAGGGCTTGGCCGCAGCAGCGACCCGGTCACGCGACTTTGTGGGCCGCTACGGCGGCGAAGAATTTGTGCTGGTGCTGCCCGAAACCGATGCTGCCGCCGCCCAAGGCGTCGCCGAACGCTGCCGCGCCATGGTGGCCCAGCTGCAGATTCCCCACGAAGGCTCCAGCATTGCCCCTTACCTGACCGCCTGCCTGGGTGTGGCAACCACCATCCCAACACTGGACTCGGACATGCACGCCTTCATCGACTCGGCCGACAAGCTGCTCTACCAAGCCAAACAAAAGGGCCGCAACCGCGTCGAATGCGCACCGCCCGACACCCACGGCGCAGCCACCCTGCCGGTGGTGCGTACCCGCTAACAACGCACCCTGACAACGCTCTATTTTTAGGAGCTATCCGCGCAGATAGTTACTGCGCCAACGGCTGTTTTTCTGTAAAAAAAGTAGAAGAACAGAGCGGGGTTTTCAGTACCCACGAAACTAAAAGAATACCTGCTTCCGGTGGTTAAATACACTTTTTTAGTTATATTAAATAACCAAAAACCGTACACTGGCAACGACACTGTGCCAGTGTTGAACAGCACCATAACGGAGACAAAGCATGACCCAACTACAGCGTGTATGGCAAGCCGCCCTGCTCTGCGCAGCCCTGTGTGGCGGCGCTACCGCCCAGACTTCAGACGCCGCCACCGCGGCCTTTGACCCACCCAAGCCCAAAATGACACCGATCGCACGGTTCTCCGTCGATCTGGTGGCGCCGATTTGGGAACTGGGCAAGACCTCGGAGCTGGGCCGCCGCCGCATCATCCCCATCACCGGCGGCAGCTTCAAGGGCCCCCTGATGAACGGCGACATCCTGAACAACGGTGCCGATTGGCAGGTCGTGACCGCCGACGGCCTGGCCATCATCGACACCCGCTACCTGCTGAAAATGGACGATGGCGAGCTGGTCTACCTGCAAACCAAGGGCCTGCGCTACGGCCCACCCGAAGTCATGGCCGATGTAGCCAAAGGCAAGCCGGTAGACCCCAACAAATACTATTTCAGGCTGACCATGGCATTCGAGACAGCATCCAAGAAATACGACTGGCTGAACCGCGCCATGGCCGTGGGCTATGCGATGCGACTGGGCAATGCCGTGGTGTACGACGCCTACCTGCTGGACTGAGCCCGCGCCAGAATGCTACGTATTTCATAGCACTTCGCGCAGGTACATACTGCGCCGGTCGCTGTTTTTCCATAAATTTTCCAACGCCGGTGCCGGGGTCAGCAGCAACTGGTCTACCAGCGGCAGCAGTAGCGTGGTGTCAGGGTTAACCAGCAGCAGCAGGCGCGGGTCACGTGGTTCTTGGGGCTTGGCAGCAGCATCCAGCGGGTCGGCTTCGTCCAGCCGCCCTACCCAGTCCAGCCCACCCAGGGCAGCCAGCACCGGCTCCAGTTGCAAGGTATCGACCTGCAGCGCCTGGGCCAATTGCGCCATGCTCAGGCCCTTATCACCCCGGACCTGCACGGCGTGCAGGTGTTGCAGCACCTCGATGGCCAGCAAAAACGACCAGCCGTGCGGTGTGGAGCGGCGCGGCACGCCCTCCAGCAGGCTGGGCATGTAGGCCGCAATCACCGCGCCCAGCAGCACGATCACCCAGGCCAGGTAAATCCAGATCAGCATGATGGGCAGCGTGGCAAATGCGCCGTACACCACCGAGTAGGTGGGCACGGCCGCCAGGTAATAGGTCAGCAGGCGCTTGGCCACCTCGATGCTGACGGCCACGAACACCCCGCCCGACCAGGCATGCGCCCAGCGCACCCGTGTATTGGGCACGTAGTGGTAGAGCGCCGCCATGCCGCCTGACAGCAAAGTGATTTGCAGCAGGCTGAACAGCAGCCGCACGCCACCTGGCAAGCCATCGACCACCCCCTGCGAGCTGGAGATTAGGTAAGAGGTCAACGCCAGGCTGGCCCCCAGCAGCACCGGCCCCAGGGTGATGCCGGCCCAGTAAATCAGCACCCGCTGGCCCAGGGGCCGGGGGCGGCGGACGCGCCAGATCGCATTCAGCGTGCGGTCGATGGTCAAAATCAGCGCCAGCGCGGTAAACAGCACCAGGGCCAGGCCCACCGCCCCCAGCTTGCTGGCCTGGCTGGCAAACTGGGTCAGGTAGCCCAGCACCTGGCGGGAGATGCTCTCGGGAATCAGGCTCTGCACCAGCCACTTTTGCAGTACGCCCTGCACTTTGCCAAACATCGGAAAGGCAGTGAAGATGGCCAGCGCCACGGTAAAAAACGGCACCAGCGCCAGCGAGGTGGTGAAGGTCAGGCTGCTGGCGGTCAGGCCCAGTTGGTCCTCGCGAAAGCGCTCGCGCAGGGTGTGGGCGGTGGTTCTCCAGGGGAAGCGGGACAGGTCTTTCAGGAACTGGTCGAAGCGTTGGGACAATGCAGGTAGGGACAAAGACATGGCCGCTATGATGCCATCGCTATGACCCCCCTCTCGCACCCCACCACCGAACACTCCGTCTCCTGGACCCGCAACCTGGCCGTCGGCAGCCTTTTGGGCCTGATTGCCCTCAGCCTGGCCTGGGAGTTGGTGCTAGCACCCCTGCGCCCCGGCAGCGTGGTGCTGGCGCTGAAGGCCGTGCCGCTGTGCTTTCCGCTCATCGGCCTGCTGAAAAACCGCATGTACACCTACCGCTGGGTCAGCCTGATGGTGTGGCTGTACTTTACCGAAGGCGTGGTCCGCGCCTACAGTGATGCCGCGCCCAGCCGCTGGTACGCGCTGGGCGAGGCCTTGCTGTGCGTGGCCTTGTTCGTGGCCTGCGCGATGCACGTGCGGCTGCGCTTCCAAAACGCCAAGGCGGCAGCCGTACCGGTTTAAATCTGGAGATTTCCACATGCAAGATCTGATAGACCGCCTGCGCCAGACCCTCGGTGCAGCCCATGTGCTGACCGACGGCGACCTCAGCGCCTACGAGCTGGACTGGCGCAAACGCAGCCGCGGCAAATCCCTGGCCGTGGTGCGCCCCGGCAGCACGGCCGAGGTGGCAGCCGTCGTCAAAGCCTGCGCCGCCGCCGGTGTCAGCATCGTGCCGCAAGGTGGCAACACCGGCCTGGTGGTGGGCAGCACACCGGACGATTCCGGCACGCAGATCGTGTTGAGCCTGCAGCGCATGCAGGCCGTGCGCGCCGTAGACGCAGCCAACCTGACCATGACCGTCGAGGCGGGTTGCATCCTGCAAAACCTGCAGGACGTAGCCGAAAAAGCCGGTTTCCTGTTCCCCCTGAGCCTGGCCGCCGAGGGCAGTTGCACCATTGGCGGCAACCTGGCCACCAACGCGGGCGGCACCCAGGTGCTGCGCTACGGCAACACCCGCGAACTCTGCCTGGGCCTGGAAGTGGTCACAGCGCACGGCGAGATCTGGAGCGGCCTGAGCGGCCTGCGCAAAGACAACACCGGCTACGACCTGCGCAACCTGTTCGTCGGCAGCGAAGGCACGCTAGGCATCATCACCGCCGCCACGATGAAGCTGGCACCCCTGCCCGCCGCCACGCTCACCGCCTGGGCGGCCGTGCCCAGCCTGGACCACGCGGTCACCCTACTTGGCATGGCCCACCAGCATCTGGGCGCGGGGCTGACCGGCTTTGAAGTGATGGGCCAGTTTGCCCTCAGCCTGGTGGCCAAGCACTACCCGCAGCAGCGCGTGCCGCTGTACCTCGATACGCCTTGGTGTGTGCTGCTGGAGAACTCTGACAGCGAATCCGAAACCCACGCCCGCGAACGCTTCGAGCACCTGCTGGAGATGGCTATGGAGCAAGGCTGTGTAAGCGATGCGGTGGTGGCCGAAAACATCGCCCAGGCCCACGCCCTGTGGCATGTGCGCGAAAGCATCTCCATGGCCCAGGCCGAAGAGGGGCTGAACATCAAGCACGACATCTCTATCCCCGTGTCCCGCATCCCCGAATTCGTGCGCCACACCGATGCCCTGCTGACTGCACAGATCCCCGGCGTACGCTTGGTCAACTTTGGTCACCTGGGCGACGGCAACCTGCACTACAACGTGCAAGCCCCCGCCGAAGGGGATGCGTCGGTATTTCTGCGCACCCAGGAAGACCGTGTCAACACCCTGGTATTCGATGCCGTCATGGCGCATGGCGGCTCCATCTCGGCCGAGCACGGCGTGGGCAGCCTGAAGCTAGGCCACCTGGAGCATTACAAATCCCCCGTGGCCATGGGACTGATGCGCAGCATCAAGGAAGCCCTGGACCCGCAGAACCTGATGAATCCAGGTCGCGTGGTGCAGGTGGCTGTGGCTGGTTTTTAATCCAGAAACACCGCAGAGCCGGCTTTGCCGGGCTGCTGGTGTTGCCCCCTGCAAGGGGGTTGGCGAAAGATGCGCAGCACTGCAGCCTGGGGGTAAGCAATATGCCCATGCGCATATACTGTGCGCATAACACAAGGAGTTGACCATGTTGGACTTCGCCGTTGCCCCCAAAAAAGCCACCAACCTTACGCTGAACACCAAGACCCTGGAAATGGCCCGCAGCCTGGGTATCAACGTGTCGCAAACCGTCGATGTGCTGTTGGCCGCCGAGGTCAAACGCATCTACTGGGAACGCTGGAATGCCGAGAACAAAGATGCCATCGACCACTACAACGCCCGCATTGAAGCCGAAGGTCTGCCCCTGGCGCAGTACCGCACCTTTTAATTCCAACCCCAGATCAATCCGAATATGTCGTTGCTTCACCTTGTCGTGCTAAAGCACTGTCTGCGGTTTCGCGCCTAATCTCGAATCGATCTGGAATTGGAATAAACATGGCCCGGTTTGACGTGTACCCGCACCCCGAGGCGGAGCTGCGGGGACGCACCCCGTTTTTGCTGGATGTGCAAAACAACTTTATCGACCGCGTCAGCACCCGCATCGTGGTGCCCTTGCGCGCCGCCGCCGCATTTGGCCCGCCCATGCGGGACCTGAATCCGCAGTTTGTGGTGGCCGGTGTATCCGTGGTGCTGGACACCACCGCACTGGCGGCCTTTCCTGCATCCGGACTGAAAAAGTCCGTCGGGAATCTTCTGGACCGGCAAACCGACATCGTGGCGGCGCTGGACCTGCTTTTTGGATCTTATTGACTGACCCGACATGACCGTCCGCCCCGTCCGCTCCCAGTATGAAGACTTCATGCGCCTGGTGCACACCACTGGCACTGCCAAAACCGACCGTACCGGCACCGGCACGCGCAGCGTGTTTGGCCACCAGATGCGCTTCGATTTGAACGAAGGCTTTCCGCTGGTCACTACCAAGAAAGTCCACCTGCGCAGCATCATCCAGGAACTGCTGTGGTTTTTGACCGGTAGCAGCAACAACAACTGGCTCAAAGACCGCGGCGTGAGCATTTGGGACGAATGGGCCCGCGAAGACGGCAGCCTGGGCCCCGTCTACGGCGTGCAGTGGCGCAGCTGGCCCACCCCCGACGGCGGCCACATCGACCAGATCGCCCAAGTCATCCAAACCCTGAAGACCAACCCCGACAGCCGCCGCATCATCGTCAGCGCCTGGAACGTGGCCGAGCTCGACAAGATGGCGCTGATGCCCTGCCACGCCTTCTTCCAGTTCTATGTCGCCGACGGCCGGTTGAGCTGCCAGCTCTACCAGCGCAGCGCCGACATCTTTTTGGGCGTGCCCTTCAACATCGCCAGTTACGCCCTGCTCACCCACATGGTGGCGCAGCAGTGCGACCTGGCCGTGGGCGACTTCATCTGGACCGGCGGCGACTGTCACATCTACAGCAACCATACGGACCAGGTGAATGAGCAGCTCAGCCGCGCGCCCTACCCCTATCCCACGCTGCAGATCAAGCGCCGCCCGGCGGACATCTTCAGCTACCAGTTTGAAGACTTCGAGGTGCAAGACTACCAGTGCCACCCGGCCATCAAAGCCCCGGTGGCGGTATGACACGCTTGCACCTGATCTTCGCCCGCGCCGCCAATGGTGTCATCGGCGTGGGCGGCACCCTGCCCTGGCATTTGCCGGAAGACATGGCGCACTTCAAGCGCACCACGCTGGGCTGCCCCGTCATCATGGGGCGCAAGACCTGGGATTCGCTGCCCGCCCGCTTTCGGCCGTTGCCAGGGCGCGTGAACGTTGTGGTGACGCGGCAAGCCGACTGGCAGGCAGAAGGCGCGGTTCGGGCCGGATCGATCGCCGAGGCGGCGGCGCTGTGCCCGGCGGACGGCGACGCCTGGGTGATCGGCGGGGCCGAGATCTACGCCCAGGCGCTGCCGCTGGCGCAGTCGGCGGTGGTGACCGAGATCGATGCAGCCTTCGACGGCGATGCATTCGCCCCCACCTTTGACGAAACCTGGGTGGAAGCCAGTCGCGATGCACATACCAGCAGCACCGGACTAGGCTTCAGTTTTGTAAGTTACCAGCACACAGTCTGAAAACTATGCTTTTGATAGCTACCAGCGTAGATAAAACATGCGCTAGAGGCCTAAAAGACATATAAAAAAGCCGCCCCTGGAATGACCCTGGGGTGGCAAAGATTGGGGTCGCCGCAACGCCCCCCAGCCTACTTTTTGATGCTCATCTCGTTGCTCACAGCCTTCACGTCTTCGATGGCTTTGGCGATTTGCAGGGCTTTGTCGATCTGGCCCTGGTTGTCTACAAAACCACTGAGCTGCACTTCGCCCTTGAGGGTCACCACCGCGATGTCCAGACTTTTAATGCTGGCATCGTTGAGCAGTGCAGCCTTGACGCGCGTGGTGACGATGCCGTCATCCACCTTGTTGCCGACAGTGGTGTCGGCGGTCTTCAAGGCCATCTTGTTGTCGATGCTCTTCACACCGGCCACGGCTTTGGTGACGGCGGTGGCGCGTTCGATCTGGGCCTGGCTGTCCACAAAGCCGCTCAACATGACCTCGCCCTTGCGGGTTTCGACCTTAATGTCTACGCTTTTTACATCGGCATCGGCCAGCAAGGCCGACTTAACGGTGGCAGTGACCACGGTGTCGTCAATCTCGGTGCCCACGGTGGTGCTGGCCGCGGGGGTGCCGGCAGCGGTCTCGACCGGCTTGCTGCAGGCCACGATGGACAAAGACATAGCGCTGACCAAGGCGATGGCAGCGAAGCGTTCTAAAGGGGTTGGTTTCATAGCGGTTCTCCTGGCAAAAAATTAGCGTTGCACGGTCTTGCCGGTTTCGTCGGACAAGACGATCTCGACGCGGCGGTTCATCTGGCGGTTTTGGGCGCTGTCGTTGGCGGCCACGGGGTAGGCTTCGCCATAGCCCCGGGTGGCGACGCGGTCATTGGCGATGCCCATGCCGGCCAGGGCAGTGCGCACGGCAGCGGCGCGGCGGTCTGACAGCTCCTGGTTATGGGCGCTGCTGCCGGTGCTGTCGGTAAAGCCTTCAACCAATACCTTGCGCTGGGGGTTTTGCTGCAGCACATCGGCCAGCTTTTGGGTGGTGCGCACACCCTCAGGAGTCAGGCGGGCTTGGTCGGTGCCAAACAGCACATCGCCCAGGGTGATGACCATGCCACGCTCGGTCTTTTTGGCGGCCAGGTCGGCCAACTGGGCTTCCAGCTGCATATTGCGGGTTTGCGCTTCCATCGCCACACGGCGGGCCTCGTCGGTTTTGCGCTGGGCCTCGGCGGCAGTGTTTTGGGCCAACAGGGCGGCTTGCTGGGCTTCAGCGGCCTTGGCCTTAGCTGCGTCGGCCTCATTCGAACGCTGCTGAAGACGCAACTGGTCGGCTTCTTTGCCGGTGCGCAGTACTTCGGCTTCGGCAAACTTCTGGTTGGCGACCTCTTGCGTCAACGCAATTTTCTGCTTGGCCAAGTAGGCCAGTTCATCGACCTTGGCGGGCTTGTCCTTGTCGTTGGCCGACGCATCGGCACGGGCCAGGGCCTCACCGGCCTGCTTGAGTTCCAGCGGGGCGTAGCGGTTCACGTTGGGGCTGGCCTGGGCCATGCGGTAGTCGCTGTGCGTTTGGTCTAGCAGCGTGGTACTGGTGGGCAAGGAGCTGCAGGCACCTAAAAGCAAGGCAACGGCGAGAGCGAGGGGGGTGGCGTAGAGATTTTTCATTAGATTTTTCGTTGTTATGGGGTTGGATTAATTGGTTTTGCTGGCGCGGTCTAGCTCTTCGCGCAACACGCGCAGGTTGTCTTGCAGCGCATCGGAAGCAGCCTGGGCTTTGGCGCTATTGGCTTTGCCTTGGGCCAGTTTGGCATCGGCCTGGGCTTCATTGGCCAGGCTGGCGGCCAGCTTGTAGTCCTTGTTGGCCATGGCCTTGTTGGCGGCGGCCATCTTGGTGCGAGCCGATTCCATCTCTAACGGGGCAAATTCCGCTCCGCCTGCGCCCACTGCGCTGTCTACTGCAGCTTTAGATACAGCCACGTCGGCGGTGGCGGGGGTTTTCATGCTGCTGCAGCCCATCAGCATTGCCAATGCCGTGGCGCTCAAGGCCAAAGCCCATGTATTTTTTGTCATAAAAGTCTCCTGTGGAAAAGTGAAGGACCTGCGCGCTGCGCGGTCCATGGCGGTCAAAGCAAGCATGGCGGATTACCGGCATGAAGCGAGTTTTCAAGCTGAACTTGCTATGAAGCCAGTGTAGAAATCACCCCTGGCCCAGCCCAGCAGACACCCGCGCGACCCAGGGTAGGACGGGGTAGCGCCAGGGCAATCGGCATCCTCCTACAGGCACGCCAAGCCACCGCTGCGTAGGCAACATCCGACACACCAAAGTCATGGCATCCGCTACAGAGGGCACACCACCTGCATGATGATGTTGGTATGCATTTGAAAACCATCGCACCCTACTGGAAGCTCGTTCAGCGCATCGCCAACTCCTGGGTTGACGACTATGCCCTCAGCATGGGGGCTGCTTTGGCCTACTACACCACCTTTTCTTTGGCACCGCTGCTGCTGATCGCCATATCTGTGGCCGGGCTGGTGTTCGGCCAAGAGGCTGCACGTGGCGAAATCGCCGAGCAGCTGCGCTCTTTGATGGGTGACCAGGGGGCTGGTGCCGTCCAGGAGCTGCTGGCCAGCGTGCGCCAGCCCGGCGAAGGCATAGCGGCTACCTTGCTGGGGGTGGCGCTGCTGTTTGTCGGTGCAGCCACCGTGTTTGGTGAGCTGCAAGACGCGCTGAACCGCATCTGGCGCGTACCGGCCCACAGCCAACAAACGGGGTGGGTCGGTATGGTGCGGGCGCGGCTGTTGTCGTTTGGCATGATCCTGGCCATCGGCTTCATGCTGATGGTCTCGTTGCTGGTCAGCGCGGCTTTGGCCACCACCGAGCGCTGGCTGCAGCCCATCTTTGGCACCTGGCTGGCGGTAGCCTCTATCGTCAACGCTGTAGGTGGCTTCGTCTTGATCGCCACCATGTTTGCACTCATCTACAAAGTCATGCCCCGCGCCCATGTGGAGTGGAAAGACGTGTGGATTGGCTCGGTCTTTACCGCCCTGCTGTTCACGCTGGGCAAATCGCTGATTGGCCTGTACGTGGGCCGCAGCGGCGTGGCATCAGCGTTTGGTGCGGCGGGTTCGCTGGTGGTGCTACTGGTGTGGGTGTACTACTCGGCGCAAATCTTTTTGATAGGGGCCGAATTCACCTGGTGCTACGCTAACGCCTTTGGCTCGCGCAAGGGCCTGGCGGACGGTACCGATTCCGCGTTAAAAATAGCACCACATCGCTCGCAGTTATCGCCTTAAGCCCCTGGCTTTTTGTGGCCGCAGGATGAGAATAGAGATACCAGCATGTTCTGGTTGCGCGCCACCCACATCGTGGCATTTTTGAAAGGATGGGCTGCCATGCACACACTTCCCCGATCCCCCTTGGCTTCTCCTTTGGGCTTTACGCTTCCCCTCTGGCGCAGCCTGGCCACCGCCCTGGCGACACTGCTGCTGTCGGTATCGGCCCTGGCCGCGCCGCTGAGCACCCAGGAGGTCAAAAACGTGCGCGAAGTCATCCAGGCCCAGCTGGCCGCATTTGCCGCCGACGATGCCGCCAAAGCCTTTTCGTATGCCGCCCCCAATGTGCGCAAATCCGCGGCATCGGCAGAGCACTTCATGGCCATGGTGCGCGGCCAGTACGCCGTGGTCTACCGCCCGGCCTCGGTGGCCTTCATGCAACCCGAGCGTGAAGGCGACCTGGTGGTGCAGCCGGTGCAAATGTCCGATGCCGAAGGCGTCGCCTGGCTGGCCGTCTACACCCTGCAGCGGCAAAAAAACAAGCAGTGGCGCATCACCGGCTGCTTTGTACAAGGCACCAACGGGCGCATGGCCTGAAAGTTTGATTACTATCATTTTAATAGCTACCAGCGCATATTTAATATGCGCTAGAGCACGATTTGGCATGTAATATTCGGAGCACACTTCCCGAAATACGCCATGCCCACACTGCTGATCCACAACGCCGACTGCATCGCCACCCTGGATGCCACCCGCCGCGAGTTGCGCCACGGCTGGGTTTTCATGCGCGACGGCAAAATTGAAGCATTGGGCAGCGCCGCCGACCTGCCCCCAGCCCTGCTGCACAGCGCAGACGAGGTGATCAATGCCACCGGCCACCTGGTCATCCCCGGCTTGGTCAACACCCACCACCACATGTTCCAGAGCCTAACAAGGGCTATCCCCCAGGTGCAAAACGCCGAGCTGTTTGGCTGGCTGCGCGGCCTGTACCCTCTCTGGGCCGGGCTCACGCCCGAGATGGTGCACGTCTCTACCCAAGTTGCCATGGCCGAACTGCTGCTGTCGGGATGCACCACCAGCAGCGACCACCTCTACATCTACCCCAACGGCGTACAGCTCGACGACAGCATCGCCGCAGCAACGGACATCGGCATGCGTTTTACCGCCACCCGCGGCAGCATGAGCGTCGGCGCCAGCCAGGGCGGCCTGCCGCCCGACAGCGTGGTCGAACGCGAAGACGCCATCCTGCAAGACAGCCAGCGCCTCATCACCCGTTACCACGACACCAGCTTTGGCGCGATGACCCAGGTGGCCCTGGCCCCCTGCTCCCCCTTCAGCGTCAGCCGCGACCTGATGCGCGAGTCGGCCGCCCTGGCCCGCAGCCTGGGTGCCAGGCTGCACACCCACCTGGCCGAAAACGACCACGACATCGCCTACACCCGTGATAAGTTCAACTGCACCCCCGCCGAATACGCCCAGGATCTGGGCTGGCTCGGCCCCGACGTATGGCACGCCCACTGCGTCAAACTCGACAACGAGGGCATCAGCCTTTTTGCAGCCACCCGCACCGGCGTAGCCCACTGCCCCTGCAGCAATATGCGCCTGGCCAGCGGCATCGCCCCCATCCGCAAGATGCTCAACGCCGGCGTACCCGTAGGCCTAGGCGTAGACGGCAGCGCCAGCAACGATGCCGCCCACATGCTCAACGAAGCCCGCCAGGCCCTGCTGCTGGCGCGCGTGGGCCGGTCGCTGGAGCCCTTCGGCTGCGACCACGGCCCCGCTGAAATGACCGTCCGCGATACGCTGGAAATCGCCACCCGCGGCGGCGCGCAGGTACTGGGCCGCAGCGACATCGGCCACCTCGCCCCCGGCATGTGCGCCGACCTGGCCCTGTTCGACCAGCGCACCCTGCCCTTCGCAGGCGGTGCAGTGCACGACCCCGTCGGCAGCCTGCTGCTCTGCGCCAGCGCGCAGGCGGCCTACACGGTCGTCAATGGCCGGGTGGTGGTGCGAGAGGGGCAGCTGGTAACGGTGGAACTGGGGCCGTTGGTGGAGCGGCACAACCGGTTGGCGCGGACGCTGGCGGGCTGAGGTGTGAGTTCGCTATTTTTAGGCCTATTTTCAGGTGCCAAAATAGCCTTCTGCGCCAATGGGATGGGCGTGAGAGGCTCCTATTTTTGACTATCAAAAGAGAAGCAACCTATTTCGACTGCACGGGCAGTAGCCAATAGGGATCAGAGCCTGGTGGGGTCAGATCCCAATTGCGCGCAAGATCACGACGGTAAAAGAACAGCCGTAATCCGCATTTGGGCTCTTGTATCTTTAAATACATGCACTTTTCCCAGTTTTTGGAGCATTGTTGGAATACACGAATACGGGAGTTGAGAAGTCCCCCCTGCATCCGTGTGATCGGTTGGGAACCGCCTTGCAGCCCGTTTTGCTCTTGGGTTTGCAGCCCGTGGGTCAGCTTTGGGCGCAAGGCGGATTCTCTCTGTGAAGAGCCCGAACAGTTGTCCGAGCTTTGAGTTCGTATCCACAAGAAAGGGCCATCATGGACGCTTCCCAACCACTGTGCGCAGGCATTGATGTCAGCAAAACAAGCTTGGACCTGGCCCTGGGGCCAGACTCTGAGGTGCTGACTTTCACCAATGATGATGCGGGGCACCAGCGCCTGCTCAAAGCGCTTGCCGCCCAGGCAGGCCCGGTAGCCTTGGTGGTGCTGGAAGCCACCGGAGGCTATGAGTTTGTGTGTGCAGCAATGCTGCAAGGCGCGGGTCTTGCGGTCGCAGTGATCAACGCCCGCCAAGCACGCGACTTTGCCCGCGCCATGGGGCATCTGGCCAAGACAGACCGCATCGATGCGCAGGGCTTGGCGCATCTGGCCAGCGTGTTGGTATTGCGCAAAGACCTGGGGCGTTTGACCCGAGCGCTCCCCGATGTCCAACAGCAGACCCTTCGTGCCCTGGTCACACGCAGACGCCAGTTGGTTCAGTCAAAGATTGCTGAAATCCACCATCTGAACACGGGAATCGCGCCGTGCAAGAGGAGCATCAAGGCCATGCTTAAGTTCATCGAGACGGAGTTACGCCATGTCGAAGCCGACATTGCCAAGCACGTCAAAAAGCACAGCCAGGCGCTGGCGGAGCAGTTGTCAGCCGTGCGCGGTGTGGGAGAACGGACGGCAGCCGTGCTGATTGCGGAGTTACCCGAGTTGGGAAAGCTCTCACGCCGCCAGATTAGCGCTCTGGCAGGCGTGGCACCCATGAACCATGATTCCGGGCGCAGCACCGGCAAGCGCTCGATCTACGGCGGGCGGGCATCGGTGCGGGCGGCGCTGTACATGGCGACCTTGGTGGCCACACGGTTCAACCCGGTGATCAAAACCTTCTACCAACGCCTGCTGGCCGTAGGAAAACCTAAAAATCTCGCCCTCACGGCATGCATGCGCAAGCTGCTGACCATCCTCAATGCCATGGTGCGTGACAGCGTCCCTTTTAACGACGCATTGCATGTTTTTAGGGCAGAAAAATCTTGATTTTTAAGACAGTTGCTGACCCCTCTGGGCGGTTCTCCGTGACAGACGGTGGCGGAATTGCCTCTTCTGGGTGCCATGAGCATCCCCGGCCGGGTAGTTCGCACGGAGGTGTAGTCACTTGTTCTTTTGCGCAAAAGAAAAGTAACCCAAAGAAAAGGCTCCCCAACTGTCTGCGCCCTCCGCTAGCGGTTCGGGGAACCTGCGGTGCTCGCTTTGGGCAGGGTCTGGCTAAACTCGCTGGTGCTCAAACAACGCCAGCCCTGATCCGCCCAAAGCTGTGCTCCTCGGCGCAACCAGATAGGGACCCCGGGGAGCGGGATCGGCCCGGCTGCGCCGGGCATCGCGCTGAAGGTGTATTTTGTTTTCTTCAAACTTTCAAGCCGTTTTTCAGATGCTTATTGCTTCGACACCAACGCAGCGCCAAGGACAAGAACGGCGATGAAAAACAGTACAAAGGATGCATACCAGCCGAAACGAAGAACACCACAAAAGCGAATAAACCCGGGGTCTTCGCTTTTGTGGTAAGCGCGACTATCCAAAAATTCAAAAACATGTCGCCCGAGCGTGGTTCGCTGAAGCGACAACCATTCGATGGGCTCGCCCAACTGCATCCACAACGCCGGGAACCGTCGACGCAGCGTAAAACCCATTGCCATAGTCCCAAGTCCCATGCCAACCAACAGGCCAAAGACCGAGTAGACCAATGCGAACGCTGCGGTTTCCATGCGATTTAACGTAGAGTTCAGCGACGCGCGGCACCAGCGCGCGCCTGTTGGAACGGCAAGTTAGAAGCGGTCGTCTCAAGACGCTCAGCCAGCCAGACCTTAATAACAGACTGCCTTGTAACCCCCAGTTTGCTAGCTTCGCGATCTAGCGAGTCAATCATCCAGGTTGGAAAATCGACATTCACCCGCTTCTGCTCTTGCAGCACGCGCTTGGTCTTAGACAAGTCCAAAGAAGCCGTGATGTCGACGCCCTCATCAAACTGTTGCTCGAACTTTTTAGCTTTCATAAAGTACCACCTCTTCTGTGCGTGCACGACGCACGGATATCAATCGGACATTGACCCCTCGGTAAGTGATAACAGCCGACCAATGCTTCCCATCAATTGACCCAATCACCAAATACCGCGGCTCATCATCCGTTTTCGCCGGAATCTCCAGCAACATTGGGTCGTCCCAGAGACACTGCGCCTCGACAAAATCGATGCCGTGCTTCGTGCGATTGGACTCGCTCTTTGCGGCGTCAAATTCGAAGGAGTTCATAGTATAGAAACTATACCTAAATTGGCGTCAACTCACCAGCCAGCTCGAACTTATAACGAGGCTGTAAAAAAACCTGAATCGCCCAAGCGTTTTCCATGCCCTGCGCATAACGCCGCTTCAAGATCAGGATTTGAATGTTCATGCCCACAGTTTGCCGCAATTTCGACCCTATCTGATTCTGTAGAGGGGTCGCCAGCCTTGCCGCCACCCTACCGGCCCTTGCCTCGCCCTAGCCGGGTCTTCGCCAACTTCTCAATGTTGTGCACCATGCAGTACAGGCTCCACTGCGTATTAACTTTGACATGGCCTCGGTGATTCAAACGGGTCATACGCTTGTTATGCCGGATGTTGGCAAACACCGGCTCCACGGTGCCAATGCGCTGGCTGTACAGCTGTCTGCCCCGAGGGGAGTCAATCGCCTGGCGCATACGTTCACTGGGGTTGCTCGGGTCTTTAACCTTGGGCTCAAAGCGGGTGACCTGGCGGCCTCTTCCATCATGGGACTTGAGGGGGCCTTTGAGGCACTTGCCACTGAGTTTGCATGCATTGCAGTCCGCCGCCTTGGCGGTGTAGGTCTGGTAGTGCAAACCCGTCGCTGTGGTGTAGATGCTGCCTGGGCTGGTCATGAGGTTGCCCGCAGGGCAGGTGGCGGTGTTGTCGTTGTTGAAGGTGAAGTCTTCAGGTTGGAAGCGCTTGACCTCTTTGGGTTTACCTGTTGCCGTCTTCTCGGACAACGGATCTGGCTTGTCTTTGTATTTGGCTTGGCCTTCAAAGCGCTCATCGCGGCTACGCATTTGGTTGTCGGCAATCAGCGCGGGGATGTTGTGGTCCTTGAGATACTGGACATTGGCATCGCTGTGGTACCCGGCATCGGCGGTGATCAGGGTGTGGGCTTGCCGGTAAGGCTGGCTTTGCGCAACCATGGGCAACAGCATGGCCTGCTCGGAGCCTGAACCGATGACATCGGCTGCCACAATGATCTGGTGGGCGCCATCCACCGCAGCCTGTGCCGCGTAGCCTTGGATGACGCCTTTGCTGGCTGGTGGCCATCTTGGCGCTTTCGGGGTCGGTAACGTTAGTCTTGAGCTCCTGGCCTTTGCAATTCTTGCGCGGGGTGCTATGGGCCAGAAACTCCCGGGTGCGTGCCGCTTCTTTGCGCAGGGCGTCCATGCGGGCTTGGCGCTTGGGCTCCAGTGCGCCGTCTGCACCGTCTGCACCGTGTTTGTCCTGGGCCTGGTGCAGGTCCAGGATCTTGTCAGCGGCCTTGTCCAGCCGATCAGCGCGGTGCTGCAGCTCTTCATGGGTACCGCTACGCTCTTTGCTGGCGTTGGAGGGGAGCTTGACGCCGTCAATGGCGAACATGTCGCGTCCGATCAGTCCTTGGGCATCGCAGGTCATTAATACCTGGCTGAACAAGGGCTTGATCTGGGCGCTGAGCTTGGCCACGAACTTGGCAATGTGGGTATGGCTGGGCTGGCTGTCGCCGCTGATGACGATGAATTGGACGTTGCGTTGGCAGGTTTGCTCAATCACCCGGCTGGAGATGAGGCCTTGGCTGTAGGCCAGCAGTACGATCTTGAGCATGACACGCGGGTCGTAGGCGCTGACTCCTACGTCGTCGTTCTTGAACTCGGCATCCAGCGCGCTGAGATCGAGTTCGTGATCGACCAGGTAGTTCAGCGAGAAGGCGAAGCTGCCGGGGATGATTTGCTCGGACAGGACTACCGGTAACAACAGGCTGTTGTGGTTTTGGGGTTTGTAGCGGGCTATGGTCGCGATCTCCTTGGCCAGGTGGATGGCAAACGTCGTGCCAGGGGTTTTTTTACAGCTTCAACGCCCTGGTTAACCGGCGCCCATAAGGCGATCCCGAAGCGTGAGGTGTATCAGCGTCCGAGTTGAACCTACAGTTAGGCTGAGGCGCGAAGGAGAGGGTTTTGAGAACACGTTGGCCTGCCTTGAATTTGAGAGCTTAGTCATGTTGCTGGTTACCAGTCAGTGGCGAATCTAGTAATGTGCCTATCTCGTCGGTGTTGATGTCATCGGCCGTCCTCGACCGATCGGTTGGTCGCGTTTCATTACGCAAGAAGAGGCCGACAAGCATAAAGCCGATTATGGGTACAAGCCAAACCAGGGCGATTTGCCAGAGGACTTGCCTGCGTTCGAATACGTCTGACTTGGCAATGCGGTATGGCACGATCGTGTTGGCGCATGCAAGCACTAATGGAAAAGCTGCCAGAACGAGTGTGTCCGTCATGAAAAGCCTAACGTAATGTACACCGCAAACCCTGCGGTTTAAATCGGCTACTGAGGTTTAAATCATCCATTGAAATCTCCTGGAAGTGGCTTGCAGATTGGATTTCCAACCAGTATACTGGATAAATAACCAGTTATAAAATTTCCATGAAACTCGGCACTCTTCCGCTCCAATCGACCCGGATACTTGACCAGGTGCGGGAGCGGATTCGCTATTTGCACTATAGCCTCAGCACCGAGAAGGTTTACCTGTACTGGATTCGGTTTTTCATCCGCTGGCATGGCCGGGGTGGGCAGATGCAGCACCCACGGTTGATGGGTGCGCAGGAGGTTGAAGCCTTCCTCACCATAGCGGCCTATCCACCACCATGGTTTACACCCACGTTCTCAAAGTGGCGGCAAGGGGTACCACCAGCCCACTGGATCGGCTAATGGCGTGACCGCCCCACCCCGCCGCATCGCCCACCTCGACATGGACGCGTTCTACGCCTCCGTGGAGCTGCTGCGCTATCCGCAACTCAAGGGCTTGCCGGTGGTGATTGGCGGTGGGCGGCGCAAAGAGGACGAGTCGCTGGCGGGGCGGGCACTGGCCGAGATTGCCGTGGACGAATTTCCCCGGCTCCAGAGTTACGTGGGGCGCGGGGTGATCACCACGGCCACCTACGCGGCGCGGCAGTTTGGGGTGGGGTCGGCCATGGGCTTGATGAAGGCGGCCAAGCTGTGTCCGCAGGCGATTTTGCTACCGGTGGACTTTGAGGAAATCCGCCGCTACTCGCGCCAGTTCAAGGCCATTGCCCAGGACATCGTGCCGCTGATGGAAGACCGGGGGGTAGACGAGATCTACCTGGACTTTACCGACGTACCCGGCGGCCAGCGCGAGGGCGGGCGGGTGCTGGCGCGGCTGATCCAGAAGGCGGTGCTGGATGCCACAGGGCTGACCTGTTCGGTGGGCGTGGCACCCAACAAGCTGATCGCCAAGATGGCTAGCGAATTCAACAAGCCCAATGGTATTTCCATCGTCGGGCCAGACGATCTGCAAACGTTGATCTGGCCCCTGCCCTGCCGCAAGATCAACGGCATCGGCCCCAAGGCCAGCGAGAAGCTGACAGCGCTGGGTCTGCACACGATTGGCGACCTGGCCGCCGCCGACCCGCAGTGGTTGGTGGCCCACTTTGGCCGGGCCACCGGGGCGTGGATGCATGCCGCTGCCCACGGGCGCGACGACCGGCCGGTGGTGACCGAGAGCGAACCCGTGTCCATGAGCCGCGAAACCACGTTCGACCGCGACCTGCACGCGGTGCACGACCGGGCCGAGCTGGGCGCGGTATTCACCCGGCTGTGCGAGCAGGTGGCCGCCGACCTGCAGCGCAAGGGCTATGTAGGCAAAACCATTGGCATCAAACTGCGCTATGACGATTTCAAAGCCGCCACCCGCGACCACACGCTCATCCAACCCACTGCAGATGCCAAAGCTATCCGCCACGCCGCCGGGCAGTGCCTGAAGCGCGCCCCGCTGGACAAACGCCTGCGGCTGCTGGGGGTGCGGGTCGGGTCGCTGGTAAAAGCCGATTTAGAGCCAAATACGGCCCTAGCGCATATACCACCTACGCAAGCAGCTATGCATTTGGAAGCACAGACGGCCTGGCTGTTTTAGGCAAAGCCCCTACAAACCAGCGCTGCCCATAGCCTCTAAAAGCAGCTCCGCGCAGCTGGGTCGGTATGTAAAAATGCGGGCCTTTCTTAGAACCCATTTTTAGCTGGCCCATCTATTGCTTGATCTTTCATGCTGTGGCAGGGGACATACCTGACCCCACGCACCGGTATGCTGCCAGCCGCTACAGTGCATCTCTTTTCAGCGCTGGGGCATGTTTACCTTGGCATGTACCCCGTGCCTTTTACTTGCCATACGCTTTATCCGGCGTTGGCATGCCTCTATCTCAACCATCGGAACCCGAATTGATGTCACATACCTATTTTGCGAAAAATGTTTTAGCTGCCGCCGTTTGTATCGGCATGGCAGGCCTTTGAAGCCTGGCAACAGCGGCCACCGTGCCCGCTGGCGTAGTGCTGGATGCCAAGCAGGAGCTGGTTCGCAACAACGGATCAGAACCCGAAACGCTAGACCCCGCGCTGGCCTCGGGTGTCCCGGCTAACAACATTATTCGCGACCTGTTTGAAGGCCTGACGGCCATGGATAGCAAGGGCAAAATCGTGCCCGGCGTGGCCGAAAGCTGGAAGCAAACCGACCCGCAAACCTGGGTTTTCAAGCTGCGTAAAAACGCCAAGTGGTCCAACGGCGACCCCATCACCACCGATGACTTTTTGTACGGCATGCGACGTTTTGTGGACCCCGCCACGGCTTCCACGTATGCACCTACTTTTGGCATATTTATCCTGAACGGTAAAGAGATCGTCGAGGGTAAAAAGCCGCCTACAGAGTTCGGCATCAAAGCCATCGACAAGTTCACCCTGGAAATCAAAACACCGTACCCGGTCAGCTTCATTCCCGAACTGGTGTCCAACCTGCAGCTCGGCCCGGTGCACAAGGCTTCGCTTGAAAAATTTGGCAAGGAATGGACCAAACCCGCCAACCTGGTGACCAATGGCGCATTCATCCTGGCCGATTGGCAGGTCAACAGCAAAATCATGCTCACCAAAAGCACCCAGTACTGGGATGCCAAAAACGTGCAGCTCACCAAATTCACCTACTTGCCAGTAGAAGACGGCAATGCCGATGTGAAACTGTACGAATCGGGCGAAAACGACTGGGTGTACCAGTTGCCACCCGGCACCTACGAAAAGTACAAAGCCCAGTATCCCAAAGACATCCGCAACGGCCCAGCGCTGGGCCTGCGCTACTACTCCATGCTCAACAGCGACCCGTTGCTGAAAGACATGCGGGTGCGCAAGGCCTTGTCGATGGTGCTGGACCGTGACATCCTGGCCGAAAAAGTAACCGCCGACGGCCAGTTGCCCGCATACGGCTTGATCGTCAAAGGGACGGTTGGTGCCGATGTCATCAGCTACGACTGGGCCACATGGCCCATGGCCAAGCGGGTGGCAGAAGCCAAGAAACTGCTGGCTGACGCCGGTGTGCCCGCTGGCAGCAAGATCAAGTTTGCCTACAACACCAGCGAATACCACAAGAAAATGGCGATTTTTGCCGCCTCTGAATGGAAGACCAAGCTCGGCATAGAGCTGGAACTCGAAGCTATGGAGTTCAAGGTACTGATCAAAAAGCGCAATGACGGCGATTTCCAGATGGCCCGCAACGGCTGGATTGCCGACTACAACGATGCCAGCACCTTCCTGACGTTGGTGCAGTGCGACTCTGAGCAGAACAGCCAGAAAAACTGCAACCGCAAAGCCGAAGAACTGATCTCCCAGGGCAACCAAAGCAGCGACCCCGCCAAGCGCAAAACCCTGCTCACCCAAGCTGCCAAAATCATCATGGACGACTACCCCATCGTGCCCTTGCTCCAGTACACCTACCCGCGCCTGGTCAAGCCGTACGTAGGCGGCTACTCGGTTGAGAACACCATGGACCGCTACCGCGGCAAAGAGCTGTACATCATCAAGCACTGAGCTTGACTGCACCCCGCCTGGTCTAAAGGCTTTGTTGTGGCCCCACTGCCTGGCAGTGGGGCCCTTATTTTTCAAGACCCGCAGCGCCCCACCAACAAGCATTAGCACGCACCAAAGACGTGCATGCGGGTGCTGCGCTAGCTTTTTTTCAAAAGGTACCCCCCCATGTGGTCCTATTCCCTGCGCCGGCTGCTAGCCACGCTGCCCACCCTGCTGGCGGTGATTACCGTCTGCTATTTGCTGCTCCATGCCACACCGGGCGGCCCGTTTGATGCCGAGCACAAGGTGTCGGCCGCCGTGCTGGCCAACCTGCAGGCCAAATACCACCTGAATGAACCCCTGTGGAAGCAGTACCTGCTGTACCTGAACAGCCTGTTGCACGGCGACCTGGGCGCCTCGTTTCGCTATGCGGATTGGAGCGTCAACCAGTTGGTAGCCAAGGCGCTGCCGGTGTCCGCAGCCATCGGCGGCGGCTCCTTGCTGATCGCCCTGGTGGTCGGCGTGGCCCTGGGCACAGTGGCGGCACTGCGCAAAAACAGCCTGCTGGACTACACCACCATGCTGGTGGGCAGCACCGGTAGTGCGTTTCCCTCGTTCGTGATCGGGCCGGTGCTGATACTGGTGTTTTCGATCTGGCTCAAGCTACTGCCATCGGGCGGCTGGGATGACTTTGCACCTCGCTACATGGTGCTGCCCATGGCCTTGCTGGTATTCATCAACGTGGCCACCATCGCCCGGGTGATGCGCGGCAGCATGATCGAGGTGCTGGGCAGCAACTTCATCCGCACCGCCCGCGCCAAGGGTTTACCCATGCGCACCGTGGTGCTGCGCCACGCCATGAAACCCGCGCTGCTGCCCGTGGTGTCGCTGGTGGGGCCGTTGGCCATTTCCTCCATCACCTCGGCGGTGGTCACCGAGTCGGTTTTTTCGCTGCCCGGCCTGGGCAAACTGATCATCAACGGAGCCAGCAACCGCGATTACACCCTGGTGCTGGGCCTGGTGGTGTTGGTGACCGTGATCACGGTGGTTTTCAATCTGCTGGTCGACCTGGCGTACGCCCTGCTGGACCCCAAAATTCGATACTGAACAGTACAACCATGGTTTTCACAAACAAGAACGATGCGCTGGTGGCCGCCCTGGGCCAGGCGCTGGAGCCCGCCACCCCAGGCCGCAGCCCGTGGATGGCTGCGCGCCAGCGCTTTATGCGCAACAAGGCCGCCGTATTCAGCCTGGTGCTGCTGGGCCTGATCACACTGGCCTGCGTGGTCGGGCCTTGGCTGTTGCCCCACGCCTTTGACACCGCCGACTGGGATGCGATGAGCGCCCCACCCACCTGGACCAACATGCATTGGTTTGGCACCGACGACTCCGGGCGCGACCTGCTGGTGCGCAGCCTGGTGGGCGGGCGTATTTCGCTGATGGTGGGGTTTTTGGCCACGCTGTCTTCGGTCACCCTTGGCATCGCCTGGGGGGCCACTGCGGGATTTCTGGGGGGCCGCGTGGATGCCGTCATGATGCGCATCGTGGACATGATGTATGCCGTGCCGTACCTGCTGATCGCCATTTTGATGGTGACCCTGCTGGGCCGGGACTTTTACCTGGTGGTGGTCACCATCACCGTGTTCTCGTGGATGGACATGGCACGCGTGGTGCGCGGCCAAACCCTGTCGCTGCGTTCGCGCGAGTTTGTCGAAGCGGCGCGGGCCATCGGCGTACCCACACGGCGCATCATCTTCCAGCACATCGTGCCTAATTTGATGGGCATCGTGGTGATCTACACCACCGTGACCGTACCCGGCGTGATATTGACCGAGTCGGTGCTGTCCTTTCTGGGCCTGGGCATCCAGGAACCCATGACGAGCTGGGGCGTGCTGATCCACGACGGTGCCCAGGTGATGGAAATATCGCCCTGGATTCTGCTGTTTCCTTCTGCCCTGCTGTCTATCGCGTTGTACTGTTTCAACTTCATCGGGGATGGCCTGCGCGATGCACTCGACCCCAAAGACCGATAAGGCCCGCCACCCCATGCCACTACTGCAAGTCAACAACCTGGGTGTGCAATTCAGCACCGAAGACGGTGCCGTGTACGCCGTGAATGGCCTCAGCTTTGCCCTCGAAAAAGGCCAAACGCTGGGCATCGTGGGCGAGAGCGGCTCGGGCAAAAGCCAAAGCGTGCTGTCCATGATGGGCCTGCTGGCCAGCAACGGAAAAGCCAGCGGGGAAGTGCTCTACCAGGGCCGCAACCTGCTAACCCTGCCGCTGACCGAGCTGAACCAGATCCGCGGCAACCGCGTGGCCATGATCTTCCAGGACCCCATGACCTCGCTCAACCCCTACCTCACGGTAGAGCGCCAGATGACCGAGGTGCTGCAATTCCATAAAGGGCTGGACCGCAAGACGGCCCGCCTGCGTGCCGTGCGCATGCTGGATGCCGTCAAGATCCCTGAAGCTGCGCGGCGCATAGCCATGTACCCGCATGAATTCTCCGGCGGCATGCGCCAGCGGGTGATGATTGCCATGGCGCTGCTGTGCGAACCTGAAATTCTGCTGGCCGACGAGCCCACCACCGCACTGGATGTCACCGTGCAGGCCCAGATTCTGGTGCTGCTGCGCGAGCTGCAACGCGACTTTGGCACCGCCATCGTGATGATCACCCACGACCTGGGTGTGGTTGCCGGCCTGTGCGACCAGGTGATGGTGCTGTACGGCGGGCGGGTGATGGAGCAAGCCGATGCCGGGCACATCTTCCACACGCCCTCGCACCCCTACACCCTGGGCCTGCTGAACGCCATTCCACGGATGGACCGCAGCGACGAATCGCTGCAGGCCATTCCGGGGGCGCCGCCCAACATGGCGCGCCTGCCCCAGGGCTGCCCGTTCAGTGAACGCTGCGCCTGGGCCGATGCGCATTGCCACGCGGTCATGCCGGTGCTGCAAAAAGTACCCGCACTGCAAACTGCGCCCGCACCGGCCCTAGCTTTGCGCGCCTGCCACCGCGACCCCGCCGTGGTGCGCGCCCACCCTCCTGTCGTTGCAAACGCTTCCAAAGAACACCATGGCTGAAACCACCACCCCCCTTTTGTCGGTGCGCAATCTGCATGTGCAGTACGCCATCAAGGACCCCCAAGGCTGGCCCTGGTCGCCCAGCCGCACACTGAATGCGGTCAACGGTGTCTCGTTTGATCTGCATGCGGGAGAAACGCTGGGCATTGTGGGCGAATCTGGCTGCGGCAAATCCACCCTGGCCCGCGCCCTGCTGAACCTGCATCCGGCCAGCGCAGGCAGCGTGGTCTGGATGGGGCAGGAAATGGCCGGTGCCCCCGATGTCGCCTGGATGGCGGTGCGCAAAGACATCCAGATGATCTTCCAGGACCCACTGGCCAGCCTGAACCCGCGCATGACCATTGCGCAAATCATCGCCGAGCCACTGCGCACCCACTACCCCGCGCTGGGCTCCGCCGCCGTGCTGCAAAAGGTGCGCATCATGATGGCCAAGGTGGGCCTGACCGAGCAGCAAATCAACCGCTACCCGCACGAATTCTCGGGCGGCCAGTGCCAGCGCATCGGCATTGCCCGGGCGCTGATTCTGGAACCCAAGCTGATCGTCTGCGACGAGCCGGTATCGGCGCTGGACGTGTCAATACAGGCGCAGATCATCAACCTGCTGAAGTCGCTGCAAAAAGAGCTGGGGCTAGCGCTGATCTTCATTGCCCACGACCTGGCTGTGGTGCGCCACATCAGCCACCGCATCATGGTGATGTACCTGGGCCGCGCCATGGAGCTGGCCCCTAAAAACGCGCTGTATGCCGACCCGCGCCACCCCTACACCCAGGCGCTGCTGTCGGCCATCCCCATCCCGGACCCGCAGCTGGAGCGCAACAAGGTGGTGCAGCTACTGCAAGGCGACCTGCCCTCGCCCATCAACCCACCGTCGGGCTGCGTGTTCCGCACGCGCTGTCCACGCGCCCGGCCAGCCTGCGCAGACCAGGTGCCCGAGCTGCGCCCATCCAACGGCCAGACCCTGGTGGCCTGCAGCCGAGACCATGATGAAAATTAATGGTCAAATAGGCCTTAAGCGCATAATATACATACGCTAACAGCTATAATTTTAATAGCAAAATACCTTACTTTGCGCTACCGGCAAGTCAGCCCTGGTGGCGCAGCGTCCGACGCAGCACTTTGCCCAGCGCTGACTTGGGCAGCGCGGCGATGAACTCCACGCTGCGCGGGCGTTTGTAGCCGGTGAGATGCTCGGCGCAAAAGGCCAGCAAATCGGCCTCCGAAAGGGCCGGGGCTTTTTTGACCACCACCAGGCGCACGGCCTCGCCGGTGGCCGCGTCGGGCACGCCCACCACTGCGCACTCCAGCACGCCTGGGTGCTGGGCCACCACCGCTTCGATCTCGTTGGGGTAGACGTTGAAGCCGCTGACCAGCAGCATGTCTTTTTTGCGGTCAATGATGCGGATGCGGCCCTGCGCGTCCATCACACCAATGTCGCCGCTCAGAAAGTAGCCGTCTGCGGTGAAGGCCGCCGCGGTGTCCTCGGGGCGCTTCCAGTAACCGGCCATTACCTGCGGGCCGTGGATGGCGATTTCGCCAGGCTGGCCTGGAGGCACATCGTGCCAAGCATCGTCCAGCATGCGGATGTGCACGCCGGGCATGGGCAGGCCGATGTCGCCGGTAAATAATTCCAGATCGGTGCGGTTGCAGACCACGGCGGCAGCGGTTTCCGACAAGCCGTAGCCTTCGGTGATGGGGCAGCCGGTTACCTCGAGCCAGCGCTGGGCCACGGTGGCCTGCACCGGGCTGCCACCGCCGTTGCTGATGCACAGCTCGCTGAAGTCGAGCTGCGCAAAATCGGGTTGCTGCAGCAGCGCGCCAAACAAGGTGTTGACCGCCGGAAACATGTGCAGCTTGTAGGGCTTCAAAAGCGCAACCATGGCTGTTTGGTCGCGCGGATTCGGGATGAGGATGTTGCGCGCACCGGCCCGCATGCCCAGCAGGCTGCAGGCCACAAACGCAAACACGTGGTACAGCGGCAGCGCGCAGACGATGGTGAACTGGGTGCTGCGCCCTTTGCCGATATGGCGCTGTAGACCGGGCTGCATCCAGGCCTCGGAAGACAGCACATTGGCTATCAGCGTGCTGTGCAGCAGCGTGGCTCCTTTGCTCACCCCCGTGGTGCCGCCGGTGTACTGCAGCACCGCCGGGTCGCTGGGCTGCAGCACGGGTGGGTGGTAGGGCAGGCTGCGGCCTTGCACTATGGCATCAACAAAGCTGCTGCTGCCTTCTGACAGTTCAGCCAGCGCGGGCAACACCGCTCCAGCGGGCAGGCCCAGCAGGTCATTGCCCGCAGCGACCAGTACGGTGGCCACATCGGTATGGGCCACGATGGCATTCAGCGTGGGCAGGAATCGGTCCAGCACCACGATGGCCTTGGCACCCGAGTCCTGCAACTGGTGCTGCAGCTCGCGCGGGGTGTACAGCGGGTTGATGTTGACCGCCACCAACCCGGCCCGCAGCACCGCCGCCATGGCCACCGGAAAACCCAGCAGATTCGGCAGCATGATGGCCACGCAGTCGCCCTGCGCCAGCGGCTGCGCCTGCAGCCAAGCGGCCAGCGCCCTGGATAAAGCATCCACGTCGCCATACCGCAGCGCGTGGCCCATGAAGACATAGGCGTCGCTGTCACGGTAAGTTACAAAGCTATGCTCCAAAAGAGCCACAACCGTTTGCGGGTCCGAGATGTCGAAGGTGGTCGGCATTCCAGCAGGATAGTAAGAGTGCCAAGGGTGTTGCATGGAAGGTATCTCGGTTGAAATGGCCAATGGCCAATGGACAAGGTGGCATGAATGCCTGTTTTCGGTTATTTTCGGTGTATCCGAATGTGGCGGCCCAGGCAACCATGTTACAAATAAAGTCCTCTGTTTCGCCCCATTCCACGAGGAGTTTTTATGCGTTTGTTGACCACTGCACTGGCCGCCACCAGCTTAGCCCTGTGCAGCCCCTGGAGCCTTGCCGACACCGGCAAGCTGTTGTTGACGGGCGGTGTCAGCAGCATCGATGGCGCAGCCGGTGGCGGGCTGACCCCGTGGGCCATGGTGGGCAGCAATGCCACCGCGGGTGAGATCGGGGGCAGCGCCGCCCTCACCCGCGTGCATACCCAAGACTATGGCCTGAACGTAGCCGGTGCGGTGCTCGGTATCCACGACCGGTTCGAACTGTCCCTGGCACAGCAGGACTTTAACGCCGGGCCCACCTCGGCACTGGCCGCTTTTGGCGTGACACCCGGTCAACACATCAAGATGGATATCTTGGGTGCCAAAGTGCGTGTAGCAGGCGATGCCGTACTGAACAGCGACAACTGGATGCCGCAGATCGCCGTGGGCCTACAGCACAAACGCGTACACGCGGGCAGCATGGAGCCGGTGCTGACCGCCCTGGGTGCAAAAACCACCGGCAACGATGTGTACCTGAGCGCCACCAAGCTTTTCCTGGGCCAGGGCCTGCTGGTCAACGGCACGCTGCGCGCGACCAAAGCAAACCAGAACGGCCTGCTGGGCTTTGGCGGAGCGCTGGGGCAAGACAAGTACCGGCTGATGCCCGAGTTCTCAGTCGCCTACCTGCTGCGCAAAGACATCGCCATTGGTGCAGAAGTACGCTTCAAACCCAACAATCTGGAGCCGGTAGGCAATGCCGTGTTCGGAGCCAATTCTGCTGCATTGCGCGAAGACAACTGGCAAGACCTGTTTATCGCCTGGGCGCCCAGCAAACACTTTTCGCTGACCCTGGCTTATGTGGACCTGGGCCGTATCGCCCCGGCGCTGGTCTCGGGCCGCAAACAAACCGGTGGCTATGTGTCCGCCCAAATCGCATTCTGAGGAGCTGCAGCATGACATTTTTCAAACCCTGGATCGCCACCGCTGTGTTCGTGCTGCTGGGCGCTGCGCACGCCCAAACCGCCCCGCTGTACCAGTCGCTGGGCGAAAAGCCCGGCATTGCCGCCCTGGCCAGCGATTTTGTAGACCGCCTGAAGGCCAACCCGCGTATCGGCAAAATGTTTGACAACATAAAGCCCGCCTACCTGAAAGAGCAGCTCACCGACCAGTTTTGCGAACTGAGCGGTGGCCCCTGCAAGTACGACGGTGAAACCATGAAAGCTTCGCACGCCCAGCTGGCCATCGACAAAGCCCAGTTCAACCTGGTGGTGGAGATTTTGCAAGGCACGATGGATGCGCGCGGCATCCCGTTCACCGCGCAAAACCAGTTGCTGGCCAAGCTGGCTCCGATGCACCGCGAGATCATTACGGTGGAGTGAATTTAGGACTAAATTGCCTCCTAGCGTAGATAGCAACTGCACAATCCGCTACTTTTTTGATAGCACATAGAAATCAGTAGCGCTCCAGATCTAGATCGCTCTTTTATCCATAGCATCATACGTAGGTAGAACAAGCGCCAGAGGCCTGAAAGACCTCAAATTCAGCCCTCGTCCGTGTTCAACACCGTGCCACCTGCACGGTCGAAGCGCAGGGAGATTTCATGCAAACTGCTGCGCAGTTCGGCACTGGCATTGGGCGGCAAGATGACAAAGCCGTCTTGCTGGTCGGCGCGTGCCAGGCCCAGTTTCAGTTTGAGTTCGCCCTCGGCCAGCCGCAGGGTGGGCATGCCGGTTTCCAGCTGCTGCAAAAACCCACCCATCAAATGTCCCACCTGGTCCGGGGCCAGCACCTCCAGCTTGCCCGCGCTGCCCAACTGGGCCGACAAGGCGGCAATGCGCGCCGTGCCCAGGCGCAGGCTTTCCAAGGTGGCCTTGGTTGTGGCCTCTTGACCGGCAACCGTGGCCTGCACAGCGGCAGCGACGGCGGCTTTCTCGCGCTCGGCACTGGCATCCAGGCGTTTGAACAGGGTCTGGTTGTCGGCCTGGGCCGTGTCACGTAGCTGGGCCAGACGCTGGTTTTCGGCCACCAATCCGTCGATTTGGGTTTTCAACACGCTGATCTGGGCGGGCAGATCGTCAGCCGATGCGCGCAATTGCGCCTGCACCGCTGCCAGCTGTTGGCGCAGCGCGTCGGCATCGGCGGTGGCTTTGAGTTCGCGGTCACTGGCGGCAGCGGCAGCCAGCTTCAGGCGCGACATGGTGTCAGCCGCTTCGGCCAGGCTTTTGCGGGCGGCGGCTTCGGTGGCAGCGGCCTGGGCCTGGGCCGACTTCAGCGCGGCTTGCAATTGGGCCTGGGTGGGTGGTTTGGTCGCCATCGTGGATTCCTAGGTTGCGCACAGGACCGGCTGGTTCAGTCTGCCACCAACTGCTCGCGCACCATGCGGCCATCGGCATCCACTGCATTCACCAGCCAGCGGCTACTGCCCGGCACAAAGGTGGCGCGCACTTGCAGCGGGCCGATCACCCGCTCCAGCGCCTGCAGATCGTCGCGTTGGCGAAAACCTTTGATGATCTCGTTCTTGGTCTTCACGGGCACGGTGCTGCCGCCGGAGTTGCTGGCCACGGCAGGTGTAGCGGCGGTAGCCACAAAGTTGACGCGGATGGTGGATACGGCCGAGGCATTGAGCGCGCCCGCCAAGTGGGCGGATGACAACGGCTCGATCTCCAGCTCGCCGGTGCTGCTACGCGACACCGCAGCCTTGATCTCCAGCGTGGCCTCGGACATCACCATGCCACTAGACAAGCCGACTCCCAGACCAAGGTCGGTTTGGGCGCTGGTCAGCGCAGCACCGGCATTGCCTAGCAGCACGCCCAGGGGGGCGCGCTGCGGGTTGGGTAGGTTGGTGGCGAGGACCATGGCAGAAGTGCTCCAGCAGCCAAATTAACCAATAACCGTGCGGCGCGGAATCTCCAGGCGCAGCGGGGCAGGCACGGGAACCAAAGTGGCGGTAATTTTGGAATGCACCGACACATCGCGGTTGAGCTTGCGTTCAAAGCGAATGTTGGAGGTCTCTGCAAACAAGCCCAGCCCCCCCTTCTTGACGGTGCCGTCTTCATTGAGCTGTTCCACCAGTTTCAGGTCCATGCTGACCTCGACCGTAGCCTGGGAGAACTGGTAGAAAGTCGGCTTGACACCCAGCGCCAGCAGCGACACGGTCTGTGGCGCACCCTGGGTGAAGGTAACCGTGCCGTCCGCAGCCACGGTTTCAGTGATGCTGGGGATGATCTGCACCGTGGTCTCGGCCAGCTCGGTGACCATCTCGGCTGCGCTGCGGTCCAGTGCCATTTGTGCATCGGCAATGCCCTCAGCCATCAAGCGCACCAGGTCAGCGAACGAGGTAGATGCGGTCTCTTGCACCACCGCCTCAGGAGCGAAGATGGGGGCCCGAAAGGCCTTGGCGGCAATCAGCGCAGCCATACGTTCAGGCCGGTACAGGCTTACGGGCATCCACCGTTAGCAACTGCGGTGCCAGGCGCGGTGGTGGCGGCACCGGCACCATGCGGGTCAACAAGCGACTGGTGCCATGCACCTCTTTGCCGAACTTGCGGTTATGCGACACATCTACCGCCACCGACGCACTCCAGCAGGCAAAGCCCGCCTGGGCCTTGATGCCGACTTTGATGTTGGTTTCCACCGAAGTGGTGGTTTTGATGTCCATCGTGACTTCGATGGTGGCTTCGGCAAACTGGTAGAAAGTAGGCATCAACCCAATCTGGATGAGCGACACCTTGACCGGGTCGGCATTCACATAGGTCACCACGCCGTTGACATCGATGTTCTGGGTCACGCCCAGCACCATGTCCAGCTTGGTATCGGCCAAAGCTTTGGCTGTATCCACGGAGTTTTCGTCCAGCGCCCGCTGGGCTTCGGCGATGCCCAGAGCGAGTTTCAATACCATTTCAGGTAGCGGTACGTCTAGCAATTCTTGTCCAACACTGGCCATGGCCGTCTCCTTGAAGTGGGCTGCCGGTCATACAGCAGCAGTTACAAAACCTGTGGCAGCCCTGCTAAGGCTTCTGCCGATTGGCACCCAGAACTGCCGCCAAACGCTGCTGGTCCACGTTGACCGGGCCGATAAAACGTACCGCACTAGACCCTCGCAAACCCATGTAAGAGGTTACCCCCATCACGACCAAAGCCTTGCCAGCATCTAGCCGGGCCACCAGTTGGCCACCCACGCTGCGCACTAAAAAATCCAGGCCCTCGGGCTCCGCCGCCTGCAGCAAAAACATGCCACGCCCTGGTGAGCCGATAGACACCTTGGCCCCAAAACGCTCTGCTGTCTGCATCTGCCAGCCTCAAGATTGAACTGGTTTCATGATGGGCGATGCCGCGCAAAACTACATCCACAAGATTAATGAAACCCACACAATGCGCGACCCAATGCAAAAAGGCACCGAAATTCGGTGCCTTTTTGGGGGTGGGAGTGGTGGCCGCTAGCGGCCGGACAGCCGAAAGATTAAGCGGCTAAACCCACTGATTTGGCCAACGATGGTGCCTTGGTCTTGCGGCGGCTGGCCAGCAAACCCAGCAAGCCTGCACCCATCAGCGCCAGCGAACCGGGTTCAGGCACCTTGTTGCCAGGCGGGGTGGTAGGCGTGGCAATACCCGCTACAGCCAGTAACTTGAAGTAGTCGTTGCCGTCGTCCAAAAGGTTGGATGCGCTGCTGAAAGTTGTAGAAACAGGGGTGTAACCCGAGTTGTAGGCGCTGATCAACCACCAGCTAGAGCCCAGCGTTGTGTTACCGGTCGACGTAAATACGTCAGAGGCCACATTCGCCAACTGGCTTACCAGTGCCCAACCACCACCGGTAGCCGTCAATTGCCCAACGGTCTTGCCTTTGGTAGCGGTGGCTACGTCAGCAGCATTGGTAGCGGTACCGACATAGCGCAGCACGCTGACATCGGAATCAGATGCGGTTTGCGCAGCCAGACGGGCCTTGAACTGGGCCTGAGTTTCTCCATTTTGCTGGGTCAGCTTATCGTCTTTCCAAGTCCAGCCAGACTCGATACCCGTCAAGACAACACTGCTGCCAAAGCTGAGCAAGATAGCGTCTGTGCTGCCTACGTTATCGGTCGAGTGGTCTGGGGAACCCGTATCTTCTCCTGCAGCAGTCACACCAAGTCCGTACGACGCGCCGTAGGGAGTGGCAGTGGCAGTCGCAAACGCGCCGCCCGAACCGGTGGTCGACAGGCCCGAGGCCGTCGAAGAAATGGTGGTCCCGGTCAGAGTGGCGTTGAGGCTGTTTGAACCAAACGTCCAGTCAGCCATGGCCGACGAACCAGCCAGTACCAGTGCACTGCCCACAAGCCACTTGGCCACATTCAGGTTGCGCTTATTTGTCATTTGATTCACCTCGTAAATTGCACAAAAACTAAACATATTGATACAACCAAGCCAAATACATGCCACAGTCGATTAACTTATATTTATCAACAACTTAAATATAAATTAGCCAAGCTAGCGTAACGGGTTGTAATGAATACCGACACCCTAGCGAAGCGTCTTCGCCAGGCTTTCGGCGTCGGCCACATTTTCGAATGCACGGCCAAGCTTCAATGCTGCCTCCACCTCTTCGCGGGCTTCGGTCTTACGCCCAAGTTGGGCCAGCACTGCGGAAAGGTGGTAACGGATACTGGGATTACCCGGCTCCCGCAAACGCGCGTCCCGCAGCAATTGGAGTGCCCGGTCCGATTGGACAGTGCCACCCAGCTGAAAGAGGGCCCAGCCCAGGGTGTCGATGGCGCTGGCACTGGCCGGATCTTTGGCCAGAGCTTGCTCTGCCATGGCTACGGCAGAAGGATCTTTCAATCGCAGCAGCACATTGGCCAGGTTGTTCAGCAACGCGGCATCGCCTGGCGCCGTTTTCAGCAGCGCTTCGTAGGCACTGCGGGCCGCTGTAAAGTTGGCAGTACGGGCATAAAAATCAGCCACCACCCGGCGCACCGGCACATCCTGCGGATGGGCCTTGGTCCATTGCTCTGCCAGTTGCAAGGCAGACTTACCACCGTCTTGCGCCGATAGCACGCCAAACAAGCGCAACAGTGTGTCGCTAGAAGGTTCGGCCTGGTGCGCCCGCCGGTAAGCTTCAACGGCGGCGGCCGTTTGCCCCCGCGCCAAGGCAATATCGCCCTGCAGGCTGTAGCCCACAGCGCGTTTCGGCGCCTGGGCGACGATCTGGCGGGCGAGTTGCTCCGCCTTGGCAACATCACCCTGGCGCAGGAGCACATCGGTTTTTAGCGCCTGGGCAGGCAGATGGGTAGGGCTGGTGGAGAGTGCTTTGTCCAGGCTGTAGGTCGCGCCGCCCAGGTTATTGGCCGACATTTGCAGCAGCGCAATTTCGACCTGTTGGTTGGCATTGAATTCAGCCACCCGCGTGGCCGATGCCAGGGCTGTGCGGGCTCCGGCCTGGTCGGCGTTGGCCAGCATGGCGCGTGCAGAGGTCAGCAATACTGCCAAATCATCCGGGGCCTTGATGGACAGCTTTTTGACCGCATCGATGGCCGGTGCCACTTGCCCCTTGCGCAGATGCAATTGCACCAGTGCCAGGCCTGGGCGCACATCGTGCAAACCGCTGAAGTCATCGGCCTTGCTAAGCCAGCGGGCCGCCTCGTCGGCCTGGCCGCGGCGGTCGGCCAGATTGGCCAGCTCCATGAGCACTTCGACGTTCTTTTCGTTGGTCTTGAGCATGGCTGCAAGCCGGATGGCTGCAGCATCGAAGTCATTCCCGGCAATCTCCAGTCGGGCCAGATTGAGCTGCGGCGGTAGCAGCGACGCGTCTATTTTCACCGAGGCCTCGAACGCGGCCTTGGCCCCAGGCATGTCACCGCCCTGGGCCAGCGCTATGCCTAACAAGTTTTGGAATCCGGCGTTACCGGGCTGCTGTTTGACAAGGCCTTGGGCGATCGTGGCGGCTTTTGCATTTTGGCCGGAGCGCAAGTACAGACCGGCCAATGCCGCAGCGGCGGTCTTTTGGGTGGGGTCTTTTTTAAGGGCATTTTCCAGTTGCACGGTGGCATTGCCGGACTGGCCGCTGACCATCAAACTCATGCCCAGCGCAGTGCGCACTTCTGGCGTGTCTTTCGATAGCAAGGCCTCTTGCATGAGCGCAGTAGCTTTGGCGTTTCGGCCCAGCGACATGTGGGCAGACGCCAGCAGGATCAGTGCCTGGCTATCGCCGGGCATGGCTTTGGTGTAAGCCTCCAGTGTCTCGATAGCACGGTCTACATTGCCCTCGGCAAAGTACACCTGGGCCAGCAGCTTGGACACGGTGGTAGCGCCCTGCGCACGCTGAAACGCCTCCAGATAAGGCCGGGCCTTTTCGCGTTCATTCAGTCCGTAGTGGGCCAATCCATTCAGCATCATCAGTTGCGGGCGGTAACGGATGAAGTCCAGCGGCACCGGATCAATCAGCGCGGTGACTTCTTGCAGCGCTGATGTGGCGGCCTTGGTATTGCCCTCTTTTTCGGCCAACAAAGCCTTGAGGTAGGCTGCGCGCGGCTCTCTGGGGGACAGCTGCTGCACCTCGGCTATGTCTTTGGAGGCATCGGCTGGCTTACCTAAATCTACCAACAACCCTGCACGGGCGACCCTGGCTTCTATGTGTTTAGGATTAATTTGCAGAGCTTGCGTGTAGGCCGCCAGGGCGCCTTTTAAATCGCCTTGTACATGCAAAATGGCCGCTTTTTGGTAAAAAACCTCGGTCGCATTCGGGGCCAGTGCCAATGCCCGCCCCACTGCATCATTGGCTTCCCGAAACTTGCGCTCGCGGATGCGGATGGGCACTTCAGCCAGCCAGGCATCGACAGAGCGTGGATCGGCCAGGCGGGCATCCTCGATATTCCGCATCGCTGCACGGATGTCACCGGTGTCAGATGCCGCCGAGGCGCGCAACACCAACAGCTGAACCTGGGTATCCTGCGGCAAGCCTGCGGGGTTGAACTGGGGCATTTCCAGCACCATTTTTTGCTTGCCTTGGGCAATGAAAGCCTGGGCCAATGGCAGCACCACCTCCGCCCGGTTCACACCCATGCGCAAGGCCTCCGTCAGAGCCACCTCGGCAGACACGGCCTCGCCGTTGACCAAAAATGCCTTGCCGAGCAGCACTTGCACAGGCAGCATATTTTTGTCGATCTGCAAGGCGTTTTTCAGTTGGATGATGGCCCCCGGCATGTCGCGTTTCTCAAAACGGCCCAGCGCGTCTTCGTAGTAACGAGAAGCTTTGCTGTCAGTGACGGCATGGCTGGCGAAGCCGGTGGCGCACAACACTGCAAGAAGCGTGGCACGGTAGGTAAGGGGGAATTGCTTCATGGGGATATCCGGCTGCTGAACGCGCGCACAAGGCGTGCGCATATCCAAAGTATGTTAGTCGATGTAACAAATACAAACGGCCCGCACTGCGCTGCAAAGCGGAATGAAAAGGCCTATCGGTGACATCCGTCACGCAGATATGAACAGCCGACCAGACCCCCCAATTTACGCAGCGGCCACAAAGCGCTCAAACCCACGCGCCCGCAATACGCAGGCCGGGCACTCACCGCAGCCATAGCCCCAGGCATGGCGGTGCACGCGGTCACCCAGGTAGCAGGTGTGGGTATCTTCTACGATCAAGTCCACCAGCGACTGGCCGCCTAGTTGCTGGGCCAGCTGCCAGGTTTGGGCCTTGTCGATCCACATCAGCGGGGTCTCAACAAGAAAACGTTTGTCCATGCCCAGCGACAAAGCCAGTTGCATGGCTTTCATGGTGTCGTCGCGGCAGTCGGGGTAGCCGGAGAAGTCGGTTTCGCAGACACCGGTGACGATCACTTCCAGGTCGCGCCGGTAAGCCAGGGCGGCGGCCAGGGTCAGGAACAGCAGGTTACGGCCGGGTACAAAGGTGTTGGGCAGACCGCCCTCCTCCATCTTGAACGCCATGTCGCGGGTGAGCGAGGTCTCACTGACCTGGCCCAGCACCGACAAATCCAGCAAATGGTCTTCGCCCATCTTGTCCGCCCATTGCGGAAACTGGGCTTTGATATGGGCCAGAACGTGCAATCGCGCATCCAATTCGACGTAGTGGCGTTGGCCGTAGTCAAAGGCCACGGTTTCCACATGGGCGTACTTGGACAAGGCCAGGGCCAAGCAGGTGGTGGAATCTTGCCCACCAGAAAACAAAACTAGGGCGCGGGAATGCATGGTTTCAGAACAAATTCAGATTGGGGTACAACAATCGGGCAATTTACCACCGCCCATGCCACCCCACCGGACTCCTCTATGCCATTTTTACGTCGGTTTTTAAAGGCGATGTTCCACACTGCGTTGGCGCTGGTGCTGATCTTTGGCGAATGGGGCTGGGAGCCACTGGCGCGGGCCATGGACCGCCTGGCACGCTTACCCGTGTGGTCGCAATTGGAAGTCTTGATACGGCGGCTACCACCCTACGCCGCGCTGCTATTGCTGTGCGTGCCGATGCTGACCCTGCTGCCGGTCAAGCTGCTGGCGGTGTACTGGATGGCCCGGGGCCACACCGTGCTGGGCCTGCTGGTCGTACTGGCCGCCAAGGTGGTGGGCACGGCCGTAGCGGCACGCTTGTTTCAGCTGACGCAACCGGCCTTGATGCAACTGGCCTGGTTCCGCCGCTGGTATCCACGCTGGTTAGTGTGGAAAGACGGGCTGATCGCGCAGGTGAAGAACGCGCGCCCTTGGCGGTTGGCACAGGCCATCGCCCGCCGGGCCCGCCGCGCTGCACGAAAATTTATAAACTTTTTAGGCCTCTAGCGCAGATATTGCCTACGCAAGTAGCTATCAAAACCATAGTAAGTGCTATTTACCCCAGCGCAGCACCAGTGGGTCGAGCCTGCGGGCCGTGTCCATCAAACCGGCGCGCACATCGGGGTGCATCGCGGGCCAGGGGTGGCGCGGCGCTTCGCAGGCGATCACACCGCCCTCGGCCATCAGCGACTTGGCGGTGAGGATGCCACCCTGGCGGTTCTCGTAGTTGATCAGCGGCAGCCATTTTTGGTACAGCGCATAAGCCGTGTCGCGGTCGCCCGCGCGGTGAGCTTCGATGATGGGGCGGATGCCGTCGGGGTAGGCACCGCCGGTCATGGCACCGGTGGCACCGGCATCCAGGTCGGGCATCAGGGTGATGGCTTCTTCGCCGTCCCATGGGCCTTCGATGGCTGCACCGCCCACGCGGATCAGCTCGCGCAGCTTGGCGGCTGCCCCAGCGGTTTCAATCTTGAAATACGCCAGGTGCTCGATCTCTTGTGCCATGCGGGCCAGAAACGGCACCGACAGCGGCGTGCCCGCAGCGGGCGCATCCTGGACCATGATGGGGATGTTGATGGCATCCGACAGCCGGGCGTAGAACTCGTAAATCTGCGGCTCACCCACGCGGAAGGTGGCACCGTGGTAGGGCGGCATCACCATGACCATGGCTGCACCCATGTCTTGGGCACGGCGGCTGCGCTGGGCGCACACCGTGGTGCCGAAATGGGTGGTGGTGACGATGACCGGCACGCGGCCTGAAACGTGCTCCAGGATGGTTTTGGTCAGCACTTCGCGCTCATCGTCCGACAGCAAAAACTGCTCGGAGAAGTTGGCCAAGATGCACAGGCCGTCAGAGCCCGCGTCGATCATGAAATCGACGCAGCGCTTCTGGCTGGGCAGATCCAGTTCGCCCGAGGGCGTGAAGGTGGTGGGGACGACCGGGAAGATGCCGCGGTAACGCGGGTTGGATGCGTTGTGCATGGTGTTCAACAAGAAATTAATGGGAATGACGGGGCACAGTGGAGCCACGGCAACCGACCAGGAAGTCGAAGTCGCAGCCGTCGTCGGCTTGCAGCACGTGGTCTACATACAAACGGGCATAGCCACCCGACAGCGGCTTGGGCGCATTGCCTGCCAGGGCAGCCAAGCGCTCGGCCAGCTCGGCATCGCTGATATCCAGGTGCAGGCGGCCTTGTTCGCAGTCCAGCTCGATGAAGTCGCCGTCGCGCACAGCGGCCAGCGGACCACCCGCAGCGGCTTCGGGGGCCACGTGCAGCACCACGGTGCCGTAGGCGGTACCGCTCATGCGGGCATCGGAAATGCGCACCATGTCCTTCACGCCCTGGCGCAGCAGCTTGGGCGGCAGGCCCATATTGCCCACCTCGGCCATGCCGGGGTAGCCCTTGGGCCCACAGTTCTTCAAGACCATCACGCAGCTCGCGTCGATGTCCAGGTCTTCGTCGACGATGCGTTCCTTGTAGTGCTCCAGGTTCTCGAACACCACGGCACGGCCACGGTGCTTGAGCAGCGCGGGCGTGGCGGCAGACGGCTTGAGCACCGCACCGCGAGGCGACAAATTGCCACGCAGGATGCAGATGCCACCGTCGGCAATCAGGGGGTTGTCGATAGGACGAATCACTTCGTCGTTGTACTGGGGAGCTTCGCGCACGTTCTCCCACATGGATTTGCCGTTGACGGTGAGCGCATCGGGGTGCGGCAGCAGGCCGTGTTCGCCAAGGCGGCGCAGCACGGCGGGCAGGCCACCGGCGTAGTAGAACTCTTCCATCAGGAAACGGCCCGAGGGCTGCAGGTCGACGATGGTCGGCGTGCCGCGTCCGATACGGGTCCAGTCCTCCAAATCCAGCTGCACACCGATGCGGCCAGCGATGGCCTTCAGGTGGATGACGGCGTTGGTCGAGCCACCGATGGCCGCGTTGACGCGGATGGCGTTCTCGAAGGCTTCGCGGGTCAGAATTTTGGACAGCGTGAGGCCTTCACGGGCCATCTCCACCGCCCGCGTGCCCGACATATGCGCCAGCACGTAGCGGCGCGCGTCCACCGCCGGAATGGCAGCGTTGTGCGGCAGTGAGGTGCCCAATGCCTCGGCCATGCAGGCCATGGTGCTGGCAGTGCCCATGGTGTTGCAGGTGCCCGCAGAGCGTGACATACCCGCCTCTGCTGACAAGAACTGGTGCAAATTGATTTCGCCCGCTTTCAGTGATTCGTGCAGTTGCCACACCGCCGTGCCGGAGCCGATGTTCTTGCCTTCGAGCTTGCCGTTGAGCATGGGGCCGCCGGTGACCACGATGGCCGGAATGTCGCAGCTGGCCGCACCCATCAGCAGCGCAGGCGTGGTTTTGTCGCAGCCGGTGAGTAGCACCACTGCGTCGATGGGGTTGCCGCGGATGGCTTCTTCCACGTCCATGCTGGCCAGGTTGCGGGTCAGCATCGCCGTGGGGCGCAGATTCGATTCGCCATTGCTGAAAACCGGGAATTCCACCGGGAAGCCACCGGCCTCGAAGATGCCGCGCTTCACATGCTCGGCGATCTTGCGGAAATGGGCGTTGCAAGGGGTCAGCTCGCTCCAGGTGTTGCAGATGCCGACGATGGGGCGGCCATCGAACTCGTGGTCCGGGATGCCCTGGTTCTTCATCCAGCTGCGGTACATGAAGCCGTTTTTGTCGGCCGAGCCAAACCATTCGGCGGAGCGCATTTTTTTAGGGGTATCGGTCATAGGGGGGTCTTCAGAAAAAAATCAGGAATGGGGGGATTTGCGCGCGGCAAAGACGCGCTGGAGCAGGCAAAACAGGAACAGCAGCGCGCCCACGACGATGCGCGTCCACCAGGAACTCAAAGTGCCGTCAAAGGAAATCAGGGTCTGGATAATCCCGAGCATCAGCACGCCAAACAGCGTGCCGACCATGTAGCCCGAGCCGCCGGTCAGCAGCGTGCCGCCAATGACCACCGCTGCAATCGCGTCCAGCTCCATGCCCACGGCATGTAGGCCGTAGCCCGAGAGCATGTAAAAGGTAAACACGACACCCGCCAGCGCCGAACAAAAACCCGACAGTGTGTACACGCCAATCAGGGTGGCACGCACCGGCAAGCCCATCAGCAGGGCCGAGTTTTCGCTGCCGCCCACGGCGTACACCGTGCGGCCGAACGGTGTGCAATGCGCCACAAACACGGCCACCGCCAGCACGATGAGCGCAATCACCGCGCCAATCGACAGCGAGGCATCGCCCCACACCGGAATGCGCATTTGTGAGACTTCAGAATAGAACTCGTTGGTCATGCTGATCGAGTCAATGCTGATCAGGTAGCACAGGCCGCGCGCCAGGAACATGCCCGCCAGCGTCACAATAAAGGGCTGCAGGCGAAAGCGCTCGATCAAAAAGCCCATGAAGGCACCAAACGCCGTGCCCATCAGCAGCACCAGCGGAATCACCAGCGCCGGGCTCCAGCCGTGCTTCTCCACCAGCGAAGCCGACACCATGGTGGTGAACGCGATCACCGAGCCCACTGACAAGTCAATGCCGCCGGACAGCACCACAAAGGTCATGCCCACCGCCACGATCACCAAAAAGGCGTTGTCGATCAGCAGGTTCAAAAACACCTGTGGCGAGAAAAATCCGTCATAGAACACCGAACCCAATGTCGCCATCGCCACGAATAGCGACACCGTCGCCAAAATAGGCAGGTGCTGGGGGTTGAAACGCTTGGCGGTACTCATGCCCGGCCTCCTGCGTGCACAGGGCGCAGCGTCCACATGCGTACGGTGGCGCGGAACTCGGCAGACTGCAGCAGCATCACCGCAAACACCACCACGGCCTTCACCACCAGGTTGATCTCGGGCGGCACACCCAGCGAGTAGATGGCGTAGGTCAGGGTCTGGATGATCAGCGCGCCAACCACGCTGCCAAACAAACTGAAGCGCCCGCCAGTCAGCGCGGTGCCACCCAGGGTGACGGCCAAAATGGCATCCAGCTCCAGCAGTTGCCCGGCGTTGTTACCGTCCGCACTCTTCACGTTGGAGCTGATGAGCAGCCCCGCCACACCGGCACAAAACCCGCAGAACGCATACACCCACACCGTCAGCTTGCGGGCCTGGATACCCACACCGCGCGCCGCCACCGGGTTGATGCCCACCGCCTGGATGAACAAGCCCAGAGCCGTGCGCGTCATGGCCAGGTGCAGCACGCCGTACACCAGGGCTACGATGAACAGCGAAAACGGCAAGCCCGCCAGATAGCCACTGCCCAGAAAGAAAAACGGTGCGTAGTAGATGGTGATGATCTGCCCGCCGGTGATCAGTTGGGCAATGCCCCGGCCTGCCACCATCAAAATCAGCGTGGCAATGATGGGCTGCATGCCGATACGGGCCACCAGCACGCCGTTCCACAGGCCGCACACCAACGCCACACCCAGCGCGGCCAGAATCGCCAGCGGCATGGGGAAGCGGCTGGCGTGTACGGCCACACCGTCTTGCACCACCAGCGCGCCACCAATCATCCAGGCGGCCAGCGCGGCCGAAATCGCCACCACTGCGCCTACCGAAATGTCGATGCCACGCGTGGCGATCACCAGCGTCATGCCCAGCGACACCAGCACCAGCGGTGCCGCCCGGTTAAGGATGTCGATCAGGCTGCCGTAGAGGTGGCCATCACGCCACTCGATGTGCAAAAAACCGGGATTAAAAACCACGTTCACTATCAAAAGTAATAGCAAGGTCAGCAAGGGCCACGCCCGCGGGTGCATTAAAAACACCTTAAACATAGCGAACCCCGGTTGCAGCCAGAACGTGCCCCGCCAGAGATACCGTGGAACCGGCTTTGCCGGGCCACTGGTATCGCCCCCTGCGTGTCGCATCGGTTTTGTCAAACCGATGCGAGGGGGGTTGGCGCAGCGCAGCGCAGCCTGGGGGTGAGCAAAAACTACACATGGTCGGCGGCAATCAGTGCATAAACTTCGTCTTCGGAACTGCCACCGGGCAGTTCCCCCACTTTGCGGCGGTCGCGCAGCACGGCAATGCGGTCGGACACGCGCACCACTTCGCTCATCTCGCTGGAAATAAACAGCACGGCCATGCCGCCGCGCGCCAGACGCAGGATTTCTTCCATGATTTCCTGCTTGGCCGCCACGTCGATGCCTCGCGTGGGCTCGTCCAGAATCAGCAGGCGCGGGTCGGTGGCCAGCCAGCGGGCGATCACCGCTTTTTGCTGGTTGCCGCCCGACAGCAGGCCGATGGGCGTTTCAATGCTGGCGGTTTTGATGCCTAAGGTTTTGACGAAATGCTCGGCCAGCGTGGTCTGCTCGGCGATGCTTAAAAACTTGCGCACGCCCAACCGCGCCTGCAGCGCCAGGGCAATGTTTTCGCGCACCGACAGCTCGGCGACGATGCCGTCGGTTTTACGCTCTTCGGGGCACAGGGCGATGCCGTACTGCACCGCATCAGAGGGATTGCCAAGCTGCACGGTCTGGCCGTCGATCTGCAAGCTGCCTTTGTCGGATGCCTCCAGGCCAAACAACAGCCGCGCCAGCTCGGTACGGCCCGCACCCAGCAGGCCCGCCAGCCCCAGCACCTCGCCTGCATGCAGCTTCAGGTCTACCGCTTGCAATCGCCCGGCCTGGCCCAGGCCCTGGGTTTGCAGCAGCACCACATCCTGGGCACTGTCGCGCTGCTGCCCGGCGTGGGCGTTTTGCACCGCAAATTCACGGCCCAGCATGGCGGAGATCAGAGCCTGGGGCGGCAAGGCATCGGCCATCCATTCCCCCACCCACTCTCCATTGCGCAACACGGTGATGCGGTCAGAAATGGCGTAGACCTGGTTCAAAAAGTGCGACACAAACACAATCGCCAGGCCCTCGCCGCGCAGGCGGCGCAGCACTTCAAACAGCTTTTGCACCTCGTCTTCGTCCAGGCTGGAAGTGGGCTCGTCCAGGATCAACACCTTGGATTCCACGCCCAGCGCCCGGGCGATGGCCACCAGTTGCTGCACCGCCACCGGGTAGGTGGACAGCAGCTGCGTCACATCAATATCCAGCCCGATACGGGCCAGCAGTTCGCGGCTGCGGCGGTGCACGGTGGCCCAGTCGATGCGGTAGCCCTGGGTCCAGCCCAGGCGTGGGAAGCGCCCGGCAAACACGTTCTCAGCCACCGACAGATTGGGGCAGAGGTTCACCTCCTGGTAGACGGTGCTGATGCCCAGCTTTTGGGCCGCCAGGGGCGAATCGGGCCGGATAGGCTCACCCATCAACAGCATCTGCCCGCCGCTGGACTCCAGCACGCCGGTGAGCACCTTGATCAGCGTGGATTTGCCCGCGCCGTTTTGGCCCATCAGGGCATGGATCTCGCCGGGGTACAAGCGCAGTTGCACGCCACGGAGCACAGGAATACCGGCAAATGCTTTGTCAATACCCGTGAGCTCCAGCACGGGCTGTGCCACGGGCTGAACACCAGCGCGGGTCATCCCTTGTTTTTGTTGTACACGTCGACAAACACGGCGGCCAGCAGCACCAAGCCCTTGATGATCTGCTGGTAGTCGATGCCGATGCCCATGATGGACATGCCGTTGTTCATCACGCCCATGATGAACGCGCCAATCACCGCGCCCATCACTTTGCCCACACCACCAGAAGCCGAGGCTCCACCGATGAAGCAGGCGGCAATCACATCCAGCTCAAAACCCAGGCCGCCCTTGGGCGTGGCGGTGTTGAGGCGCGCGGCAAACACCAGCCCGGCCAGCGCGGCCAGCACGCCCATGTTGATGAAGGTATAAAAAGCCAGGCGCTCGGTCTTGATGCCGGAGAGCTTGGCGGCCTTTTCGTTGCCACCCAGGGCGTAGACGCGGCGGCCAATGGTGGTGCGGCTGGTGACAAAGTCAAACACTGCAATCAGCAGCGCCATGACGATCAGCACATTGGGCAGGCCCTTGTAGGATGCCAGCAGGTAGCTGAAGGTAATCAGCAGGGCCGAGAAAATCACCATCTTGCCCCAGAAGAAGGCCGTGGGCTCGCCGGCCACGCCGTGCTTTTGCTGGTTGGCCCGTGCGCGGATGCCCGCCACCACCAGGGCCAAAGCCACCAGTACGCCCAGCAGCAGCGAGGTCAGGCGCAAGCCTTCCGAGCTGAGCAGATCCGGGATGAAACCCGAGCTGAGCGACTGGAAGGTGTCCGGGAATGGCCCTACCGATTGCCCTTGCAGCAGCGCTAGCGCCAGGCCGCGAAACACCAGCATGCCCGCCAGCGTCACGATGAAGGACGGAATGCGGAAGAAGGCCACAAAGTAGCCCTGCGCCGCACCGATCAGCCCGCCGACCGCCAGGCAGACGATGGCCGTGGGCAGGTAATGCCAGTTGTAGTTGACCATCAGCACGGCGGCCACCGCGCCGACAAACCCGACGATGGAGCCCACCGACAGGTCGATGTGGCCGGCTACGATCACCAGCAGCATGCCCAGCGCCATGATGACGATGTAGCTGTTTTGCAGCACCAGGTTGGTCAGGTTCAGCGGCTGCATCAGCGTGCCGTCGGTCATGAACTGGAAGAAGCCCATGATGGCCACCAGCGACAGCAGCATGCCGTATTCACGCAGGTTGCTCTTGAAGAAGCTCAGGCCCGAAGGCGCAGCGGTGGCAGCAGGCGCCGCAGGGGATGTAGTTGTTTTTTCCATGATTCAAATGCTCTGGTGGGGCTCTCGTAATGCTTTAGTTGGCGCTGACGATGGCGCGCATGATTTTTTCCTGGCTGGCCTCGGCGGTAGGCATCTCGGCCACAAAACGCCCTTCGTTCATCACATAAATGCGGTCCGACAGGCCCAGCAGCTCGGGCATCTCGGATGAGATCACGATCACGCATTTGCCCTCGGCGGCGAGCTGTGCAATCAGGGTGTAGATCTCGAACTTGGCCCCCACGTCGATGCCGCGTGTGGGCTCGTCCAGGATCAGCACCTCGGGGTTGGTGAACAGCCATTTGCTGAGCACCACTTTTTGCTGGTTGCCGCCTGACAGGTTGACCACTTTCTGGTCCACGCCCGAGCAGCGGGTGCGCATTTTTTCGCGGTAGCCCTGGGCCACGACGTACTCGCGGCCATCGTCGATCACGCCGTTTTTGGACACGCCGGGCAGGTTGGCCAGGGAGGTGTTCCACTGGATGTCTTCCCCCAGCACCAGGCCGTTGCCCTTGCGGTCTTCGGTCACATAGGCCAGGCCATGGGCCACGGCTCTTTGCACCGTGGACACGTCGATTTCCTTGCCGTGCAGCAACGCCTTGCCGCTGATGCGCTGGCCCCAGGATTTGCCAAACACGCTCATGGCCAGCTCGGTACGGCCCGCGCCCATCAGCCCGGCAATGCCGACGATCTCGCCACGCTTGACGGTGAGGTTGATACCTTTGACCATTTCGCGGTCGGCGTGCTGCGGGTGGTAGGCGCGCCAGTCGCGCAGCTCAAACACGGTTTCGCCAATATTGGGCGTGCGCTTGGGGTAGCGGTCGGCCATTTCGCGGCCCACCATGCCGCGGATCACGCGGTCTTCGCTGATGGTCTCGGCGCGGCAGTCCAGTGTTTCCACCGTGGTGCCGTCGCGCAGGATGGTGATGGAGTCAGCCACCTTGGAGATTTCGTTGAGCTTGTGCGAAATCAAAATGCAGGCAATGCCCTGGGCCTTGAGTTCCAGCAAGAGCATCAACAGCGCATCGCTGTCGGTTTCGTTCAGGCTGGCGGTGGGCTCGTCCAGGATCAGCAGTTTGACTTTTTTGGACAGCGCCTTAGCAATTTCCACCAGTTGCTGCTTGCCCACGCCGATGTTGGTGATCAGCGTGTTGGGGGATTCTTTGAGCCCGACCTTCTTCAGCAGTGCCTGGGTCTGGCTGTGCGCAGCCATCCAGTCGATCACGCCGTTGTGCGCGGTCTCGTTGCCCAAAAAGATGTTTTCGGCAATCGACAGCAGCGGCACCAGAGCCAGCTCCTGGTGGATGATGATGATGCCCTGCTGCTCACTGTCGTGGATGCCCTTGAAGCGCTGCTCCTGGCCCAGGTAGCGGATTTCGCCGGTGTATTCGCCATGCGGGTACACACCCGACAGCACCTTCATCAAGGTCGATTTGCCCGCGCCGTTCTCGCCGACGAGGGCATGTATTTCGCCCGCGCTCACGCGCAGATTCACTTTGTTCAGCGCAACCACTCCGGGGAATGTCTTGCGGATGTCGTGCATCTCTAGGATCGTGTTCACCATCAGCACCCTTTTATTTTTATAAACCACCTAAAAAAAAGGCCCCACACCTCGCAATGCAGGGCCTTTTCAAGCGCACTGGCAACACCCCAGGCTTTCGGCCTGGAGCGGATGCCTTTACTTAATCTGGGATTCTTTGTAGTAGCCGCTGCCGATCAGGATCGGGTTCCAGTTGCTGGCATCCACAGCAACTGGCTTGAGCAGGTACGCAGGCACCACCTTGATGCCGTTGTTGTAGGTCTTGGTGTCGTTGACTTCGGGCTTCTTACCAGACAGTTCTGCGTCCACCATGTTGGCGGTGACCTTGGCCAGCTCACGCGTGTCCTTGAAGATGGTCGAGTACTGTTCGCCGCGCAGGATGGACTTGACCGAAGGCACTTCCGCATCCTGGCCGCTCACCACAGGGCAAGCCTGGGTCTTGGTGCAGTAGCCCACGCCTTTGAGCGAGGACAAAATGCCGATGGAAATACCGTCGTACGGGGACAGCACGGCATCGACCTTGTCCTTGGTGTAGAAGGCCGACAACAGGTTGTCCATACGTGCCTGGGCCACCGCGCCGTCCCAACGCAGGGTACCGACTTTTTCCATGCCCATTTGCTTGCTGCGCACCACCAGCTTGCCGCTGTCGATGTAAGGCTTGAACACGCTCATCGCGCCGTCATAAAAGAAGAAGGCGTTGTTGTCATCTGGCGAACCGCCAAACAGTTCGATGTTGAACGGACCCTTGCCTTGCTTCAGGCCCAGCTTGTCCACGATGGTGCCCGCTTGCAGCACGCCAACCTGGAAGTTGTCGAACGTGGCGTAGTAGTCCACATTTTTGGAGCCCTTGATCAGGCGGTCATAGGCGATGACCTTGACACCCTTGTCGGCCGCGTTCTGCAGCACTTTGGACAGCGTGGTGCCGTCGATGGAGGCAATCACCAAAACCTTCACACCCTTGGTCACCATGTTCTCGATTTGGGCGAGTTGGTTCGGGATGTCGTCGTCGGCGTACTGCAGATCGGTTTTGTAACCGCGGTCCTTCAGCACTTTGACCATATTGTCGCCGTCAGCGATCCAGCGGGCTGAGGACTTGGTCGGCATGGAAATGCCGATGGTGCCCTTGTCTTGGGCATTGGCTTGCGGCGCAATGCCGAGTGCAGCCAAAGCCAGGCTAGCCAGCAGGGATTTGATAAAAGTACGTTTCATTCCATTGTCTCCGAGGGTTGTAAAAGGCGCGCCTAGTATCCAACGCGCCGTGGGGGTTGTAGATCAGTATTTACGCTTGGGAAATTCTTTGGCGGCCACTTCCATCGGGAAGATGCCTTCTTCGGTAACGATGCGTTTTTGCAGCGTCTTGCCGGCCTTTAGATCCTTGACGGCGGACATCAGTTGCGGGCCCAGCAGCGGGCTGCACTCCACAGACACATTCAGCTTGCCGGCAATCATGGCCTCAAATGCGCCCTTGACCGCATCGATGGAAATGATGGTGATGTCCTTGGCGGGCTTGAGACCGGCCTCTTCGATGGCCTGGATGGCACCGATGGCCATGTCGTCGTTGTGCGCGTACAGCACATTGATTTTCTTGCCTTCGGCCTTGAGGAAGGCTTCCATCACTTCCTTGCCCTTGGCGCGGGTGAAGTCGCCGGTTTGCGAGCGGATGATCTTGAACTTGGGGTCGGCCTTGATGATTTCTTCAAAGCCCTTCTTGCGGTCAATGGCCGGGGCCGAACCCACCGTGCCTTGCAGCTCGACGATGTTGACATCGCCGGTGCTGCCCTTCATGGCTTCGACGAGCCAGCGACCTGCCTTGCGGCCTTCTTCGGTGAAGTCCGAGCCCATGAACGAGACGTACAGCGAGTCGTCTTTCACGTTCACCGAGCGGTCGGTCAGCACCACCGGGATTTTGGCGGCCTTGGCTTCGCGCAGCACGGTTTCCCAGCCGGACTCGACCACGGGCGAGAACGCGATCACGTCCACTTTTTGTGCGATGAAAGAGCGGATGGCCTTGATCTGGTTTTCTTGCTTTTGCTGGGCATCGGAGAACTTCAGCTCGATACCGGCTTCTGCCGCAGAGGCCTTGATGGACTCGGTATTGGCAGTGCGCCATTCGCTTTCAGCACCCACCTGGCTAAAACCCAACACGATTTTTTTCTGTGCGAACACGGTGCCAGGCAGCAGCCCGGCCAGTGGTGCAGCAGCCAGTGCGATGGCTAAGGTACGGCGATTGATGTGCATGTTGTCTCCTATTGGTTTAGTTATTGCCCCGTCCACCGTCCAAATGGACGGGTTCAGAACCCGATATCAGCTTCTTTGGCTAATTAGATGAATACTTAATTACAAATACCCTCACAGTCTAAGAACAAAACAGGTATCAATCCAATGGTTTTTTAGCCAAAATACATATTAATATTCACATTCTGGAAAACCCCATGGCATCAAGCACTCCGTGGTTCATCCGTGCCCGCCTCAAAACCCGCCAGTTGCTGCTGCTGGTGGCGCTGGACGACGAGGGCAACATTCACCGGGCGGCGCAGGTGTTGAACATGACCCAACCGGCCGCTTCCAAGCTGCTCAAGGACCTGGAAGACGCGCTGGGGGTGCCGCTGTTCGACCGGCTGCCGCGCGGCATGCGCCCCACCTGGTACGGCGAAACCATGATCCGCCATGCCCGCGTGGCCCTGGCCAGCCTGAACCAGGCGCACGAGGAGCTCACGGCCCTCAAGGCTGGTCGGTTTGGCCAGGTCAGCATCGGCGCCATCACCTCGCCGGGCCTGACGCTATTGCCATCCGCCGTGGCCATGGTGAAGCGGGAGCAGCCCACGCTGCGCGTCGGCCTGGAAATTGAAAACAGCCCTGTGCTGATCGAACGGCTGCAGCAGGGCAAGCTGGACCTGGTGGTGGCACGCCTGTTTGCCGAGCAAGACAAAACCAATCTGCGTTACGAGCCATTGATCGAAGAACCGGTGTGCGCCATTGCCCGCCCCGGCCATCCGCTGGTCAACATAGAAGGACTGGCACTGCGCGATGTAGTGACCGCAGGCTGGATCGTGCCGCCCGCGGGCAGCGTGCTGCGGCACCGATTTGAGCTGATGTTCCAGGAAGTGGGGCTGGCACCGCCGCTCAACGTGATCGAGTCGGCCGCGCTGCTGTTCATCACCCGCATGCTGCAGCAAAGCGACATGCTGGCCGTCATTGCGGCCGACGTGGCGCATTACTACGCCGCCCACGGCCTGGTCGCCATCGTGCCGCTGGAGATTCCCTGCCACATGGACGCGTTCGGCATCATCACCCGCACCGACCGCCTGCCTTCACCCGCCGCAAAGGTGATGCTGACGGCCCTGAAAGCAGCCAGCCTGGAACTCTATGGCTGCGCACTGGAGGGCAGTGACGCCTAATGGTTGATTTGGCAGATTTTTGGCCATTTTTTAACCATAAAAAAGACCTCTGGCGCAGATAGAACCTGCGCAAGGCGCTATCTATAACTACATCAAAAAATGTAGCAATGCAATTTATGTCCAGCCCGCATCCACCTTGAACTCTTGCGCAGTGCACATCGCGCCGTCGTCCGAGGCCAGAAACAGCACCATGCGGGCGATGTCCTGCGGACGCATCTTGTCGGGCAGGCACTGGGTACGCTGGATCTCGGCCTCTCCCTCGGCGTTCAGCCAGAGTTCAATCTGCCGCTCGGTCATTACCCAGCCGGGCGACACCGTGTTGATACGGATGCGGTCCGCGCCCAGGGTTTTGGCCAGCCCGCGGGTCAGGCCATTGACCGACGACTTGGCAATCGCATAGCACGGGTAACCCGTACCCTTGGTCTGCCAGCCGGTTGAACCCAGGTTAACGATAGCGCCGCCTCCGCGCCGCCGCATGCCCGGCACCACCGACTGGATGGCAAAGAAGGCGGGCCGCTCGTTAATGGCCATGCGCTGGTCGTAGTAATCGGGCGTGACAGATTCCAGCGTGTGCCGGTCATCGCTGGCCACGTTGTTCACCAGCACGGCAAAGTCACCCAGCGCGCTGGCCGCGTCCGCCACCGCGGTTTGCAGCGCCGCAATATCGCGCACATCGCACTTCCGCCACCAGGGCGCGGGGTAACCGGCATCCACCAGTTGCTGCGCCAGCGCCTGGCTGGCGGCCTCGGCCACGTCCACAAAAGCCACGCGCGCGCCCTGTTGCGCAAACGCCTCCACGATGGAAGCCCCGATACCGCTGCCCCCGCCGGTAATAAAAACAGCTTGGTCGCGCAGGCTGGGGTAGATGGAGGCAGAAGTCTGATTCGGTTCGTTTTTTGTCATTGCAATAGCGGTATCAGTTAAAACAAAATAGGAATTATTTTGCTATGGACTATGCCTTGTGCACCCAGTGCACGTCAAGTAAAGACTGAGGCCACCTATGCTGAATTTATAAAAAATTGGGCTCTAGCGCAGATAGAACCTACGCTAGTAGCTATTAAATAAATAGCAAACGAATTTATGCGGCACGTAGGCCCTGTACCACCGCGTGCAAGGCCACAAAGGCTTGCGTCAGCTTGTGCTGCGGGTCCAGGTAAATCATGGGCAAAGACTGTTCGTGCGATTCGCGGATCTTCACCGACGACGGCAGGTACGGCTGCAGCACCGGCAGGCCCTCGGCTACCAGCTCATTCACCATGCGCTGGGGCAGGTTGGCACGCGGCTGGAACTGGTTCACCACAATGCCGTCCACCACCAGGCCGGGGTTGTGGTCGGCACGGATCTCGGCCACGTTGTCCAGCAGGGTGTAGAGCGCCTTGCGGGCAAACTCGTCGCAGTCGAATGGAATCAGGCAGGCCCGCGCGCCGATCAGCGCCGAGCGGGTGTAAAAGTTCAACGCGGGTGGCGTGTCGATGTAGATGCGGTCGTAGCCCGCCGCCAGCAGTTGCAAGGCCTCGCGCAGCTTGTACAGCTTGTGGCGTGACTCCAGCTTGCTCTCCAGCTCGCCCAGCAGCGGGCTGGACGGCATCAGGTGCAGGTTCTCATGCGGCGTGGTGACAATGAAGTCGGTGGGCAGCACGGTACGCAGGCTGTAGCTCAGGCAGTGCTCAAAAAACCCGGCCACCGTAGGCTGGTCATTTTTGGCCTGTGCGCCCAGCAGGTAGCTGCTGGAATTGCCCTGCGGGTCCAGGTCGATCACCAGCGTGCGCAGCCCCTGGCTGGCACTGATGGCGGCCAAATTGCAGGTAATGGTGGACTTGCCCACCCCACCTTTTTGGTTGAAAACGACAAGTGGCATAGCAATAGTCCTGGTAGGGAAGAGCAAATTTACAAAAACTGGTGTGAAAACTGATGTGTATTGTCAGCGCTGGAGCACATGCATTTTTCAGTCCATGGCCCAGCACACCTCGCGCACACAGCCGCGCAGCCAGCGCTGCGCCGGGTCGCCATCCAGCCGGGGATGCCAGAGCATGGACACGGTGAATTCGGGCGTGGCCACCGGCAGCGCAAAGCTGTGCATGCCCTCGCGCAGCACACCGGTGTGCCGCCCGGGCACGCTAGCCACCAGATCAGAGGCCCGGGCCAGCGCCAGGGCGGTCGAGAAACCGCCGACGATGGTGGTGATGTCGCGCTGCAGCCCCAGCGGCTCCAAAGCTTCGTCAATCGCCCCCTTGAACAGCCCGCGCCGCGACACGCTAATGTGCTGCCCGGCGGCATAGCGGGCGGGTGTGGTCTCGCCCTGGCACAGCGCGTGGCCCGCGCGCACCACGCCGATGAAACGGTCGCGGAACAAGGCCTGCGTGCGCAGCTCGGGAGCGGCCGTGCTGCCCACCACGCCGATCTCCAGATCGACAGCCCCCTCGCGCAGGGGCGCGCTGCCCTTGTCGGGCTTTTGCACGAAGCACAGCCGTACGCCAGGGGCCTCTGCGCCGACGCGGGCCACCAGGCCGGGGCCAAAGCACTCCACAAAACCGTCGTTGGTGCGCAGCGTGAACGTGCGCACCAGTTGGGCGGGCTGCAGCGTCTCGGCGGGGCGCAGCACTGCTTGCGTATCCTCAACCAACTGGCGCACGCGCTCGCGCAGTTCGACCGCACGGGGTGTGGGCACCAAGCCGCGCCCGGCACGCACCAGCAAGGGGTCGCCGGTGGTTTCGCGCAGCCGCGCCAGCGCCCGGCTCATGGCCGACGGGCTCAGGCGCAGGCGTTTGGCGGCGCGCGCCACGCTGCCTTCGGCCAGCAGCACATCCAGCGTGACCAGCAGGTTGAAATCGGGGGTTGCCATGCGTCCAACGATAGCGCAAATCACGCCTGGCATGGCACCTGAGGTGGCGTTCTGTGCACGCATACAGTGCAAACGCTGCGTCTTCCGCCATGCCGGGTAAAGACCTACGCTAGCGCCTAGCTCCACAGAAAGACCCATCCATGTTCAAAACCCGCCAAATCCCCTGGGCACTGGCCAGCCTGTCGCTGTCCATGTTGCTGTCCTCGCTGGGCACCAGCATCGCCAATGTGGCCTTGCCCACGCTGGCCCAGGCCTTCAGCGCCTCGTTCCAGCAAGTCCAGTGGGTGGTGCTGGCCTATCTGCTGGCTATCACCACACTGATCGTCAGCGTCGGGCGGCTGGGGGACATCTGGGGCCGTCGGCGGTTATTGCTGGGCGGTATCTTGCTGTTCACCATGGCCTCGGTGCTGTGCGCTGCCGCACCCACGCTGGCGCTGCTATTGGCCGCCCGGGTGGCACAAGGCCTGGGCGCAGCAACCATGATGGCGCTGACCATCGCCTTTGTGGCCGAGACGGTGCCGAAGGACAAGACCGGCAGCGCCATGGGCCTGCTAGGCACCATGTCCGCCGTAGGCACGGCGCTTGGCCCCACGCTGAGCGGCGTGCTGATTGGCGGCTTAGGCTGGCAGAGCATCTTTCTGGTGAATCTGCCGCTGGGCATCCTGGCCTTTCTGCTGGCACAGCGCCATCTACCCGCCGACCGCCCAAGTCCGCAACCGGACCGCGCCCGCTTCGACGGCATTGGCACGCTGCTGCTGGCGCTGCCCCTGGCGGCCTACGCCCTGGCCATGACCATGGGGCGTGGCCACTTCGGTGCGTTGAATGTGGCGTTGCTGCTGGCAGCGGTGGTGGGCACCGGCCTGTTCGTGTTCAGCCAGACCCGTGTGGCATCGCCCCTGGTCCAATTGGCCGCCTTCCGCGACCCGGCGCTGGGTGCCAGCCTGGCCATCAACCTGCTGGTGGCCACGGTGATCATGGCGACCTTTGTGGTCGGGCCGTTCTACTTGTCGCGGTCGCTGGGGCTGGACGCGGCGGCAGTAGGCATGGTGATGGCCGTCGGCCCCGCCATCTCCATCCTGGGCGGCGTGCTGGCGGGGCGGGTGGTGGACCGCTGGAGCGCGGCACCCATCGTCGTCGTTGGGCTGGTGGCCATGGCGACGGGCGCAGTAGCGCTTTCGCTTTTGCCTGCAGTGTTTGGCGTGGTCGGCTACATCGCCGCCATCGCCATCCTGACCCCAGGCTACCAGCTGTTCCAAGCCGCCAACAACACCGCCGTGATGCTGGACGTGCCCGACAACCAGCGGGGCGTGGTCTCCGGCCTGCTCAGCCTGTCGCGCAACCTGGGGCTGATCACCGGCACTTCGGTGATGGGCGCGGTGTTTGCGTTCGCAGCAGGCACGAGCGATATCACCACGGCACAACCAGAGGCCGTGGCCACCGGGATGCAGACCACCTTCGCCGTCGCAGCCATGCTGCTCATCGCCGCAGTCGCCATCGCACTGGTCAGCAAGCGCAGTGCAGAAACAAAAAAAGCGCCTGGGCAGGCGCTTTTCTAGAAATACTTGGAGGAAGAGGTGGGATTCGAACCCACGGTACCTTGCGGTACGCCTGATTTCGAGTCAGGTACATTCGGCCACTCTGCCACTCTTCCGATTGCGGTTAGGCAACGCTCACTATTCTAGCAGGCCGCAATGCGGCTTTTAGGCCAACGTCTCCAAACCACGCAAATACGGGCGCAACACAGTCGGCACGGTGACCGAGCCGTCGGCGTTCTGGTAATTTTCCAACACCGCCACCAGGGCGCGGCCCACAGCCAGGCCGGAGCCGTTCAGGGTGTGCAGCCATTCGCTCTTGCCCTGGGCGTTCTTGAAACGGGCTTGCAGGCGGCGGGCCTGGAAGGCTTCGCAGTTGGAGACCGAGCTGATTTCGCGGTAGGTGTTTTGGCCGGGCAGCCAGACTTCCAGGTCGTACGTTTTGGCCGCGCCAAAGCCCATGTCGCCTGTGCACAGCGACACCACGCGGTACGGCAGGCCCAGCTTTTGCAGCACAGCTTCGGCGTGGCCGGTCATTTGCTCCAGCGTCTCGTAGCTCTGGTCGGGATGGACGATTTGCACCATTTCCACCTTGTCGAACTGGTGCTGGCGGATCAAACCCCGGGTGTCGCGCCCGGCGCTGCCGGCTTCGGAGCGGAAGCACGGGCTGTGGGCGGTGAGCTTGATGGGCAAGTCTGCCTCGGCCACGATGGTGTCGCGCACGAAGTTGGTCAGCGGCACTTCGCTGGTGGGGATGAGGTAGAGCGCGCTGTGGTCCGGAACGGCTTCACCGTCTTGTCCACCCTTTTTAGCGGCGAACAAGTCGCCTTCAAACTTGGGCAGTTGGCCGGTGCCGCGCATGGAGTCGGCGTTGACGATGTAGGGCACGTAGCATTCGGTGTAGCCGTGCTCTTCGGTCTGCACGTCCAGCATGAACTGGGCGAGTGCGCGATGCAGCTTGGCAATAGGGCCTTGCATCACGGTAAAGCGCGAGCCGGTGAGCTTGACGCCCATTTCAAAGTCCAGCCCAAGCGGAGCGCCCAGATCCACATGGTCTTTAGCTGCGAATTCCATAGTGCCTGGCGCACGCTCGCTGGGATTCCAGGTGCGCACCACCACGTTGGCGTGCTCGTCTTCGCCCACGGGCACGCTGGCGTGCGGCAGGTTGGGCACGGCCAGCAGCAGGGTTTGCAGCTCGGCCTGGATTTGCTCCAGGCGCACGGCGGAGGCTTCCAGCACATCTTTGATGGAGGCTACCTGGGCCATCAGGTCGTCTACACCCTCGCCTTTGGCTTTGCGCTGGCCGATCTGCTTGCTGGCGCTGTTGCGCTGGGCTTGCAGGTCTTCGGTGCGGGTCTGGATGGTTTTGCGCTCGGATTCCAGAGCCTTGAACGCATCCACGTTCAGAAACTGCTGGGGATTTTTACGCGTTTGCAGGCGGGCGACCACGGCATCAGGGTCTTTGCGGAGGGTAAGTATGTCAAGCATGGGGGTATTTTAATTTCACGCCAAAGTGGCTGGATCGACGTTGCCGCCGCACAGGATCAAGGCGACTTTCTCGTCGGCGCGTGGCCGGTACGCGCCGGTTTGCAAGGCCGCCAGCCCCAGGGCCGCGCCGGGTTCTACTGCCAGCCGCAGCTCTTTCCACAGCCAGCGCTGGGCCGCGACGATAGCCTCGTCGCTCAGCAGCAGGGCCTCTTGCACGTGGCGCTGGGTGACTTCCCAGCCGAGCTGACCGATACGCTTGGCCCCCAGCGAATCGGCGGCGATGCCACCCACGGCCACATCCACTGGTTCCCCGGCCTGGCGGGCGCTGTGCAAGGTGGGCGCTAGCCCGGGCTCCAGCGCGACCACGCGGCTGCGCTGCTCGAACCAAGCGGCGATGCCGCCGATCAAACCGCCACCGCCCACGCTGACCAGCACGCTGTCGGGCACGCCGCCCTGGGCTTCGATTTCGGCCGCCAGGGTGCCGGCGCCTGCCAGCACTTCGGGCTGGTCGTAGGCGTGTGTCAGCAGCGCGCCGGTGGCCTGCTGGCGGGCCATGCAGGCCTCAAAAGCCTGCGCGTAGGCCCCGCCGGTGACGACCACCTCGGCCCCCAGGTCGCGCAGGCGAGCGCGCTTGGCCTCGGGCGAGCTGGTGGGCACAAACACCTCGCAGCGTACGCCCAAAGCCTGGGCTGCAGCGGCAGTGGCAATGCCCGCGTTGCCACCCGAGGCGATCACCACGCCCGACGCAGGGATGGGGTTGGCCAACAGCCGGTTGAGCATGCCGCGGGCCTTGAAGCTGCCGCCCACCTGCAGGTGCTCCAGCTTGAGCCAAACTTCGGCGCAGTCCACACCCAGCACAGCGCCCGAGAGCTTCCACAGCGGAGTTTTACGTAAAAAGTGCTCCTGGCGCATATGGAACCTGTGCAAGGCGCTATCAATTTCAGAGCGATTCATTTTTTCTCCAAAGTTTCACGCCAGCTATCGCGCAATAAACGATAACGGCTTCACGCAGAACACCGCGGAACCGACTCCGCCGGGCCGCTGGTGCTGCCCCCTGCAAGGGGGTTGGCGCAAGACGCGCAGCGCTGCAGCCTGGGGATGTTCAATAGTCGCCGTTGTTGTAATTGCTGGCCAGGCTTTCGAATTTGGTGATGTTGCGCAGGAAGGCCAGCTTGACCGTACCGGTCGGGCCGTTCCGTTGCTTGGCGATGATGATCTCGGCCACGCCGGGTTCTTTGCACGCGTCCTTGGTGTAGTACTCGTCGCGGTAGATGAACATGATGATGTCGGCATCCTGCTCAATGGCGCCAGACTCACGCAAATCGCTCATCATGGGGCGTTTGTCCGGCCGCTGCTCGACGCTGCGGTTGAGCTGCGACAGCGCAATCACCGGGCATTGCAGTTCACGGGCCAGCATCTTCAAACCCCGGGATATTTCGCCCAGCTCGGTGGCACGGTTGTCGCCATTGCCGCCGCTGCCCGAGCCGCTCATCAGCTGCAGGTAATCGACCACGATCAGGCCCAGCTTGCCGCACTGGCGCGCCAGGCGGCGGGCATTGGCACGCAGCTCGCTGGGGGTGAGGCCGGGGCTTTCGTCGATGTGCAGCGACACGGTGCGCAGCTTTTCCACCGCCTCGGCCAGGCGCGGCCATTCGTCGTCGGTGAGGTTGCCGGTGCGCAGATGGCCCTGGTCGATGCGGCCGATAGAGCCCACGATACGGATCGCCAGCTGCGAGGCGCCCATTTCCATAGAGAACACCGCCACTGGCAGGCCTTCCTTCAGCGCCACGTGCTCGGCGATATTGATGGCGAAGGCGGTCTTGCCCATAGACGGGCGGGCGGCCAGCACGATCATGTCGCCCGGCTGCAGGCCCGAGGTCAGTCGGTCTAGATCGTAGAAGCCGGTGGGCACGCCGGTCACGTCGTTCTGGTTGTCGGCCATCTCCTGGACGCGGTCCAGCAGATCGACCACCAGGGTTTCCATGGCCTGGAAGCCCTGCTTGTTGCGCGCGCCCTCTTCGCCGATGTTGAAGATTTTTTGCTCGGCCTCGTCGAGGATCTTGTCCACCGGGCGGCCCTGGGTGTTGAAGGCGTTGGTGGCGATCTCGTCGCTGGCGGTGACCAGCTTGCGCAGAATGCCGCGCTCACGCACGATCTCGGCGTAACGGCGGATATTGCTGGCGCTGGGCACGTACTGGGCCAGCGAGTTCAGGTAGGCCAGGCCGCCCACTTCCTCCGACTTACCAATGCTTTGCAGCCGCTCGAACACCGTGATCACGTCGGCCGGCTTGCTGGCGTTGACCAGCTCGCGCACGGCAGCAAAGATCAGCCGGTGCTCGTAGCGGTAGAAATCATCGTCCTTGAGCAGGTCGCCCACGCGGTCCCAGGCGTTGTTGTCCAACAGCAGGCCGCCCAGCACGCTGGATTCGGCCTCGATGGAGTGCGGCGGGATGCGCAGCTGCGCAATTTGGCGGTCCTGGCCATAGGAATCGTCCAGAGCGGGAAAAACGGCAGACATGGGGAGTGGGTTCCTAGGGTGATGCTGGATGCTACGCGGCGGACCCGGCAAGGTCGAGGCACAAGTCTGGGGGCGAAGCGTGGATAAGCCTGGGGACAACCCTGTATAACACGCGGCCCAATGTAAAAGGCCGCCAGGGTTTGCACCCTGGCGGCCTCTTGCAGAGAAACGCTAATTAAGCGGTTTCGCCGTACACAGCCACGGTGATCTCAACGACCACGTCGGTGTGCAAAGCCACGGAAACGGTGTTGTCGCCGGTGGTTTTGATCATGCCGTTGGGCAGACGAATCTGGGCCTTGGTGACTTTGTAGCCTTGCTTGCTCAGTTCTTCTGCGATGTCGGCATTGGTCACGGAGCCAAACAGGCGACCGTCCACACCGGCTTTTTGCGTCAGCTTGATGGTCGAGCCAGCGAGCTTTTCGCCCATGACTTGCGACGCGCCCAGCTTGGCAGCAGCGGCTTTTTCGAGTTCGACGCGCTTGGCTTCGAACTCTTGCTTGGCCTTTTCGGTAGCGCGGCGGGCACGACCGGTGGGGATCAAGAAGTTACGGGCGTAGCCGTCTTTGACCTTGACGATGTCGCCGAGGTTGCCAAGGTTCACAACCTTGTCGAGCAGGATGATTTGCATGTTCGTACTTCCTTAGATGCGGTGCTGGTCGCTGTACGGCAGCATGGCGAGGAAACGCGCACGCTTGATAGCGGTGTTGAGCTGGCGCTGGAAAATCGCGCGCGTGCCGGTCAGGCGTGCGGGGATGATCTTGCCGTTTTCAGCGATGAAATCGCGCAGCGTGTCGATGTCTTTGTAGTCGATCTGTTCCACACCGGTCACGGTGAAGCGGCAAAAGCGCTTGCGCTTGAACAGCAGGGACTGGGTGTTGCGCTTGGGGCGCTTGTCTTTGTTATTGAAACGTTTTGGTCCGGCCATGATGGACTCCTAATCTAATCTGTTTTGAAATCTTGGATATGAAGTACGGGGTTCTTACCCAGTCGGGGTGAGGCTAAAAAACCGGTGAATTGCCAGACGCTGCCCAAGGGCTGCTGCTGGATTCGCTCGGCAATTGCGCCAAAGGCTATTGCCTTTACGGCTGCTTTGATTTGCCTGGTATGGCCTGCTTGTTCCAGACTGGACTCGTGTTCGAGCACCATGTCCAGGGCGGGCAATCCGGCGGGCGTGTAGCGCAGGTTTTTAACTTCTGCAAGACAGGCCGTCAAAACAACGTGGTTCACTCCTTGTGGGAACTCCGTTCAGCGAGCACCACGTTAGTGGGCTGCGTACTCGGCTTGCTGGGTCTTGCGCGCTTCTTCGCGTTCGACGGTCTTCATCATCGACGAAGGGCCGGTTTCAGCCTTCTTCATCACCACGGTCAGGTGGCGCAGCACGGCATCGTTGAACTTGAACGCGTGTTCCAGTTCAGCCATGATGGCTTGATCGGCTTCGATGTTGACGCACAGGTAGTGGGCCTTGGCCAGCTTGTTGATCAGGTACACCAGTTGACGGCGGCCCCAGTCTTCCACGCGGTGGATCTTGCCGCCACCGGCAACGATCATGCCTTTGTAGCGTTCCAGCATGGCTGGAACCTGTTCGCTCTGATCCGGGTGGATCATCAAAATGATTTCGTAATGACGCATATTTCTCCTTAAGGATGTGAAGCCACCCACTGCGTCTGTAGTGGTGTAGCAAGGGCAAAGCCTGCGATTATAGCCCGCGTTCTGGCGAGAGATTTAAGAGGCTCACCAGCCAGACCACCAAGGCCCCGGCAGGCAGGCCAAACACCCCGGCCGAGATCGGCTGTATGCCCCACCACAGGCCCGATCCACTCCAGCCCAGCCAGCCGCGCACCGCGGGCACATTGGCCAGCATGTACCACAGCGTCACGCCCAGCCCGGTCAGCATGCCCGCCACGGCGGCACGGCGCGTGGTGCGCTGCCAGAACAGGCCCGCCACCATGGCCGGGAAAAACGCTGCAGCCGCCAGCGAGAACGAGGCCGACACCAGCGCCAAAATGTCGGCGGGCTTTTGCGCCGCCACATAGGCCGCCGCCAGTGCCAGCAGCAACAAGGCGAACTTGGACAGCAGCACCCGCACCATCGGGTCCGACGGGGAAGCGTTGTCCCGCTCGCCCCGAAAGTACAGGTCGTGGGCCAGCGCGTTGCCCATGGTCAGCAGCAGGCCATCGGCCGTGGACAGGGCTGCCGCCAAGCCCCCCGCCGCCACCAGCCCCGACACCACATAGGGCAAGCCGCCCAGCTCGGGCGTGGCCAGCATCACCAGATCAGCCCCCAGCCGCAGCTCGGCAAACTGCAAAATGTGGTCGCCGTTCACATCAGTCACTTGCAACAAGGACGGATCGACCTGCGCCCATTGCGCAATCCAGGTGGGCAAGGTGTCAAAGCTCTGGCCTACCAACTGGCTCATTACCTCAAACTTCACCAGTACCGCCAGCGCGGGCGCGGCCAAATACAGTAGCGCGATAAAAAACAGCGACCAGGCCACCGAGCTACGGGCCTCGGCCACCGAGGGCGTGGTGTAGTAGCGCGTCAGCAAGTGCGGCAGCGCGGCCGTGCCGGTCATGAGGCAAAAAATCAGTGCCAAAAAGTTCAGCCGCGAGGTGCTGAAGCTTTCCCGCTCGGCGGCTGTGCCGTCAGGGTTGCCGTTGAAGACCTGGGCGTGCGGTGTCATGCCCGCCAGCGGCTGGGCGCGCTCCAGGTTGTCTTGCCGGGCGTGGCTCCAGAGTTCGCGCGCGGTGGCCTCGTCTTTGGGCAAGGCGGCCAGATCGCGCCCGGCCTTGCGCACCAGAGAAGGGTCGGCCCGCTCGGCCTGCAGTTGGCGCAACCGGGCCTGGGCAGCGGCGCGCTCCAGCACCAATGTGCGGGGCACGTCCTCCAGCATGTTGCCAAACTGGGTGGCGCGCTGGGCGTAAATGGCCTGCACTTCACGCTCCGAGGGCGACTCGCCCAACTGCTTTTCCAGTGCTGCGATTTTCGGCAACTGCTGGCCATACACCAGCGGGGCCAGGGGGTTGCCCAGCTGTTTGTACGCCAGCCACGACACCGGAATCAAAAACGCCAGGATCAAAATCACGTACTGCGCCACCTGGGTCCAGGTGACCGCCCGCATGCCACCCAAAAACGAGCACACCAGCACCCCGCCCAGCCCCAGCAAAATACCGATCTCGAACTGCACCCCGGTCAGGCGCGAGGTGATCAGCCCCACCGCATAAATCTGCGCTACTACATAGGTGAACGAGCACAGTACCGCCGCCCCAGCGGCAATCCAGCGCGGCCACCGGCCACCATAGCGCACGCCAAAAAAGTCGGGCACGGTGTAGAGCTGCATACGGCGCAGGCGCGGCGCAATCAACAGGCCCACCAGGCAAAACCCGCCGGTCCAGCCCATGATGTAGGCCAGCCCGCCGGGCTGGCCGTTGGAGCCAGAAAACCCGTTCAAATACAGCCCCCCGGCGAGGCTGATGAAAGATGCAGCACTCATCCAGTCGGCAGCGGTGGCCATGCCGTTGTAGATGGAGGGAATGCGCCGCCCGGCCACGTAGTACTCGGCGGGGTCGGAAGTGCGGCAGTAGATACCAATGCTGGCGTACAGCGCAAACGTGGCAAACAAAAAGATGCCGCCGATCCAGTAGCGCGACAGGCCCCGGTTTTCGGCCCAGGCCATCAACCCCAAAAAAGCCAGCAGACAGACCACGTACAGGCCAAAGTTACGGTGCAGGCGGCGCAGCGAAGGCAGCACCTGGCCGGGCTCGGCATCCGCACCATCACGGCGGCGGCGCCAGGCGTACACCACCACGATCAGCAGGTAGCACAGCACCACGCCCTGGGCGCAAAACCAGTAGTTCAACGGCCAGCCCGCCACCACCCAGGTCAGGTCGCGCGCAAAAAACACCACGCCAAACGACAGCACCGCCCACAGCAGCAGCAAGGCCATGCGCAGGCGGGTGAATGTGGGTGTGGTGACGAAGGGAGGGGCAAACACGGTGGGTCAGGATCGTAAAAAAAGAAAACCCCGGGTGCCGAAGCATCCAGGGTTTTCCATCCTAGCCCAGTTGCGCCCAGGGGCGCATCCGCAACAGCCCTAGCCCGCCAGCTGTTTCCAGGTGGCTACCACGCTATCGGGGTTGAGTGAAATCGACTCAATGCCCTGGTCGGCCAGCCACTGGGCGAAGTCGGGGTGGTCGCTGGGGCCCTGGCCGCAGATGCCCACGTACTTGCCCTGGGCCTTGCAGGCTGCAATGGCGCGGCTCAGCAAGGCTTTGACGGCGGGGTCGCGTTCGTCGAAGTCGGCGGCCAGCAGCTCCAGGCCGGAATCGCGGTCCAGGCCCAGAGTGAGCTGGGTCAGGTCATTGGAGCCGATGGAGAAGCCGTCGAAGTACTGTAGGAACTCGTCGGCCAGGATGGCGTTGCTCGGCACTTCGCACATCATGATGATCTTCAGGTCGTCTTGCCCGCGCTGCAGGCCATGCTGGGCCAGCAGCTGGGTGACCTTTTCGGCCTGGCCCAGGGTGCGCACAAACGGCACCATCACCTGCACATTGGTCAGGCCCATGTCCAGGCGCACACGGCGCAGGGCCGCGCATTCCATGGCAAAGGCTTCGCCAAAGTCGGCGCTGATGTAGCGCGCTGCGCCACGGAAGCCCAGCATGGGGTTTTCTTCTTCGGGCTCGTAGCGGCTACCGCCGATCAGCTTGCGGTACTCGTTGGACTTGAAGTCCGACAGGCGCACGATCACCGGCTTGGGCCAGAACGCGGCGGCAATTGTGGCCACACCTTCGGTGACCTTGTCCACGTAGAAAGCACGCGGCGAAGCATGGCCGCGGGCTACCGACTCAACCGCCTTCTTCAGGTCGTTGTCGATGTTCGGGTAGTCCAGGATGGCCTTGGGGTGCACGCCGATGTTGTTGTTGATGATGAACTCCAGCCGGGCCAGGCCCACGCCCTGGTTGGGCAACTGGCAGAAGTCGAACGCCAGCTGGGGGTTGCCCACGTTCATCATGATCTTGGTTTGGATCTCGGGCATGGTGCCGCGCTCCACCTCGGTGACCTCGGTTTCCAGCAGGCCGTCGTAGATGAAGCCGGTGTCGCCCTCCGAGCAGCTCACCGTCACCAGGGTGCCGGTCTTGAGCTTTTCGGTCGCGTCGCCACAACCCACCACCGCCGGAATACCCAGTTCACGCGCAATGATGGCGGCGTGGCAGGTGCGGCCACCGCGGTTGGTCACGATAGCGCTGGCGCGCTTCATCACCGGCTCCCAGTTGGGGTCGGTCATATCAGTGACCAGCACGTCACCGGGCTGTACTTCGTCCATCTGGCTGATGTTGTGCACAAATCGCACGGGGCCGGTGCCGATCTTCTGGCCGATGGCACGGCCCTCGGCCAGCACATTGCTCTTGCCTTTGAGCTTGTAGCGCAGCTCGGCTTTGCCCATCTGCTGGCTCTTCACGGTCTCGGGCCGGGCCTGCAGGATGTAGAGCAGGCCGTCGGTGCCGTCCTTGCCCCATTCGATGTCCATGGGGCGGCCGTAATGCTCTTCGATCACCAGCGCGTAGTGGGCCAGTTGCTCTACGTCGGCATCGGTCAGCGAGTAGCGGTTGCGCTGCTCGGTGGGTACGTCGGTGGTTTTGACGAGTTGGCCGGTGGCGGCTTTCTCGGTCGGGGTGGTGAACTCCATCTGCACCATCTTTGACCCGAGGTTGCGGCGGATGACGGCTTTTTTGCCCGCTTTCAGCATGGGCTTGTGCACATAGAACTCGTCGGGGTTCACCGCGCCCTGCACCACGGTTTCGCCCAGGCCGTAGCTGGAGGTGATGAAAACCACCTGGTCAAAGCCGGATTCGGTGTCGATGGTGAACATCACGCCTGCCGCCCCCAAATCGGAGCGCACCATGCGTTGTACGCCAGCGCTCAGGGCCACGATGTCGTGGGCAAAGCCCTTGTGCACGCGGTAGCTGATGGCGCGGTCGTTGTACAGGCTGGCAAACACCTCCTTCATCTTATGCAGCACGGCTTCGATACCGACCACGTTCAGGAAAGTTTCCTGCTGGCCCGCAAAGGATGCGTCGGGCAGGTCTTCGGCGGTGGCCGACGAGCGCACGGCAAACGATGCCTCGGGGTTGCCGGCGCTCAACGCGGCAAACGATTCGGTGATGGCAGCCTGCAGATCGGCCGGGAAAGGCTGGGCTTCGACCATGCCGCGGATTTCGGCACCGGCCACGGCCAGGGCGCGCACGTCTTCGGTATCCAGCCGGGCCAGCCGGACGCTGATCTTGTCGGCCAGGCCATCGTGCGCCAGGAAGGCGCGGAACGCGTGGGCCGTGGTGGCAAAGCCGGTGGGCACGCGCACCCCATTCGGTCCTTGGGTGGGCAGCTGCGAAATCATCTCGCCGAGGCTGGCGTTTTTGCCACCCACCGACTCGACGTCATCCATTCTCAAGAGTTCAAAGGGTACGACCAGGGCGGTCGGGCTGAAGAGTGCAGACATAGGAAAGCTCCGAAGGTTAAAACCGGGTCTGCGCGCCGTGGCCCTGGGCCAGGGACGACGCTGTGCATGCCTGCCGTGCGACGGTGTACTTGTTGTTCTGGGGCGCAACGGGGCATGGTTTGGAAACTTGTAGGGGTCGAATGGACACTCGAATGGCGCGATTGTAGAGAACTCGGCGCACTACAGGGCACGAGTTACCACCACGTTACAGCATTTAGAGGAATTTATACAAAATAGGCCTCCAGCGCATATAAAAGCTACGCCATTAGCTATATTATTTATAGCAAATTTACCGCCCACTTTTCTGACTGCATACCCAGCTGAATCCATCCACGGGTTTTCCGCGTATGTTCTAGGGTCTTTCTACTACCAACATAGGAGCAGCGTCCATGCACATCCCTACTTCCGCGCCAAAGCGTCTCCACGGTCTACCCGCATGGCGCAAAGCCCTGGTGCTTGCGCTCGTTCTGGGGGTGCCCTGCCTGGCCCAGGCGCACTCGGAAACCGGCGCAGTAGGCGGCTTCATCAGCGGCTTTGTCCACCCCTTGAGCGGACTGGACCACATTGCGGCCATGGTGGCGGTGGGCATCTGGGGGGCATTTTTGGGCACCCCGGCGATGTGGTTGCTGCCGGTGATCTTTCCGCTGGTGATGGCCATGGGCGGAGTACTGGGCGTGCTGGGTGTGCCCATGCCCGGGGTGGAAGAAGGCATCGCCCTGTCGGGCATCGTGCTGGGCGGCATGGTGCTCACGGCGGCCCGGCCGCCGCTGTGGGTGGCCAGCGTGCTGGTGGCGATTTTTGCGATCTTCCACGGCTACGCCCACGGCGCTGAGCTGCCGCACGCGGCCAACGCCATCACCTACGCGGTGGGCTTCGTGCTGGCCACCGGGTTGTTGCACCTGGCGGGTATTGCCGTGGGCTTGCTGATCCGCTGGCAATGGGGCCGTGTGGTAGTGCGGGCCACCGGCGGGGTAATTGCAGCCACCGGCTTCGCCTTCTTGTTCGGCTTTTTGTGAACCCACGCCGCCGCCAGATGCCAGGCCTGGTCTTGACGGTCTTGCTTTGCCTGCCCGGGTTGTCGCACGCGCACAGCTCGGTGGCGGGCATGAACAGTTTTTACGGCGGGCTGTTACATCCGCTGCTGACCCTGCCCCACATGCTGGTGCTGGTAGGTCTGGGCATCTGGCTAGGCCAGCACCCGCCTTTGCGGCTGAAAACCCCCATGCTGGCGTTTGCCACCGGCTGCGCTGCCGCGCTGCTGCTGACCACCCGCATCGCCATTCCACCGTCCAGCCAAAGCGTGGTGATGGCTGTGGCACTGGGCTGCGGCATTCTGGTGGCCGCATCGGCCCGGCTGCCGGTGGGCCTGCGCGCGGGCGTGGCGGCGGTGGCGGCCATCGCCGTAGCGCTGGATTCGGGCGTGGACGGTGCCCCCACCATACAGGCTACCGTCCTGACCTTGCTCGGCACCTGGATCAGCACCACCGTGCTGGTGGCCAACGTGGCCTACTACACCGCACTGTGCCCGCAGCGCCAATGGGTGCAAATCGCCCTGCGGATTGCCGGATCGTGGATGGCGGCAGCCAGCGTGCTGGTGCTGGCGTTTGCGTTAAAGGGCATGCCGTTGGGGTGAAACACGGCGGGGCTGGCACACTGCGGGCAGTGCCACTTTGAGAGCCCCTCACATGCCGCCCGTGCCGCCCGTATCTTTCACCGAAGCCCTGAAGTTCTGGTTCAAGCTGGGCTGCATTAGCTTTGGCGGCCCGGCCGGGCAGATTGCCATCATGCACCGCGAACTGGTGGAGCAAAAACGCTGGATCAGCGAAAAGCGCTTTCTGCACGCCCTGAACTACTGCATGCTGCTGCCCGGCCCCGAGGCGCAGCAGCTGGCCACCTACATCGGCTGGCTGCTGCACCGCACCTGGGGCGGGGTGGCGGCAGGCGCGCTGTTTGTGCTGCCGTCGCTGTTCATCCTGATTGGCCTGAGCTGGGTGTACGTAGCCTTTGGGGCCGTGCCCTGGGTGGCCGGGCTGCTGTACGGTATCAAGCCTGCGGTGGCGGCGCTGGTGGTGCAGGCGGTGCACCGCATCGGCAGCAAGACATTGAAGAAACCGAGCACTGCGCCTGTCCTGTGGTCGGTAGCAGCTACCAGTTTTGTAGCGTTATATATCTTTGCCGTGCCCTTTCCGGCCATCGTGCTGGGTGCAGCGTTGATCGGATGGTGGGGGTCCAAGTTCGCACCCGGCCAGTTCAGCGGCGGCGGGCATGGCGCGGCCAAGGCAGGCCAATTGGGTCATGGTCCTGCGCTGATCGACGACGACACGCCCACCCCAGCCCACGCGCGCTACAAAGCTAGCCGCCTGTTCACAGTACTGGCCGTGGGCGCGGCGCTGTGGCTGCTGCCCATGGCCGCCTTGGTGGTGTGGAGCGGCTGGCACTCCGCCCTGGCGCAGATGGGCTGGTTTTTCACCAAGGCCGCCATGCTGACCTTTGGCGGTGCCTACGCCGTGCTGCCTTATGTGTACCAGGGCGCGGTGGAGCAGTTTGGCTGGCTGACAGGAACGCAAATGATCGACGGCCTGGCCCTGGGCGAAACCACGCCCGGCCCGCTGATCATGGTGGTGGCGTTTGTGGGCTTTGTGGGCGGCTGGAGCAAGGCGGTGCTGGGGCCGGACGCGCTGTTTCTGGGCGCAGCGCTGGCCGCCACGGTGGTCACCTGGTTCACCTTTTTGCCATCGTTCATCTTCATCCTGGCCGGTGGCCCGCTGGTGGAGAGCACCCACGGCAAGCTGCAGTTCACCGCCCCGCTCACCGCCATCACCGCCGCCGTGGTGGGCGTGATTGCCAGCCTTGCTTTGTTTTTTATAGCGCACATCGCAGTTAAGCCGGGCGCTAGCGGCTCTTTTCTTGCAAATACCGACTGGGCGGCCCTGCTGCTGGCGCTGGCCGCAGGCGTGGCCTTGATGCGCTTCAAGGTGGGCGTGATCAAGGTGATTGTGCTGTGCGCGCTGGCGGGGTGGGCGCTGCGGGTTTGGCTGTGAACCCCGTGCCGCAGCAGGCGGTGTGCGCCAGCGCACAGACCCCGAGCCCGGCATTTCGTAAAGTGGAAATCCGCACAGCCCCCACGCTTGACCTGCGTCAATGCCGCCCGCCGCAGATACCTCAAGCTGAGACGGTTCACAAATTTCCTCACCGGAGCCCCCCATGAAAATCCTTGTTGCCGTAGACGGCTCAAAGTTTGCCCTGCATGCCGTCAAGTACGCGGCCAAGCTGGTGGCGCAGTTGCAGCCGGGCAAGCACAGCATCACCCTGCTCAGCGTGCACGACGACACCGGCCTGGGCCACGCCAAGGCCTTTGTGGGCAGTGAAACGGTAGCCGACTACCTGCGCGAAATCAGTGAAAAAGAGCTCAAACCGGCCCGCAAGCTGCTCGACGCAGCAAGCATCCCGCACGACATGGTGGAGCGCACCGGCCACGTGGCCAAGGAAATTCTGGACTGCGCCCACAAGGGCAAGTTCGACCTGATCGTGCTGGGCTCCAAAGGCCGCGGGGCCATCGCCGACCTGCTGATCGGCTCGGTCGCACAGCGCGTGCTGGCCGCCGCCGAACAGCCCGTCTTGCTGGTGAAGTAAGCCATCCCCCGCATGGATGCCGCCAGTGGCCTGAGCCCTGCCCAGGCGCAGCATCGCCTGGTGCAAGACGGCCCCAACGTCCTCCCTGTGTCCCGGCCGCGCAGCGTGCTGCGGCTGGCAGGCGATGTGGTGGCCGAGCCCATGTTTTTGCTGCTGGTGGCCTGCGGTGCGCTCTACCTGGTGCTGGGCAACCGGCAAGAGGCGCTGATGCTGCTGGGCTTTGTGTTGGTGGTCATGGGCATCACCTTTGTGCAGCAGCGCCGGACCGAGCGCTCGCTGGAGGCCCTGCGCGACCTGTCCAGCCCGCTGGCCATGGTGCTGCGCGGCGGCCAGACCCTCAAAATTGCCGCCCGCGAACTGGTGTGTGGCGACACCGTGCTGCTGGCCGAGGGGGACCGCGTGCCCGCCGACCTGGAACTCACCCACACCGCCAACCTGGCGCTGGACGAATCCCTGCTCACCGGCGAATCCGTTCCAGTACAAAAACAAGCTGGTGGCGCACAGCCCGCGCAGGCCCTCTCTGGCACCCTGGTCACCCAGGGTAGCGGGCAGGGCCGCGTGGTGGCGACGGGCGAGCGCAGCGCGCTGGGCCGCATTGGCCAGTCGCTACAAGGCATTGCCGACGAGACCACCCCTATCCAGCGCGAAACCAAGGCCGTCGTCAAGACCGTGGCCCTGGTGGGGTTGGCGCTGGCCACTGCGCTGGCCCTGGCCTACGGGCTGCTGCGCGGCGACTGGCTGGGCGGGCTGCTGGCCGGGCTGACGCTGGCCATGGCCATCCTGCCCGAAGAGTTGCCTGTCATCCTGACCCTGTTTCTGGGCCTGGGGGCCTGGCGCTTGTCGCGCCAAAAGGTGCTGGCCCGCAGCATCCCCGCCGTGGAGTTGCTGGGTGCCACCACCGTGTTGTGCGTCGACAAAACCGGCACATTGACAGCCAACCGCATGGCGGTGCGGCGGCTGTGGTCGGGGAACGCGCTGTACGACAGTCTGCAAGATGCTGCCGCCCCGCTCGCCGAGTCGCTGCACGGCGTACTCGAATACACCGTGCTGGCCAGCCACCGCCGTGCCTACGACCCGATGGAGGCCGCCATCGTCGGCGCGGGCGCACAGCTGCTAGCCCGCACCGAGCACTTGCACGCTGACTGGACCCTGGTGGAAGACTACCCCCTGTCGCCCGCCATGCTGGCCATGTCGCGCGTCTGGCATTCGCCCGACCAGCAGGCCTACCTGATTGCCGCCAAGGGCGCGCCCGAAGCCATCGTCGATCTGTGCCACCTGCCCGTAGCCCAGCGCACCCACATCGCCCATCAGGTCACCGCCATGGCCGCCGACGGTCTGCGCGTGCTGGGCGTGGCCAGCGCCCAGTTTGCCGCCCCGCCGCTGCCGGGCAACCAGCACGATTTCGACTTCGTTTTTCTCGGCTTAGTGGGTCTGGAAGACCCGGTGCGCTCCGACGTGCCCGAGGCCATCGCCGCCTGCCAGGCCGCAGGCATCCGCGTGGTGATGATGACCGGCGACCACCCCGCCACCGCCCTGGCCATCGCCCGCCAGGCCGGTCTGGCCACCGATGAGCCGCCCCTAAGCGGGCTGGAACTGGCCGCGCTCAGCGACACGGCCCTCCAAGAACGCCTGGCCACCACCCAGGTGTTTTGCCGCGTGCAGCCCGAACACAAGCTGCGCCTGGTGCAAGCCTTCCGCGCACGCGGCGACGTGGTGGCCATGACCGGCGACGGCGTGAACGACGCGCCCGCCCTCAAGGCCGCCCACATCGGCGTGGCCATGGGGGCGCGCGGCACCGAAGTGGCCCGCCAAGCCGCCGACCTGGTACTGCTGAACGACGACTTTGCCTCCATCGTCACCGCGGTGCGCTATGGCCGCCGCGTGTTCGCCAACCTGCGTAAGGCCATCGTGTTTGTGGTGGGCGTGCACGTGCCCATCGTCGGCCTGTCCCTGGTGCCGGTGCTGCTGGGCTGGCCCATGCTGCTAATGCCGGTGCACATCCTGTTTCTGCAGCTCATCATCGACCCGGCCTGCTCTGTCGTGTTCGAGGCCGAGCCGCTAGAAGCCGACGCCATGGCCGTACCACCCCGCCCCGCCGATGCCCACCTGTTCGACCGCAGCGTGTTGGCCCGAGGCCTGTGGCAAGGTTGCGGCCTGCTGGCGCTGCTGCTGGGCGTGTACGCCGGCGCGCGGGTACTCAGCTACTCCGAAGACATGGCCCGCGCCCTGGTGTTCACCGTGCTCGTGCTGGCCAACCTGGGCCTGATCTACGCCAACCGCAGCTGGACCCGCCCGTCCTGGCGCAAGGGCGCTGCCCGCAACCGCTACTTTGCCTGGATCACCGCCGCCGCCGTGCTGCTGCTGGCCTGCGTGCTGGGTATCCCCGCGGTGGGCATGCTGTTTGCGTTTGAGCAGCCCACGCCGGGGATGCTGCTGACCTGCGTCGGGCTGGCCGTGGTGGGGTTGTTGTGGTTTGAGGGGGTGAAGTGGGGGCTGGGGAGGAAGGGGGAGTGAGTGGGGTGTGATCTGCTCAATTTTGATAGCTGCTTGTGCAATGTGGATGAGCGTAAGGTGGCTTTTTTCTGTAAAAATTCCGTCTGCAAAGGTTCGGCTTCTTTTGGACTGTCAGGATGAATTTGAAGGGCTGCTATCGGCCAGAGGCAACCTTGGATCAGCAACTTCTAATGTCCGTGTTCGTAGCAGACAATGGACGCTTCAGCGACTTGTAATGTGGGCACGCGCACACCGGAAGATTCGAATGCCAAAAATAAAAGCCTTGGATATTAAGTTTCTTGATGAGGTCTTCCGGATGGATGGCGGGTACGTACTCGACTTATCCGACCGTACGATGGCTTCATTTTTTAGCGACGAACTTAACGTCGACATCTACGATGACAGGTATGCACTGAACGGGACCTCTAAGGCAAAGCGCTTGCGCTGCTTTTTACAGGCAGTCGATGCGCAAACTGCAGTTAGAGTGCTCGACGCACTCTGGACCTACCGTGCTGCACTGCAGGCTAGCTCAGGCGATGCAGAGCAGGTTTTCAACGCGCACGGCAGATTGCTCGCTCTAACAGACCTGCTTCAAGGTAAAGGAGCACAGCCGACCTCTGCTCTCTTCGGACAACCACCAATGCCGATCTACGACCACAGAACACTGCAGCACTTGAAAGCTGACTTGCTCAGGGTCTCAACCTTGGAGCCCCATGAACGCGGTTATGCATTCGAGACGTTTTTAAGCAAACTTTTCAACGCATACGGGCTCAAAGCGCGCGAGGGGTTTCGTAATCGGGGGGAGCAGATCGATGGTAGTTTTGAGCTGGAAGGGGAAATCTATCTCCTGGAGGCGAAATGGCATGCCGCAAGAATGGGGGTTGCCGAGCTATTCACCTTTCAAGGCAAGATTGACCAGAAGGCCGCTTGGACACGCGGCCTCTTCATTAGCGATAGCGGCTTCACAGAGGTCGGCTTGGATGCCTTTGGCCGCGGTAAGCGCCTCGTATGCATGGATGGTTTGGACTTGAGTGATGCGCTCGACAAGGCACTTCCGATTAACCACGTGATTTCACGGAAGATTCGGCATGCGGCCGAAACAGGCCAATCATTCGCGCGTGTACGTGACTTATTCCCATGATCTTCAGCGTTCGCTGATTAGATTTCTTCGTATCACTCTCCGGTTGGCCGTCTGCTGGGTGCCCAAAGCAGACTAACCCATCCAGCCCCCATGCCCTGGCTCATCCACTCCGACGGCAGCGCCCTCCCAAACCCCGGCCGCATGGGCCTGGGTGCTGTGTGGACCGCACCCGACGGCACGCGCCACACGCTGTCGCAGGTGGCCCCTGGCACCGGCTGCAACAACGAGGCGGAGGTGCTTGCACTGATGGCGGTGTTACAGGCACTGAAACTGCAGGGAGCGGACGACCTGCGGCTGCACTGCGACAACAGCATCGTGGTGGAGCAGGTAAGCAGTAAAAGCGCCAAGCCAATTGCCCGACTGGCGGCACTGTTTGGCGAGGCGCGGGCACTGTTTAACACGTTTGACCAGGCCACACTGGTGTGGATACCACAGCACCGCAATGCCGAGGCCGATGCGCTGGCCCGGGCGGCCTTGGGGTTCACGGCACCGCGTGCGGTCAAAATGCCGAAAAAGCGGCGTTAACGTCAAACAACTTTCATGGCTCTGGGGGCTCTGCACCCGGGTCCATGCAAGTTAACCAACACGGCGGATACTTGGCCCTGGTCCATTCCGTGCTTGGGCAAGACCTCGCCCAAAATCCACCCTTCTTTCCCCACTTCTCCCAGAAAGCCCCCATGCGCAAGCGCCCCGAAGGAATCCGAAACTATGACGCGCCGGCCGGTGGCTGGGGCGCAACCAAGGCGCTGGCGCAGACGCTCAAGCGCCAGCAGATCGTGGTGCAGGGCGTGCGCACCCTGCTCAAGGCCAACCAGCCGGGCGGCTTTGACTGCCCGGGCTGCGCCTGGCCGGACCCCAAGCACACCTCGTCGTTCGAGTTCTGCGAAAACGGCGCGAAAGCGGTGACCTGGGAGTCCACGGCCAAGCGCATCGGGCCGGACTTTTTCCAGGCGCACAGCGTGGCCGCGCTGTGGCAGCAGACCGACCACTGGCTAGAGAGCCAGGGCCGCATCACCCATCCGCTGCGCTACAACCGCGCAACCGACCATTTCGAGGTGGTGGGCTGGCAAGAGGCTTTTGACGGCATTGCCCAGGGGCTGAACGCCCTGCCCAGCCCGGACGCGGCCGAGTTCTACACCTCGGGGCGTGCCTCCAACGAGGCGGCTTTTCTGTACCAGCTGTTTGCGCGCAACTTTGGCACCAACAACTTCCCCGACTGCTCTAACATGTGCCACGAGGCCACCTCGGTGGGCCTGCCGCGCTCCATCGGCGTGGGCAAGGCGACGGTAACGCTGGAAGACTATGACCACGCGGACCTGATCCTGTCGATGGGCCACAACCCCGGCACCAACCACCCGCGCATGATGGCCACGTTGCGCGATGCGGCGCGCCGGGGGGCCACCATCATCGTCTTCAACCCGCTGCGAGAACGGGCGCTGGAGCGCTTCGAGTCGCCACAGGCACCGGTGGAGATGGCCACGCTGTCGTCCACGCAGATCGCCACCACCTATTTGCAGATCCGCGTGGGGGGCGATGCCGCAGCGCTCAAGGGCATTGGCAAGGCGCTGCTGGCGCTGGACCATGCCGCCCAGGCCGCCAGCCAGGCCCCGGTGCTCGACCATGCGTTTATCCAAGGGCACACGGCGGGCTATGCGGAGTTTGTGGCCGATCTTGATGCCACCGCCTGGGAGGCGATCGAAGGCACCTGTGGTCTGAGCCGCGCCCAGCTGGAAGATGTGGCCCGGGTTTACGCCGCCGCCAAGGCCACCATTTGCTGCTACGGCATGGGCATCACCCAGCACCGCTCGGGCACGCGCAATGTGCAGCAGATCATGAATTTGCTGCTGCTCAAGGGCAATATCGGCCGCCCCGGTGCGGGGATTTCGCCGCTGCGCGGACACTCCAATGTGCAGGGCGACCGCACCGTGGGCATTACCGAGCGGCCCAAGCCCGCGCTGCTCAATAGCCTGCGCGATGTGTTCCAGTTCGAGCCGCCGCAGCACGACGGCCACTCGGTGGTCGAGGCCATTGCCGCCATGCGCAGTGGTACATCGAAGGCCATCATCTGCCTGGGCGGCAACCTGGCGGTGGCGGCAAGCGACCCGGTGGCCTGCTTCGAAGCCTTTCGCAAGCTGGACCTGGCCGTGCACATCACCACCAAGCTCAACCGCACCCAGTTGCTGCTGGCCCACACCAGCTACATCCTGCCCTGCCTGGGCCGCACCGAGCTGGACATGCAGGCCAGCGGCAAGCAGTCGGTCACGGTGGAGGATTCGATGTCGATGGTGCATGCCTCCACTGGCTTTCTGGCACCGCCCAGCGACCAGGTGCGGTCGGAACCGGCCATCGTTGCCGGTATGGCCAAGGCCACGCTGGGCGCGCGCTCGGTGGCCGACTGGGATGCGCTGGTGGGCGACTACGCCCTGATCCGCGACAAGATCGAGGCGGTGTTCCCAGACTTTGCGGGCTACAACGAACGCATCCTCGAACCCGGCGGCTTCCAGCTGCCCAATACCGCGCAGCAGCGCATCTGGAAGACCGACAGCGGCAAAGCCAACTTCGCGGTGTTTCCGGGCCTGAAGGAGGACCTGGCGAATGGCGGCGCCGACGTGCTCACACTCACCACGCTGCGCTCGCACGACCAGTACAACACCACCATTTACGGTCTGGACGACCGCTACCGCGGCGTGTTTGGGCGGCGCGACGTGCTGTTCATCAACCAGGCCGAGCTGGACCGGCGCGGCCTGCAGGAAGGCGATGTAGTGGACGTGGCCACCGCCATGGACCATGCCCACGCCGACCGCGTGGTGCGCGGCCTGATGCTGGTCTGCTACGACCTGCCCGACGGCTGCTGCGCCTCGTACTACCCCGAGACGCAGCCGCTGATTGCCCTGGAGCATGTGGACCCGGACAGCCTGACACCGTCGTACAAGTCGGTGCCGGTGCTGCTGCGCCCTGCAAGCCCGGTGGGGGGTGAAGAGATCGTCGTCAACCGCGAAGGGGTTGCAGGCGCTGCATACGCCACCTCGGCATAGGCGGCTAACGTGGCTCAGGCCGGGGTCGACTCGGCACCGTGGCTAAAGCTGGGCCCGGCGGTGGAATGCAGCACCGGGTTGTGCTGCAGATAAGCGATGCCGGTGCGCAGATATTGCAGCAGCAGCGCGATCAAATCGCGGCTAACCCCGTGGCGCACCAGCACCCGCTGCACCACCACGTGCTGGCGGTCGCCGGGCAGCGGGTACGAGGCGATTTGCCAGCCGCGCATGCGCACCCGCTCCGACAGGTCGTACAGCGTAAAGCCATGCTCAACGCCGTCTTTGAGCTTGTAGCAAACGGCAGGCAGACCGCCGTGGCCGTCGTACACCAGCTCCAGCGGGCCGATCTGGGCCAGCTCCTGCGCCAGCCACTGCGCGGTGTCGGCGCAGGCCTGCTGGATGCGGGTATAGCCCTCGCGGCCCAGGCGCAAAAAGTGGTAGTACTGGGCGATGATTTCGCCGCCCGGGCGGCTGAAGTTGAGCGCAAACGTGGCCATGTTGCCGCCCAGGTAGTCCACGTAAAAAACCAGGTCTTCGGGCAGATCCGCCTTGCTGCGCCATACCACCCAGCCCACGCCCAGCGGGGCCAGACCGTATTTGTGGCCGGATGCATTGATGGACTTGACACGCTCCACGCAGAAGTCCCACTGCACGTCGCGCTGGATGAACGGGGCCACAAAGCCGCCGCTGGCCGCGTCCACGTGGATGGGGATGTCAAAACCCCGCTCGCGCTGCAAGCTGTCCAGCGCTTCGGCCAGCGCGGCCACGGGCTCGTAGATGCCGGTGAATGTCACGCCCAGGGTGGCCACCACGGCGATGGTGTTTTCGTCGCAATAACCGCGCAGGTCTTGCGGCTGCAGGCCCAGCGCATCGCCGCGCAGCGGCACTTCGCGCATCTCCACGTCAAAGTAGCGGGCAAACTTTTTCCAGCAGATCTGCACCGGACCGCAGATGAAGTTGGGCTTGTGGGTGGGCAGGCCTGCGGCCTCGCGCCGCTGCTTCCAGCGCCATTTCAGCGCCAGACCAGCCAGCATGGCCGCCTCGCTGGAGCCGGTAGTAGAGCAGCCTACCGTGTCCCAGGATTTGGGGGCGTGCCACAGGTCGGCAATGGTGTGGACGCAGCGGTTTTCGATCTCGGCCGTTTGCGGGTACTCGTCCTTGTCGACCATGTTCTTGTCCAGCGCGTCGGCCATCAGCTTTTGCACCTCAGGCTCGACCCAGGTGGTGCAGAAAGTGGCCAGGTTCTGACGCGAATTGCCGTCCAGCAGCAGCTCGTCGCGCACCAGGTTGTAGGCGGCAGAGGCTGCGGTGGAATGCTCGGGCAGGCGGTACTTGGGCAGGCGGCGCTGCGCGGCATCGGTGGAATACACGTCCTCGATGTCCTGGTCGTGCATTTCAGTGGTCTGGTGCAGTGCCATGGTCTGGTCCTTCGCGCGGCGCGCTGCAGGCCGAAAGGCTTGGATACGGCTACACGGCGAGTGTGCCTGCAGGCTGCGCGCCGTCCGTACGGTGCCACACACAGACCGAAAAAAATATCGTTTTTATAGCTACTAGCGTAATAGCTACGTGCGCTAAACGCTGTTTTTATATAAAAATTATTCGATCAACGCACACGCCCTGGCCAACTGCCCCAGACGCTGCACCAGCGGCGCAAACAGCTCCGCCGAGGTGTTGCCGTAGCCTAGTACCAGCCCGTTGTCTTCCGGCAGCGGCTGCAGTGCAAAACGTGATAACGCGGCGGGGGCGATGCCGTAGCGATGGGCGGCTTGGGCGATGGCGGCATCGGGGTAACAAGCATCCAGCCGCACGGTGAGGTGCAGGCCGCAGTAGCCGCCTTCGATGCGGTGGGGCACGCCCAGGTGCTGGGTCAAGGCCACGCGCAGGGCCTGCTGGCGGTCCCGGTAAAGGCGGCGCATGCGGCCCAGGTGGCGGCTGAACTGGCCGCTTTCGATGAACTCGGCCATGGCCAATTGCTCAAACCGGTGGCCGCCGCGCAGCATCTCCTGCAGCGGGGTGTGGGTCTGCGCCAGCAGCGCCTCGGGCAGCACCAGAAAGCCCAGGCGCAGGGACGGAAACATGGTTTTGCTGAAGGTGCCCAGGTACAGCACCGGGGCCCGGGCCACCAGGCCTTGCATCGCGCCAATCGGTTCGCCCGCGTGGCGGAATTCGCTGTCGTAATCGTCCTCCAAAATCCAGGCCCCCTGCGCGCGGGCCTGGTCGATCAGGGCCAGGCGGCGCGCCACGGTGAGCACGGCACCCACCGGGTACTGGTGCGACGGCGTGGTGTAGACCAGGCGCGGCGGCTGGGTTTGCCAGTCGGCCTCGGTGGCGACCAGACCGTCGGCATCCACGCGCAGCGGCAGGATGCGCAGATCGCCGCCCTGCATGGCCACCTTGGCACCGCGGTAGCCGGGGTCTTCCACCCAGGCCGTATCACCAGGGTTGGACAGCAGGCGCACGCACAGGGCCAGGGCTTCTTGCGCACCTTCAGTAACCACGATCTGCTCTGGCGTGCAGCGCACGCCCCGGGCCACGGCCAGGTGGCGGGCGATGGCGGTGCGCAGCGCGGGTTCGCCCACCGGGTCGCCGTAGCCCAGGGCGGAAGCACCTGCACGGCGGATGGCCTGGTCGCAAGCGCGCCGCCAGGCGGCCAGCGGAAAGTGCGACAGCGCCGGGATGCCGGGGCGCAAGGCGTTGCCAATGGCGGTGGAGGATGCAGCGGAGGGTGCGGTGGAGCGGATCTGCGCCAGCCGCCGCGCGGTGACCGGAGCGGCGGTCGGCTCGCGCGCCAAGCGTGGGCGAGCCGGACGATGGGTACCGGACAAAGCCGCCACCCGCGTGCCCTGCCGGTCTTGCTGCACATAACCTTCGGCCGCCAGGTGCTCGTAGGCGGCTGTCACCGTGTTGCGCGAGATGGACAGCACCTCGGCCAGGCTGCGCGAGGCGGGCAAGCGGCTGCCGGGGGCCAGGCGGTTGTCCAGAATGGCTTGCTTGAGGCGGTGGTGCAACTGGCGCTGCAGCGGCGTGGCGATGGAAGCTTTGTCTAGCGGGGTGTCAAACAAGGCATGTGCAGTGGTCATCATGGCACCATGAAATGAAGGGGTTGTGGTGCTTTTCATGCAGCCACGGATGACGTAACTTTAGCCGTTCTATCACACCGAACCGCACCATGCCCACCACCAATGTTTACGACCAGCCCATCGGCGATGCCCTGCCCGCCTGGACGGCCCGCGCCCTGCCCTCGCCCAGCCCGCTGCCGGGGCGCCTCTGCCGCCTGGAGCCGCTGGATGCCGCGCGCCACGCCGACGACCTGTTCGCCGCCTACAGCCAGGCCCCCGATGGCCGCGACTGGACTTATATGCCGGTAGGGCCGTTTGCCACGCTGGGCGACTACCGCGCGCATGCCGCCCAGGCGGCGGCGGCCCCCGGCTTTTTGCACTACGCGGTGATCGACCTGCGCACCGAACGTGCCGTGGGCACGCTGGCGCTGATGCGCATGGACCCGGCCAATGGCGTGATCGAGGTGGGCTTTGTAGCGTTTTCGCCCCTGCTGCAACGCACCCCCATCTCTACCGAGGCGCAGTTTCTGCTGATGCAGCATGCCTTCGACAGCCTGGGCTACCGGCGCTTTGAGTGGAAGTGCGACAGCCTGAACGCGCCGTCCATGGTGGCGGCCCGGCGGCTGGGTTTCCAGTACGAGGGCATCTTCCGCCAAGCCGTGGTGACCAAGGCGCGCAACCGCGATACCGCCTGGTTTTCCATCATCGACACGGAGTGGCCGGTGCTGCGGGCAGCCTTTACCCAGTGGTTGGCGGCCGACAACTTTGACGCGCAGGGGCAGCAGCGGCAGTCTTTGGCACAACTTCGCAAGCTATAACTTGTATAGCGACTAGCGTAGCTGGAATATGCGCTTGAAGCCCATTTGACTCTTATTTTCCGTACACTGATTGCAAGGCACTGGGCACGCCCTCGGCCTGCTGGTCCATGGCGCGGTGGGCTGGAATTTAGAAGGTTTAAGCCTCTAGCGCATATTCCACCTAGGCAATAAGCTACTTTTTATATAGCAAACTCAGCGCGCGTAAGGCTTGCTGTAGCGCGCTTCCAGGCGGCGGTGCACGGCGTATTCGTAGACCAGGCACAACGACCAGTAGATCAGCGCGGCCAGCAGGTAGAAGGTGAAGGGCTTGAAGGTGGCCGAGATCACGTCGTTGGTGATTTTCAGCAGCTCGGCCACGGTGATCACCGACAGCACCGAGGTGTCTTTGAACAGGCCGATCAAAGTGTTGCTGATGCCCGGTATGGCCAGCCGCAGGCCCTGGGGCGTGACGATGTAGCGCAGGGTCTGGAACTTCGTCAGGCCCAGGCTCAGGCCCGCGCTCCACTGGCCGTGGGTGATGCCGTTCAGCGCCCCGCGCAGGGTCTCAGACAGATAGGCGCTGGCGTTGACCACCAGCACCAAGGTGCCGATCACCACCAGCGGGGGGTCCAGCCCCATGGCACCGATCCCGAAGTAGATCAAAAACGCCTGGATCAGCTGTGGCGTGCCGCGCATAAAGCTGACAAACAGGTTGAACACGCCCGCCAGCACCGGGATCTTTTCAAACCGTGCCCAGGTGATGAACAAGGCCACGGGCAAGCCAAACACCATGCCCAGCAAAGCATAGCCAATGGTGTAGGCGGTGCCCCAGGCGATCAGCGGCGCGGAATCCCAGATGGGTTGGAGGTAGGCGTTCACAACAGGAAGCGGGTGCCGGTGGCGGGCAGGGGCCGGAATAGGGACCGTTTACTTGGACGCGTCCACTCCAAACCATTTCATGGAAATTTTGGCGTAGCTGCCGTCCTTGACCATCTCGCCCAGGGCTTTGTCCAGCGCCTCTTTCAGCTTGGGGCTGCCCTTGCGGAAAGCGATGCCCTGCTTTTGCGGGTTATCCAACAGGACTGTAGAGGGACGCAGAGGCAGCTTGGCCTCCTTGATCATGTAGGGCACCAGCAAGCGGTCGTTCAGCGCGGCATCGACGCGGCCATTGACCAGGTCTTGCAGGTACAGCGGTGCGGAAGGGTAGGCTTTGACGGTAATGCCGGGCACCTTGGCCAGGGTTTCGGCGTAGATGCTGCCCTGGCCCGCACCGACTTTTTTGCCTTTCAGCGCGTCCAGATTGGCGTATTCGCTCTTGTCGTCCTTGCGCAGGATGATTTGCGCGAACGACACGGTGTAGGGGATGGAAAAATCAAACTCCTGTTCGCGCTTGTCGGTCAGGGTGACCTGCGACACCACCAGGTCGTATTTGCCGACCTGCAGCCCGGCCAGGATGGTGGCCCATTCGGTGGCCACAAACTCGGGCTTCACGCCCAGCTTGGCGGCGATGGCGTTGGAGATATCCACGTCAAAGCCCATCAGCGCGCCGGTTTTGGCATCCTTGAAGTTGAATGGCGGGTAAGTGCCTTCCATGGCGATTTTGACCACGCCCTTCGATTTAATGGAGTCCAGCAGTTCGTCGGCCAGAGCCGCATGGGCCAAACCGAAGCACAGTGCTGCAGCGCAGATTTTTTTCAACATGGAATGCCTTTGGGAGGGATGGAAAGAAGAAGCCACCAGCCCAATCGGCGATGGCAGGCCTAAACAGCCTGTGCCTATATTTTAGCCACCGCATGTGCGGCAAATTGGCGCCCGTGGAGGGGTTCCATACCTGTACATACAACGAATGGCATCGAATATGCTTATTTGAATTAATCAGTTGCACAACGCGGGCGCAGTCCATTAGTATTACCTGCCCATACCACCCTATACAAGTACCTCCATGACCCGCACCAGTGACGCAGCTTCCCACGGCTTTGAATGGCCGACCTGGCTTTTGGCCGCCTGCGTATACCTGGGCTGGGGGCTGGTGGTCGGCTACTGGTCGGTGCTAGAAAACAAGGGGGGTATTGGTTGGGGTAGTGCCGCGCTGTTGCTGCTGACCTGCTGGTACATGAGCCTGCAGCACGAACTGGTGCACGGCCACCCCACGCGCTGGCCACGCATCAACCGCCTGCTGGGCCTGGCACCGCTGGCCGTGTGGTATCCATTTGACCTGTACCTGCACAGCCACCTGATCCACCACCAGGACGAACACCTGACCCGCCCCGGTATCGACCCCGAAAGTAACTACCTTACCGCCGCCCAGTTTGCCGCTCTGCCTGCTTGGCAAAAGGTCTGCTGGCGCTGGCAACGTTCGGTGCTGGGCCGCCTGCTGGTGGGGCCGGCGCTGGCCATCGTGCCTACCTGGGCAGACATTGTGCGCAAGCCGCTGCGGGGCGACTGGTCGCAGACCGCCAGCTGGGCCGAACACTTGCTGCTGCTGGCGGGCATGCTCTGGGCCTTGCAGCACTGGGCGGGCATCAGCCCCCTGCACTACCTGCTGGTGGCCTACCCGGCGCTGGGCCTGGCCATGCTGCGATCGCTGTACGAACACCGCCCGGCGGCCCGTCCCGCGCACCGTATCGCCATCAACGAGGCGGGTATATTCTGGCGTCTGCTGTACCTGAACAATAACTTCCACGTGGTGCACCACGAAACGCCCACCATGCCCTGGTACCGGTTGCGCACCACCTACCTGGCCGACCGCGCCGGGTATCTGCAGCGCAACGGTGGCTTCCTGGTGCCCGGCTATGGCCATTTGATGCGCCGTTTTGCGCTGAATCCGATTGACTCGCCGGTATTGCCGGAAGACCTGATTCCTGCTGCACGTGCCAGCGTGCATTAACCCCTCTTTTTTAATCCTAGGATTCCCATGTCTATTCATTTCTCTCGCCGCCTCGCTCTTACCGCACTGGCCATCGCCAGCCTCTCGGGCACGCTGTATGCCCAGACGGCGGTACGGGTGTCGTCCAAGATCGACACCGAAGGCGCGCTGCTTGGCAATGTCATCCAGCAGGTGCTGGAAGCCAATGGCATCAAGACCGAAAACAAATTGCAACTGGGCAACACCAAGATCGTGCGCGGCGCGCTGGTCGCCGGTGAAGTGGACATTTACCCCGAATACACCGGCAACGGCGCATTCTTCTTCTCGGATGAAAAAAATCCAGTCTGGAAAGATGCCAAGGCGGGCTATGAAAAAATCAAGTCGCTGGACGTAGCAAAAAACAAGCTGGTCTGGTTGGAGCCTTCGCCCGCCAACAACACCTGGGCCATCGCCATCCGCAAGGATGTGGCCACCAAGAACAACCTGAAATCGTTGGACGATCTGGGCAAATGGCTGGGCACGGGCGGCAAATTCAAGCTGGCCGCATCGGCTGAGTTCATCGAGCGCCCGGATGCCCTGCCCGCCTTCCAGACCACCTACGGCTTCAAGCTGACCCAGGACCAACTGCTGACACTGGCTGGTGGCGACACCACCGTGACCATCAAGGCCGCCGCCGAGCAGACATCGGGGGTCAACGCCGCCATGGCCTATGGCACGGATGGCCCGGTATCGGCCTTGGGCCTGCTGGTCCTGGCAGACACTAAGGGTGCCCAACCCATCTACGCCCCGGCACCCGTGGTGCGTGCCGATGTGCTGGCCAAATACCCCAAAATTCAGGAAGCGTTGGCCCCGGTGTTCAAAAGCCTGGATGGCCCCACGCTGCAAAGCCTGAATGCCAAGATCGCCCTGGAAGGCCAGGATGCCAAAGCGGTTGCCACCATCTACCTGAAGTCCAAAGGCTTTGTGAAATAAGTCGGTGGGGTTGTCGTTACCGACTTCTGCAGCGCCAGTGGCCGCCCATACGCCACCCACCGGATGGATACGCAACCGGGTGCTGTTCAGCCTGGTCGTGATCGGTTTGTGGGTGGCCTTTGGAATGGCGTTTTTGACACAGGCGCCCAACCGCCTGGTCTCGGGTGTGGGCATACCGCTGGGGGAGCTGCTCACCGGTCCGCGCTGGCTCGTGCTGCTACCGGCGGTGGTACTGGCAGCTGCCGCGCTGCTGCCCGCCGCGCGGTCCACCCACTGGCTGGTGGTGTTGGCGGCGGCCGCAGGCCTGTTTGGTTGGTTCTGGCTGGCGGGTGCACAGGCCCGATGGGCCATGGAAACCGCCGAGTCTCCTCTCTTGCGCACCTCCTTCGGCGGCGGGTTCTGGGTGCTGGTGGTGGTGTACTCCCTGGCAGCGGCCGATGCCCTGCAACGCCTTGGCTTGCATGCCGCACTGCGCACCCTGGCAGGGGCCGCCGTAGCGCTGCCGGTGCTGTTGTTGCTGCTCCAGGGGCAGCTGGATGCGCTCTCGCTGCTCAAGGAATATGCCAACCGGCAAGATGTATTCCAGTCAGCCTGGTACCGGCATCTGCAAATTGTGCTCACCACCCTGGTGCCTACGTTGCTGGTGGGTGTGCCGCTGGGCGTGGCGGCATTCCGCCGACCTGCTGTGGCCAACCCCGTTTTCGCCGTGCTGAACCTGGTGCAGACCGTGCCGTCCATCGCCATGTTTGGCCTGCTGATGGCGCCGTTGGCGGCACTGGGTGGTTGGTGGCCGGGCTCGGGCATCAGCGGCATTGGCCTGGTGCCGGCGGTGATTGCACTGGCGCTGTATTCGCTGCTGCCCGTGGTGCACAGCACGGTGGCGGGTCTGCGGCAGGTGCCAAGCGCGGCGGTCGAGGCGGCGACCGGCATGGGCATGTCGCAGCGCCAGATCTTCTGGCGTGTGGAACTGCCGCTGGCGCTGCCTTTGCTGGTGTCCGGCATCCGCACCACCACCGTGCAGGCAATAGGGCTGGCGGTGGTGGCGGCCCTGATCGGCGCGGGCGGCTTCGGAGCCATCATGTTCCAGGGGCTGCTGAGCAGCGCACTGGACCTGGTGCTGTTGGGCGTGCTGCCGGTCGTAGGGCTGGCCGTGGTGGTGGACGCGTTGTTCCAGTCTCTTTCTGTCTTTTTGCGGGCCACGCCATGATCGAATTCCAGCACGTGCACAAATCGTTTGGCGGCAATCCCGCCGTCAAAGATTTGTCACTCCACATTCCCCAAGGCGAATTCACCGTGCTGATTGGTGGCTCCGGTTCAGGCAAATCCACCACCTTGAAGATGGTCAACCGCCTGGTCGAGCACGACGCAGGCCGCATCCTGTTCCAGGGCGAGGAGATCCGCAGCTTCAAGTTGCAAGACATCCGCCGCCGCATGGGGTATGCCATCCAGTCGATCGGCCTGTTTCCGCACTGGACAGTCGAAAAAAACATCGCCACCGTGCCCGAGCTGCTGGGCTGGCCCGCAAGCCGTGTCCGCGACCGTGTGACCGAACTGCTGGAGCTGCTGGACCTGGCACCCGCCCTGTACCGTGGCCGCTACCCGCACCAACTGTCGGGTGGACAGCAGCAGCGGGTGGGCGTGGCCCGGGCACTGGCGGTGGACCCGGAGGTCCTGCTGATGGACGAGCCTTTTGGTGCGCTCGACCCGGTGACGCGGCACACGCTGCAAAAGGAAATGCGGCGCATCCATGCCAGCTCGGGCAAAACCATTGTGCTGGTGACCCACGATATCGACGAGGCGCTGAGCCTGGCCACGCGCATCGTGCTGCTGCAGAACGGCCAGATCGTGCAGGCGGGCACCCCGACCGAGCTGTTGACCCACCCCGCCAATGACTTTGTCACCGACTTTCTAGGCCGCAGCGACATTGGCATCAAACTGCTGGGCCTGGCCACCGTGGCATCGCACACCCGCGCTGGCGAAACCGCCCCCGGAGCCGCCCTGCCCGCCCGCACCAGCCTGCGCGAAGCACTGTCCACCTTTGTGGCCCGCGCCTGCGACCGCCTGCCGGTAGTGGACGACCACGGCAACGCGCTGGGGGTACTGCACTTTGCCGACCTGTGGCAACGCCCCGCATGAACGCACCCACCCATTTCCTGGACAACTATGGTGCATAAAATTGTGCGTGACCGCTTATTCTGGGCGGCTTTGTTGCTAGCATTATTAACATGGGGCATGCCGCATCTGCATCCAGTGTTCGCCGCCCTGTTTCCCGCACTGGACCGCCCCGTCTATACCCAGGACAGCTTTGTGGCGCTGGTGCTGGCGCATTTGCATATCGTTTTCTGGTCGAGCCTGGCATCGGTGCTGGTGGGCGTGGGTGCAGGCGTGGCTGTCACCCGGCCTGCCGGGCGCGAGTTCAAGCCCGTCGTGGAAACCGTGGTGGCGATGGGCCAGACCTTCCCACCGGTGGCCGTGCTGGCGATTGCTGCGCCGCTGATCGGCTTTGGCACCGAGCCCGCACTGATAGCGCTGGCCTTGTACGGTCTGCTGCCCGTGGTGCGGGCGACCATTGCAGGCATTGAATCTGTGCCCGACTCGGTGCGGGAGATCGCAAAGGGCTTGGGCATGGGCGGGCTGGGCACGCTCTGGCGGGTAGAGCTGCCGCTGGCGCTCAGCGTAATTCTGACGGGCATACGCAGCTCGGTCATCGTCAACCTGGGAACCGCCGCCATTGCATCCACGGTGGGCGCCAAAACGCTGGGTTCCCCCATCATCGTGGGCCTGAGCGGCTTCAATACCGCATATGTTTTGCAAGGTGCCATCCTGGTCGGAGGGCTTGCCATCGTCACCGACATGGCCTTCGCACGATGGACCCAACACCTGAACCGCTGGCGGAGTGCCCAGGGATGACCACGCTTGCTTCATTTCCGATGTACGCAGCGGGGTCGGCGGCCAATGCCGCTTTGTGGCAATGTGTCGCCGACCAATTGAACATCGACTTTGTGCCTGCCACGCTGGCGCAGCCTACCGACCTGGTGGCGCATTGGCTAGACCCGGAACTGTTGCTCAGCCAAACCTGCGGCTACCCGCTGACCCACGTGCTGGCCGGGCGGGTGCAACTGGTGGGTGCTTTTAGCTACACCGCCCCCGGCTGCGACGGCCTGCGCTATCGCAGCCAACTGGTCTGCCGCAGCGCCGATGCCGGGCTGCCGCTGGCCGGGTTCCGGGGCCGCACCGTGGCCTATAACTCGGAAGATTCGCAATCGGGCCACAACAGCCTGCGGGCGCTGGTGGCCCCGTTGGCGCGCAATGGCGCATTTTTTGGCAAGGCCGTGGCCACCGGATCGCACCATGCCTCTGTGGAGAGTGTGCGCAGTGGCCAGGCCGATCTGGCCGCCATCGACTGCGTAACGCTGGCGCTGCTGCAGCGCGACCACCCCGAGAAGCTGCGCGGCGTGCAGGTCTGCGGCCACACCGCACCGGCCCCGGGCCTGCCGCTGATCACATCGTTGCAGACCCCACCCGACGTACTGATCGCCCTGCGCCAGGCCCTGCAGCACGCCATGCGCGCCGAAGCGCTGGCCGATGCCCGCGCATCGCTGCTGATTGAGGATTTTGCCGAGCTGCCGCTGGGCGACTATGGCGCGATTACCCTGATGGAAGCACGCGCCAACCGGGCAGGTTACAGGCTATAATCCAAGGCTTTGCTGGCAAACCCCTGCTGCCTGATCAATTTAATAGCAGGGGAACACCGCAGATGTCACGTCCAACGGCCTGATCTTCCTTTTGACAAGACCTGCACCTAAATCGGAATCCTTTTTTGTCATGACAACCATCCGTGTAAAAGAAAACGAACCCTTTGACGTCGCTCTGCGCCGTTTCAAGCGCACCATTGAAAAGCTCGGCCTGTTGACCGACCTGCGTGCGCGCGAGTTCTATGAAAAGCCCACCACCGAGCGCAAGCGCAAGAAGTCGGCCGCTGTCAAGCGCCACTACAAGCGCGTGCGTTCCATGCAGCTGCCTAAAAAGCTGTACTAAGCTTTCAAACTGTCCGCAGTTTGACCAGCCCGCCCAGGGACGCCAGGGCGGGCTTTTGTGTTTTTGGCCCACCCCCAGGCTCCAGTGCTTCGCATCTTTCTCCAACCCCCTTGCAGGGGGCAACACCAGTGGCCCGGCAAAGCCGGTTCCACAGTGTTTCTGGAAGGCGTGCGTTCTGACTGCACCATGGGTACCACCGTTAACCCCTCACCCCAGGAAACCCAATGTCCCTCAAAGAACAAATCACCGAAGACATGAAGACCGCCATGCGTGCCAAGGACAGTGTCCGCCTGGGTACGGTGCGCCTGCTGCTGTCCGCGCTCAAACAAAAAGAGGTTGACGAGCGTGTGGTGCTGGACGACGCAGCCGTGGTGGCCATCGTCGACAAGCTGATCAAGCAGCGCAAAGACTCCATCGACGCCTTCACCAAGGCAGAGCGTACCGACTTGGCCGACATTGAAAAAGCCGAGTTGACCGTGCTGTCCGCATACCTGCCCCAGCGCCTGGATGCCGAACAGGTGGCCGCCGAGGTGCGCACCCTGGCCGCCGCCATGGTGGCCGAGTTGGGCCGCGCACTGGGTGCGGGCGACATGGGCCGGCTGATGGGTGCCGCCAAGGCGCAATTGGCGGGCAAGGCCGAGATGGGCCAGGTATCGGCCGCCGTCAAGGCCGCACTGGCCGTATAGGCCCCAAGCCAACCAAGGAGGCGGTTGCCGCGTTATAAAAGGAGAGCCACTCCGACCCACGCCATGTCCGCCTCCTTTTTACACAAGACCGCCCGTTTGCTGGGCGCGTTGCTGGTCGCGTCGATCACCACACTGACCGCCAGCCACGCTCTGGCGCAGGCCGCCCCACCGGGCCGGGTGGCGCGGCTGAGCCTGATGGAAGGCGCAGTCAGCTTCGCTCCAGCCGGTAGCGACGACTGGAGCCCAGCCGAATTCAACCGCCCCCTGACCAGCGGCGACCGGCTGCAAACCGCCCCCGGCGCGCGCGCCGAGCTGCACAGCGGCTCCACCGCCTTGCGCATCAACGGCCAAACCGCGCTGGAGATCAGCGAGCTAGACGACACCACCACCCGCCTTACTCTGACCCAGGGCAATCTGGCCCTGCGCGTACGCAACCTCTACCCCGGCGAAACGCTGGAGGTCAACACCCCCAACCTGGCCTTTACCGCCAGCCAGCCCGGCGAATACCGGCTGGACGTAGACCCCCGCACCAACAGCACCGGTGTCACGGTGCGCAGTGGCAGCGGCGTGGTGTATGGCGAAAACGGGGCCTCCCGCACCCTTGTCAGCCAGCAGCAAGTGCGCTTTGCCGACAGGCAACTGGCCCAGGAAGTGGCGCAAAACAACCCGCCACGCGACAACTTCGACCTCTGGTCCTTCGCCCGCGACCGGGCTGAAGACCAGTCCCAGAGCGCCCGCTACGTGTCGCGCGACACCATCGGCTACCAGCAGCTCGACGGCTATGGCGACTGGCGCACCGACGATGCCTACGGCGCGGTGTGGTTTCCCCGGGTCACGGTAGGCCAGTGGGCACCCTACCAAAATGGCCAATGGCGCTGGATTGCCCCCTGGGGCTGGACCTGGGTAGACAACGCCCCGTGGGGCTTTGCGCCCTTCCACTACGGCCGATGGGCCCAAATAGGCGCGCAATGGGCCTGGGTACCCGGGCCGATGAACCAGCGGCCCAGTTACGCGCCCGCCTTGGTCCGGTTTGAGGGCCCCAACCGTTTCGAGCAAGACCGCCGCGTGCCACCGCAAGGCAACTGGTTTCCGCTGGCCCCCGGCCAGCCTTGGCGGCCCAATTACCCCCAGTTTCAGCGCCCCAACGACAACTTCAACCGTCCCCAGCAACCAGACTGGAACCATTTCCCGCGTGACCCCCGCCCCTTTGGCAACGGCCCGACGCGTATTGAGCCCATGGTGCAGCCACCGCCCCAGCCGGTCTGGCCGCAGCAAGCCATCCCCCACGCGCGCCCGGAAATGCGAATGCAGAATGCCCCCCGCAACCAAGCCGACCTGGAGCAACGGGCGCAGATGCAACGCCAGCAGCAAATGGACCGCGAACGCCAGCAGCAAGAGCAAAACCGCAACCAGATGCAGATGCAGCAGCAGGCCCAGCGCGAGCAAATGCAGCGCCAGCGCGATGCCTCACAGCAACAGATGCAACAGCAGATGCAGCAGCAACAAGTCCAACAGCAGCAGATGCGCGACGCGCAAAACCGCCAGCAGCCGCAAGCCCGCCCCCTGCCCCGGCCACAGATGCTGGAGGTACAGCCCGGTATACCTGAACCCTACCAGCCTCCCCTATACACGGGCCAACGCCCTGGCGGCGGTAAATAAGCCCGCACCCGCAAAACCCCAGGCCTCAAACGACAACGCCACCAGCTATTATTTATATAGCTAGTGGCGCAGGTAGATTATGCGCTAGAGGCCTAAAAAGCCTAAAAACCTACATCAGCTGCCCGCCACCTTCATCTTGTTGATGAGGATGGAGCCCACGGTTTTGGCACCAAAATTGTAGGTATCTGCGCCAATCGCCTGGATGCCCTTGAACATGGTTTTCAGGTTACCGGCGATGGTTATCTCTTCCACCGGGAAGGCGATTTCGCCGTTTTCCACCCAGAAGCCGCTGGCACCGCGCGAGTAATCGCCGGTCACGTAGTTCACGCCCTGGCCCATCAGCTCGATGACGAACAGGCCGGTGCCCAGCTTCTTCAACATGGCATCCAGGTCGTCGCCGGGGCGGGTGCGGCTGGAAGACAGCACCAGATTGTGCGAACCACCTGCGTTGCCAGTGGTTTGCATACCCAGCTTGCGGGCCGAATAGCTGCTGAGAAAGTAGCCCTCGACGCAGCCTGCATCCACCACGGTGCGGGCCTTGACGCGCACGCCCTCGTCGTCAAACGGCGAGCTGCCTTTGCCGCGCTTCACAAACGGGTCTTCCAGCAGATGGATGTGCTTGGGAAAGATTTGCTTGCCCAGCGAATCCAGCAAAAACGTGCTCTTGCGGTACAACGCGCCGCCGCTCACAGCCTGCACAAAGCCGCCCAGCAGCCCGGCCGCCAGCGGCGACTCGAACAGCACCGGGCATTCTGTGGTCGGAATCTTGCGCGACTTCAGTCGGCTCAAGGCCCGCTGGGCAGCATAACGGCCCACGTCTTGCGGCGAAGCCAGCTCGGTCGCATCGCGCATCGAGCTGTACCAGGAATCGCGCTGCATGCCGCTGCCCTTGCCCGCAATCGGTGCCACCGACAGCGAATGCCGCGAAGTGGCATACCCACCGCGAAAACCATTCGTGTGCGCGCTGAAAAAATGCGACTGTTGGGCCGACACGCCCGCGCCTTCGCTGTTGGTGATCTGCTTGCTGGTTTGCAGGGCCGCGGCCTCGCATTCCATGGCGATCTGGGCGCCCTCTTCACTGGTGATGGCCCATGGGTGGAACAGGTCCAGATCGACCTGGCGCTTGGCGATGTTCTTGGCATCGGGCAAGCCCGCAAAGGGGTCTTCGGCGGTGAAGAGGGCAATGTCGTATGCCGCCTTCACGGTTTGCTGGATAGCCGCCTTCGAGAAGTCGGAGGTGCTGGCATTGCCCCGGCGCTTGCCCAGGTAAACCGTGATCCCTAGCGATTTATCGCGGTTGCGCTCCACCGTTTCCAGCGCGCCTTTGCGCACCGAAACGCTCAGGCCACAGCCCTCAGAAGCCTCGGCCCCGGCGTTGGTGGCGCCGAGTTTTTTGGCATGCGCCAAGGCACTATCGACGAGCTCTTCAAAGAAGGGACGGCTGTAGGCGAAGCCGGTGGCGGGCTGGCGATTGTCGCTGGCAGAAGGGGAAACTGGTTTTTTCATGTTGGCGGCTATGATACTTGCCACGCAGCCTCTCTTGCTGCACCCCCATCGGATACCCCGCGCACCGCGCGCACAACCCTAAAAACCATGTCACGCAAACTCACCAAAGGCTACTACGTCCAGGGCAAATTCGTTGCCGAAGGGAGCGAACTGGACATCCAGCTCAAAGCCGAACTCAAGGGCACGGATGCCTCCAGCCGCACCGACCTCAAGAAAGAAAGCGACGAACTGCAAGCCCTGGGCGAAAGTCTGCTGACCCTGCGCCTGGACCTGTTCACCAAGCTGCAACTCACCGAAAAGCTGCATGACGCAGTGCTGGAAGCCAAGCGCATCACCAATTTCGAAGGCAAACGCCGCCAGATGCAGTTCATCGGCAAACTCATGCGCAAACAAGAACCCGAAAAACTCGACGAAATCCGCGCGACGCTGAAAATCCAGCACTCCGGCTCGGCGCAAGAAAACCTGGCCCTGCACAAGGCCGAAACCTGGCGCAACCGCCTGATCGCCGAAGACGATGCCGTGGGCGAGTGGATTGCCGAGTTCCCGCAGACCGACTCCCAGCAACTGCGCGCCCTGGTGCGCCAGGCCCGCAAAGACCTAGTGCCCGAAAAGCCCGGTGCCCCGCCCCGCCACGGCCGCGCCTACCGCGACATCTTTCAGTTGGTGCGCGAGCAACTGGCCGACATGGACGGCCCGCTGAACGACGGCGCCATAGCCGACACGGCGGAAGAATGACTGCGTTCGATCCCGTCAAGATCGGCATCGTCTCGGTCAGCGACCGGGCGAGCAGCGGGGTGTACGAAGACAAGGGCCTGCCCGCGCTGCAAGACTGGCTGACCCGCGCCTTAAAGAACCCCATCGAATTCCTCCCCCGCCTGATCCCGGACGAGCAGGCCGCCATCAGCGCCACGCTGATTGAGCTGGTCGATGCCGGGTGCAGCCTGGTGCTGACCACCGGAGGCACCGGCCCGGCCCTGCGCGACGTGACCCCCGAGGCCACCCTGGCCGTGGCCCACAAGACCATGCCCGGCTTTGGCGAGCAAATGCGCCAGATCAGCTTGCAGTTTGTGCCCACCGCCATCCTGTCGCGCCAAACCGCCGTCATCCGCGACCAGGCCCTCATCCTGAACCTGCCCGGCCAGCCCAAAGCCATTGCCGAGACACTGGAAGGCCTGCCCGAGCGGGGCGTGCCCGGCATCTTTGCGGCGGTGCCCTACTGCATTGACTTGATCGGCGGGCCGTACCTGGAGACCGTTGATGCGGTGTGCAAGGCATTTCGGCCCAAGTCGGCAATACGGGTAGCAGGCTAAATGCAGGTCCAAAAATTTGCGGCCTTCTCCGACGGCGACACCGGCGGCAACCCAGCGGGCGTGGTGCTGGCCGACGCGCTACCGCCCGATACCGACATGCAGCGCATCGCTGCCGAAGTAGGGTTTTCCGAGACCGTATTTGCCACGCCGGTAGGCGAAGGCTGGCGGGTGCGCTACTTCTCGCCTGAGAGCGAAGTCGCCTTCTGCGGCCACGCCACGATTGCACTTGGCGCGGCGCTGGCTTTGCAGCAGGGCGACGGCGTGTTTGCCTTGTCGCTGAACCACGCCCAGATTACCGTCGAAGGCCGCCGCGAGGGCTCCACCGTGGAAGCCGCGCTGCAATCGCCCCCTACCCACAGCCAGTCCGCCCCTGCCGCGCTGATGGATGCCGCGCTGGCATTGTTCGGCTACACGCCTGACCACCTGGACCCGCGCATCCCGCCCGCCCTGGCCCATGGCGGTGCAGACCACTTGGTGCTGGCGCTCAAAACCCGCTCCGCCCTGGCCGCCATGCACTACGACCTGGCCGCAGGCCGCACCCTGATGCGGGACGCGGGCCTGACGACCATCGTGCTGGTGTTTGCCGAATCCGCGCAGCATTTGCACACCCGCAACGCCTTTGCCTCCGGCGGCGTGCTGGAAGACCCCGCCACCGGAGCCGCCACCGCCGCCCTGGCAGCCTATCTGCGCGACATCGCCTGGCCACACGCGGGCCGTATCGACGTGGTGCAAGGCGAAGACATGGGCATGCGCTCGCTGCTGCGGGCGGAGCTGTCGGACACTCCGGGCAGCTCGGTCCGGGTATCGGGCTCGGCGCGGATGATGCTGGGCTAACTTGCTATCGAAAAAGAAGCTGCTTGCGTAGACGGAATATGCGCCGGTGGTCTAAAAGGCTTGTATTTTTACACCGTGGCCGCGCTGGCTGTATCCGCGGGTTTATCCAGCACTACACCCTCAAACACATCCTCCAGCGGCCATTGCAGCCCCACGCTGGCGAATTCGCAGGGCCCTGGATTCAGGGCATCCCAGGCATACAGTTCAAACCGCTGGGCGGCATTGCGCCGGTACAGCTCGACCGTCTGGGCTTGCGGGTCGATTAGCACGTACTCCTGCAGGCTAGGCAGCTGGCGGTAAGCCGCGAATTTGCCGCCCCGGTCCCAGGTGGCGGTGCTGTCGGACAGCACTTCGACGACCAGTACGGGGGCATCCGTCGATATGGCCTTTCCATCGGGAGCCGTCTTTGGCTGGCAACGAACCACGACATCGGGGTAGAAATAAGCGTCTACGGCCGCCACCTGCACCCGCATATCGGAAATAAATACCTTGCAGGGTGTGCCTTTGAGATGGCTGCGCAACACAACAGCAGCATTCAAGGCCACCGTGTTGTGGTTCTCCGTCCCGCCCGCCATCGCAAAGACTTCGCCCTGGATGTATTCATGGCGCTCAGTCTGGTTGGCCTCCCAGACCAGGTAAGCATCGGCAGCGAAATGGTGTTGCGGTTGGGCGTAGGACATGACCACATCCTAACGTTATGGTCCTTACTTGCCCACCAGTTGCGTGAACTTCTCGGCCTCGAAGCACTCGGTGCGGGCCGCGTCGCAGGGCACGCAGTCGGGGGTGGTCTGGGTGGCCGAGAGCTTTTCGATAGCCTGCCAGAGCAGCGCAATCTGGTGCTCCTGGCTGGAGGCGCTATCGATCAGGCCGCGCATGGCTTCGCCAATGGGGTCGCCATCGGGAGTGATGCCGTAGGCCGAGAAGCGCGGCGTGGCCATGGCCGCATCGCCCGCCTCGCCGTCCTTGGGCAGGATGATGCGGGCCGGAATGCCCACCGCCGTGGCACCCGCAGGCACCGGCTTGATCACCACCGCGTTGGAGCCGATCTTGGCCCCGTCGCCCACGGTAAAGCCGCCCAGCACCTTGGCGCCGGCGCTGACCACCACGTCGCGGCCCAGCGTGGGATGGCGCTTGGTGCCCTTGTACAGCGAGGTGCCGCCCAGCGTCACGCCCTGGTAGATGGTGCAGCCGTCGCCGATCTCCGCCGTTTCGCCCACCACCACACCCATCGCGTGGTCAAAAAACACCCGCTCGCCCAGCTTGGCACCGGGGTGGATTTCGATGCCGGTCAGCCCGCGCGCGATGTGCGAGATAAAGCGCCCCAGCCACTTGAAGCCGTGGTGCCAGCACCAGTGGGCCGGGCGGTGCAGCACCACCGCATGCAGGCCGGGGTAGCAGGTCAACACCTCCCAGGTGCTGCGCGCAGCAGGGTCGCGGTCGAGGATGCAGTGGATGTCGGAGCGGAGGCGGGAAAACATCAGATTAGTCTAGTCGTTTGCTGGGGATTTGGCTTTGTCCGAAGCCTGATCCGTGGCTTGGGTAATGGCTTTGGCAATGCCGCGCAGGATATGGATTTCTTCCTGCAGCGGCTGGGCGCGGTTGAACAACTGGTTCAGGCGCGGCATCAGCTTTTTGGGTGCGGCGGGGTCGAGGAAGCCCAGCGCCGTCAGCGCCTGCTCCCAGTGCGCCAGCATGCCACCGACCTGGCGCGCGTCGGCCTGTGCGGACGGCGGGGTGGCGGCTTCCACCGCGTAGCCGCCCAGGGCCATGCGCCATTCGTAGGCAATAAGCTGCACGGCCGCGGCCAGGTTCAGCGAGCCGAAGTGCGGGTTAGTGGGAATGCTTAAAGCCACGTGGCAACGGTACACGTCTTCGTTGGTCATGCCAAAGCGCTCGCAGCCAAACAGGAACGCGACACCTGCAGGTCTTTTTAAAGCTAAATCGGCCTCTGGCGCAGATTCCAGCTGCACCGGTAGCTCTCGTTTCAATAGCGCTTCAAAATGCGGGCGCGGTGTGGTGGTGGGCGGGCCGAAGTCGCGCGGGGTCATGGCGGTGGCGCACAGGTGGTCCATGCCATCCAGCGCCTCGTCCAGCGTTGCGACGATGCGGGCGTTGTTGAGCACGTCCAGGGCACCGCTGGCGCGCTGGATGGTTTCCAGGCGGCGCAGCACATTCGGCCAGCGCGGATTGACCAGCACCAGGTCGTCAAAGCCCATGACTTTCATGGCCCGGGCGGTAGCACCTACATTGCCAGCGTGGCTGGGTTGGATCAGAATAAAACGGCTTTGCATGACGGAAACAGTAGGACGGGTAAAATCGATCGATTGTCGCTGCCTGCATCGCCGGGCTGCTCTTCTTTTGCTCTTCTTAAAAATCTATGGCGCTCCCAAACCTACACCCGATGCTGAACGTGGCCGTCAAGGCCGCCCGCGAAGCTGGCAAGCTCATCAACCGTGCGGCACTCGATGTCGAAGCGGTACGTATAAATCAGAAGCAAATCAACGATTTCGTCACCGAAGTCGACCAGGCGGCTGAGAAAGTGATCATCGAGACGCTGACCACGGCCTATCCCGGCCACGGCATCCTGGCAGAAGAATCGGGTTCAGAGTTTGGCGCCAAAGATTCCGAGTTTGTGTGGATCATCGACCCGTTAGACGGCACCACCAATTTCATCCACGGCTTTCCGTTCTACTGCGTCAGCATCGCGCTGGCCGTGCAGGGGAAGATCGAACAAGCCGTCGTTTTCGACCCCACCCGCAACGACCTGTTCACTGCCACCAAGGGCCGGGGTGCGTATATGAACGAGCGCCGCATACGCGTATCCAAGCGCGTGCGCCTGAACGAATGCCTGATCTCCACCGGCTTCCCGTTCCGCCCGGGTGACAATTTCAAAAACTACCTGGGCATGATGTCTGACTTGATGCCCAAGCTGGCGGGAATTCGCCGCCCCGGCGCTGCGGCACTCGACATGGCCTATGTGGCCGCGGGTTTCACCGATGGATTTTTCGAATCCGGCCTGAACCCCTGGGACGTGGCCGCGGGCTCACTGCTGATTACCGAAGCCGGTGGTCTGGTGGGCAACTTCACCGGCGAGGCCGACTTTTTGGAGCAGAAAGAGTGCATGGCCGGCAACCCGCGCGTGTACGGCCAACTGGTGTCGGTGCTGGGCAAATACAGCAAGTTTGCCAGCGCAGGCGAAAAGGCCACGTTGCGCCAAGCAGTATCGGCAGATACGCCCGACGTGGCCGTACAAGAAGAAGCCGCAACACCTACAGCCGCTTCCGACAGCAAGGACGCGCCCTTCTAAGCTCAGATGGGCTCTGGCAGCCCGCTGTGCAGTGACCGGGTGATGGCCAGCCCGATGCGGGTGGCCTCCAGCGCATCCGACAGCGTCAGCGTCAGCGGCTGCACACCACGGCAGGCGGCCACAAACGCTGCCATCTCGGCCGCAAAGGCGGCTTCGAAACGCTCGTAAAAGTCGGCCACTACCGTATGGCGCACGCCCAGCCCGTCGCTGCGCACCACGCGGTCGCGGGCAGCGTGCTCGCCCACCAGCAACTTGCCCGCAGTGCCGATCACCTCGGTACTGGTTTCATGCCCATGCGCCATGGTGCGCGAGGCATACAGCACGGCCTTGGCTCCGCCTTCAAACTCGACCACGGCCACGCCGTTGTCCACATCGCCAAACTCGGCCAGCGCCGGGTGCAGCGCGTTGGTGCCGGTGGCGAAGGCGCGCAAGGCTTTGGGGCGGCCCAGCATCCATCGCGCCAAGTCGATGTCGTGCACGCTGCAGTCCATGAAGATGCCGCCCGAGGTCGGCGCAAACCGTACAAAAAAACCTTCGGGGTCGTTCTGGTCACAGGTCTGGCTGCGCACCAAAAACGGCTTGCCGATCTCGCCCGCCGCCACGCTGGTCTGTGCCGCGAGGTAGCTGGGATCAAAGCGGCGCACAAAGCCGACCATCGCGACCTGCGCCGGGTGCTTTTCGGCTACGGCCAGCACGCGTTCGCAATCGGCCAGGTTCAGCGCCAGCGGCTTTTCCACAAACACATGCTTGCCCGCTTCCAGCGCGGCAATCGCCTGGTTGGCGTGCAGCGAGGTGGGCGTGACCAGCACCACTGCGTCGATGTCCGGGTCGGCGATGAAAGCGTCGAAGTCGCCATACAGGCGGACGATGCCCAGTTGCTCGCCCGCAAAGGCGCGCTCGCTGGCCACCGGGCTGCAGGCTGCCACCAGGCTGCAGTGGCGGGTACGGAAGGCCAGGGCCTCAGCGTGGCGTTGGCCCAGGCGGCCCAGACCGGCGATGCCGATTCGCAAAGGGGAATTAGACGTAGCCATGGCTTAGAACACCACCGGTTGGCCGCTCTTGCAGCTTTCAGCGGCGGCATCGGCCAGCTTTTGCGCTGCAACGCCGTCGGCCACCGTGGTTTTAAAAGGTGCGCCAGTCTGCAGGCACTCAAAGAAATGCGCGATTTCCAGCTTGTAGGCAGCAGCGTAGCGTTGCAGGAAAAAGGCTTCGGGCTTGTCGGCGCGGATGCCGTTGGCATCCCACTGCACCACGGCCGAAGGGGTTTGGTTACCGCATTGCAGCAGACCGCCCGAGCCCAGCACTTCAAAGCGCTGGTCGTAGCCGTAGGCAGCGCGGCGGCTGGTGTTGATCTGGCACAGGCGGCCGGATTGGGTGCGGATGGTCACAGCGGTGCTGTCCACGTCGCCCAGGGCGGTGATGGCGGGGTCGGTCAGGACCGAGCCGGTGGCGCTGAGCCACACCGCTTCGTCGCCGTCGGCGCACAAAATCCAGCGGAACACGTCGAGGTCGTGGATCAGCATGTCGCGGAAGATGCCGCCGGATGCCTTGATGTAGTCGGCCGGGGGCGCGCCGGGGTCGCGGCTGGTGATGATCAGCATCTCAGGTTTGCCGATATCACCGGCGGCCAGGCGGCGGCTGGCATCGTTGAAGGTGGGGTCGAAACGGCGCTGGAAGCCGATCATGCAGGCCACACCGGCGGCCTTGACGGCTTCTGCACAGGCGATGGCGCGGGGCACCGACAAATCGACCGGCTTTTCGCAAAAAATGTGCTTGCCTGCTGCAGCAGCGCGGGTGATCAGGTCGCTGTGTGTAGCGGTGGACGAGCAAATGGCCACGGCGTCAATGCTCTTGTCGGCCAACACGGCTTCGATGGTGGACACCTGGGCTCCCAGTTGCTGCGCCAGGTCGCTGGCGGCGGCGGGCACCGGGTCGCACACGGCTTGCAGCTTGACACCCGGCAGTGCGGCAATATTGGAAGAGTGGATACGGCCAATGCGACCGGCACCGAAAACAGCAACGTTTTTCATAGGATTTACCAGGGAATACAACAGAAAAAATCCGCCTGAACAGAACAAGGGCGGGAACCAAGATGCCGAACTATACGGGGATTTTCGATAAACGAAAATAATTTTCCAAAAGATTTTAAATTCGAATTTAACTTCAAGGTAAACCCTTAGAAATGACCATAAATGGTCAAAAAATCGGATGCAAACCGGGTCCGGCTTGTCTACAGTGGCGGCCAGACCAGCCCACAGACAAGCCGATTTTTTCCAAGAGACAAACCCCACCATGACATCCCCTACCGCCATCCCTTTTTCCATCAACCGTATCAGCGCACCGCGCATCCCGTTCGCCAGCTTCGCCGCCATGGCCAAGCGCTTGGGCGTGGGCGCTATTGAAATCCGCAATGACCTGCCCGAGGCGGAAATGGTCAACGGTGCCAAGGCCGCCGACATCGGTACCGCCGCCAAGACCCAGGGCCTGACCATCCGCTCCATCAATGCATTGCAGCGCTTTGAGCAGTTCGATGCCAAGCGCCTGCAGGAAGCCCAGGACATGATTGCCTACGCCGTGGCCTGCGGTGCCGAAGCCCTGGTGCTGTGCCCCACCAATGATCTGCGCGACAACCGCACGCCGGACCAGCGCCACCTCGACCTGGTCAACGCCCTGACCCAACTCAAGCCCCTGCTGGAAGCCGCCAAACTGGTCGGCTTGGTAGAGCCCCTGGGCTTCGAAGAATGTGCCGTGCGCCGCAAGTCGCAGGCCGTACGTGCCATCATCGAGGTCGGCGGCGGTAGCACCTTCCAGCTGGTGCACGACACCTTCCACCACCACCTGGCAGGCGAAGGCCTGTTCTTCCCCGAGCACACCGGCCTGGTCCACATTTCTGGCGTGGAAGACACCGCCCTCACACCCAACCAAATGCGCGACAGCCACCGCGTGCTGGTAGGTGCCAGCGATCGACTGGGCAACGCCGCACAGCTCGGCACCTTGCTGGATGCGGGCTACGCAGGCTTTGTGTCGTTTGAGCCCTTCGCCGAAGAAATCGCCGCCGCGTCCGAGGCCGACATCGAGCAGCAACTGGCCTCCAGCATGGCCTACCTGACGAATGCCGTGGCCGTAGCGCGCGAAAAAGTAGCACAGCCCGCCTGATTTACAGTGGGGAATGGCCGACATTCCCCCTCTGCGTAAAAAATCCAGCGCCCGCTTCATCGACATTGCCGCGCTGGCCCAGGTCAGCCCGGCCACCGTCAACCGGGTGCTGAATGACCGGGGTAGCGTCTCCACCGCCACGCGTGAAAAGGTCATTCGCGCGGCACAGCAGCTCGCAGTGCCGCGCCTAATGCCCGAAGTGCACCGGGGGCTGACCCGGCTGGACGTGGTGTTTGCGCGCAGCCAGACCCCATTTTTCCAGCGCATGGAACTGGCCTTGCAGCGCCTCATGCCCCTGCTGGACAGGCGCATCGTGGTGCACCGCCACACGTTTGTGCCCGGCGACGACGAACGCACCGCGCAGTTCATCCGCCAGCCCCCGCACCCACGCCACGGCCTCCTGCTGGCCGTGCAAGACACCCCCGTGCTGCGCGCCGCCGTGCAGCAGGTCAGCCAGCAAGGCGTGCCCGTGGTCACCTTGATGAGCGACATCAGCGATGTCTCCCGATTGCACTACGCGGGCATCGACAACCTCCACGCAGGCCGCACGGCCGGGCACTTCATGGGGCGGTTGGCCCGGCCCGGAGGACGTTTATTGCTGCTGACCAACGACCTGCACTTTCGCGCCCACCGCGACCGCACTGCCGGGTTTCTAGACGTGGTACGAGAAAAGTTCAGCCAATTCACCTGCAACCCCGCCACCCCGTGCTTCGACGACCCCGACCAGACCTTCCAGGCGGTAGACACGGCCCTGCAGCAAGGCGGTGTAGCAGGTATCTACCATAGCGGTGCCGGGTCTGCTGGCATCCACCAGGCATTGCTGCGCCACGGCCATATAGGAAAAGTGGTGGGAGAAGTGGTGTGGATAGGGCATGAGCTGTCAGATGCGCACCGCACCTGGCTGACCCAGGGCGCGATGGATTTGGTGATAGACCAAGACCCCGATGGACAGATCTTGTCAGGCATGCAGCACCTGCTGTTTCAGACCCAATGGCTAGCGCAAAAGCCCAGCTCAGGACCGAATGAATTCAGGCTTTTTTGTGCGGAAAACTTACCTGGCCAGCGATATTTACCAACCAGCATTTCACTACAAAATAAATAGCAGCAGGCGTTTATTCTCTCTGCGCTAGAGGCATTTTTCTTAAAATAAATCCTGATAGCGTTCAAGGTGTCTCAAAACTCGCTAACTCCACGTAAATTCTGTCCGCGTGGAAATGCAAGTGGAGAAATGCTGCCACGCCTTTGTGGCCCGTTCAAATGCATGTACCCATGGCGGAGCCGGAAATGCAAAAAGCCTGCTATTTATGCAATAGCAGGCTTTCCTCACTGTACTTGGGGTGGCTGAAGGGGCTCGAACCCTCGACAACAGGAATCACAATCCTGACTTTATAGTATTTCACATCGTTGATTGATGTTGCTACAATCAATATAAATCAACAGCTTACGTCCATACAACTGGATAAGAAAACAGCCTTAGTGTTGATTGATATTCCTCTAAATTGGGGATTTTTGGCTACGCAGTGGCTACACGGAATGCCGGTGTAGCCAAACTGACCGGAGCAAGCAGTATGGCCCGCCCCAAGAAAACCGACGCACCTGACACCACCCAGCGGATAAACCTGACCGCAGGCGTGATTGAACGGCTGACCTGCCGCACCGACCAAAAAGCCCAAGCCTTCTTGCGCGACAGCGAAGCCCCCGGCCTGCGGGTTCGTGTGACCAACACCGGGGCCAAGTCGTTCGTGTTTGAGGCCAAACTGAATAGGCAGACCATCCGCCGTACCATCGGAGATGTTCGCGCCTGGACCATTGAACAGGCCCGAGCCGAGGCAAACCGTTTGCGCGTGACCCTGGATGCAGGCATAGACCCCCGCGAGGTGGAGCGCGACCAACAAGCCGCCGCCGTTGAAAAGAGGGCTGCCACTGCTGCCAAAGTAGAGGCCGACAAAGTAGCCGCGCTGACCGTAGGCGAGGTGTGGGCCACCTACATCGAAGAACGCCGCCCGAAATGGGGAGCACTGCACTACCGCGACCACATCGACAAAGCCAAAGCCGGGGGCTTGCCGTCTGGCCGCCGTGGTGGTGGCAAGCAACTGACCAAGCCGGGACCGCTGGCCGCATTGATGCCGCTGGCACTGCGCAACCTTGACCAGCCCACCATCGAGGCATGGGCCGCGAACGAGGGCAAAACCCGTGCATCCTCCGCCCGGCTGGCATGGCGGCTGCTGACCGTGTTTCTGACCTGGTGCAGCGAGCAGCCCGCCTACGGCGACCTGCTGCCCGTCAAGAACCCAGCCAAGACCAAGAAGACCCGTGAAGCCCTGGGCAAGGCCGGGACGAAATCCGATGTGCTGCAACGCGAACAACTGGCCGCATGGTTCGCCGCCGTGCAGCAAATTCAAAACCCAGTGATTGCCGCTTGCCTGCAATTCCTGCTGTTGTCCGGGGCGCGGCTGAATGAAGTGCTGGCACTGCGCTGGGAAGACGTGAACACCCAGTGGAAAGGCATCTACCTGCACGACAAGGTGGAAGGCAACCGCGAGATACCCGCCACGCCCTACATGCTGCACCTGCTGGCCGCCCTGCCCCGCCGCAATGAATGGGTGTTCTGCAGCCCCACCAGCGAATCGGGCCACCTGAGCGAGCCCAACAACCCGCATACCCGCGCTTGCACAGTTGCTGGCGTAGATGGCCTGACCCTGCACGGCCTGCGCCGCTCATTCAAAAGCCTGACCGAGTGGCTGGAGGTGCCCGTAGGCGTGGTAGCGCAGATTCAAGGGCACAAGCCCAGCGCCACCGCTGAAAAGCACTACACCGTGCGCCCACTTGAATTGCTGCGCGTGCACCATGAACGCATCGAGGCATGGATGCTGGAGCAGGCTGGTGTGCCGTTCGTACCCCAAGCCGTACTCAATGGCCTGCGCGTAGTGGCTGGATAGGGTCGCCTTTCGCCAACACAAACATACAAAATTCCATATAATTCAATCCATGAAACCTATTGAGTTTCGAGGCGCGGCCCTTGATGACCTACGCAGCTTTCCCCAAACCGCGATGCGTGAGGCGGGGTATCAACTGGACAGGGTGCAAAACGGTTTAGCGCCTGATGATGCCAAAGCTATGCCCAGTATCGGCGCTGGTGTAGTGGAGCTGCGCATATGGGACGAGGCTGGCACGTTCCGCGTGGTCTACGTTGCCAAATTGGCTGATGCAATCTATGTACTGCATTGCTTTCAGAAGAAGACCCAACAGACGGCGAAGCGGGATATTGAACTAGCCAAGAAGCGGCTCAAAGACTTAATGAAGGAAATTGCGCCATGACCGATAAACAGCGATTTGCCAGCGTGTGGGATGCCATCGAGGACACCCCCCAGGAGGCGGCCAGTATGCGTGCACGCTCTTCTCTGATGTTGAGCCTGACCGAAGTTATCCGCCAACAGGACATGACCCAGGCCCAGGCCGCCGCGTTGTTCGGCGTAACCCAGCCGCGCATATCCGACCTGATGCGGGGCAAGGTAAACCTGTTCTCGCTGGACACCTTGATTGATATGGCGGCCACTGCGGGCATGGTGCCGACCGTCAAGGTGTCGATGCCCAAGATAGCGCCGGTCAAACGGCCTACTACACGCCGAGCCGCCGCGTACGCCTGAACGAAATGATGACGTATGCAAGCTGGCAAGAAGCCCACTGAACCGAAGCCCTCGGGCACCGACTGGGAGCGCGTCAAGCGCGAAGCTGCGCAGGATGCGTCCATCCCGTTCACGCCTGGCAGTGACCCCAACGATGCCGCTGCCGTGGCTGCGTACTGGGCGAGTGCGACCATCAAGCGGGGGCGGGTCAGGCCCGCCGTGACCGTGAAGCGCCCCACCTTGAACATGCGCGTCGATGCCGAGGTGCTGGATGCATTCAAAGCCACCGGGCCGGGCTGGCAAACCCGCATCAATGAAGTCTTGAAGAGCTGGGTGCAAAGCCACGCTTGAACCGTTTTGCCCCAGCTAGGCCCGCGAACCGAAAAGCGGGAACCTTCACCCGCCTGCTGGGGCTTCTATTTGAAGTGACACCTTGAAGGGGTGTAATTGAAGCCGATTCACGAAAGACCGGGCGCACAGCTACTCACAGACTACATGCGCCATGAAAGCGGAGTCAACTTATTCCGAGCCTATTTGGAGCGGAGGGAAGCCGACCGTCCAAGAAATGAAAGTTGGCGAGTAAGCCATTTAGATAACATCCCATTAGCTGACGCTGAGGGCGTTTTTGACGCAAATATTTTGCTGAATATCCTTGACGCTTTAGACCCGGTGATTCAAGACCTCATTAAGTTTTGCGAAGCTCCCGGCCCCGTTGATGACCAATTGCCCAATATTCGCAGCGCTTTACGCATTGGAAGGCACCACGCGCCAAGTGATGCTGAGAAAGAAAAGCGGAAATGGCACGTTGTTTCTTTGTGGATACAGGCGTACTTAAAAATGGAGGCATTCCCAGGCGAACACAAGTCTGAAACCACCCTAAAAAAAGAGATTGCAACCGCAGCCGCAGTGAGCGAGTCAACCGCGCTAATTCATTGGCGGGAACTTAAGAAATGCGAGCCATGGCAGGCAAAGTGGGCTACGGAAATTGCTAATAGAGCAAAAAGCGTAAAAGAGCGAAATGACGCATTGATCGAGCGAGCGCCTAAAGCGCCGGGAAGAATGAAAAAGCTCAGATTTGGGAAAGGCGTGTAGTCCAAGCGCCTTTGCGCTGCACAAATATCGTGCTTAGGTTTGCCAACCATGTTCAACAAACCGAGAGGTTTACACCATGGCTGCAATCACTTTTCAACCGGTACCACTAGAGCGTGAAACTCGTTCTGGACTGCCTACTTGCGAGGCTGCATTTCACCTTTCGAGGGCTCAGCAGACGCTTAGGCTTTGGGCAATGCGTGAGGATCTGACGGCCCCTAAGCAGTCTTTGCTGGTTGTGGCGCAGGACCTGGCCACCAAGGCAATGCACGGTACCGCCAACCACCATGAAGCCTACGCAGTCGCCAAGGCTGTGTTGGGCAACCTGGGCCGCGTGCTGGAGGTGACACGATGAGCCGCAAAGACATCAACCCCGGAAATGAAAAAGCCCCCGGTGCAACGAACACCGAAGGCTTTGCAAAAAACTTAAAAGGCAAGCGTAAGTCTATCGGCAAAAGCACGGCGACGGCGGCGCAATACGCGACTGTGATCAAGTTGCTGCGTGCCAGCAACAAGAACACCATGGAACTGCGCCGCTCTGGCGTGATGATGCCCGCCGCCCGTATCAAGGAGCTGAACGACAAACATGGCTACAGCATCGCCAGGGTTGCGCGCCAAACGCTCTACGATGAACAAGGCTACTTGCATTCCGGTGTCGCCCTGTATGAGTTGATCAACGAGCCATCTGGCGACCCGCTGGGCCTAGCCATTGACCCGGCGGGCGGCCCGCTTCTGGGTGCCGGTGCCGCCGCGCTGGAGTCCCATGGCCAATGGTCGTAATCCTGGCCGAAAAGGTGACTCAGGACGTGATGCGGGCGGGTTTGCTGCCTTGCCCTGGTCCGTCCTGGATTGCACCGCCTACGTCCGTCTATCGCATCCTGCGCGTGCATTGCTCTTTGAGTTTGCGCGCCAGTTTGTCCGCGACAACAACGGACGACTGCTGGCATCGGCTGCGTACCTGGCCAAGCGTGGCTGGAAGAGCTCTGACGTGATCACCCGTGCCAAGCGGGAGCTACTGGAGGCTGGTTTCATCTTTGAGACAGTCAAAGGCCAGCGACCTAACAAAGCCAGCTGGTATGCCGTGACCTGGCGGACACTCGACCGTATCCCCGGCTACGACGTGGGCACGCTGGAGATGTTCAGGCGCGGCGCGTACCAATATCTTGCCTTGCTTAAAAACGCACCCCTTACTCCGCCTCACGGTGTAGAGAGGGCCCCTATTGGTAAGCGTCCGGCCATCCCATGTTGACCACTGGCCACAGCCATGGTTGATTTCAAGGAGGGATGGGCTGCCAGCGATGCGGCAGCAGTTGTTCAATGTCCCGGGCCCTGTGCGT